>CAZHUU010000174.1:8542-8814 GCA_964535335.1 uncultured Mycobacterium sp.
GGGGATCGCGCGGCCAGCAGGAGGACACGCCGGAAGAGGTGTCGTCATGAGCGATGAGAACTGGCGTCCGCCGGTCGGCCCGATCGATCCCGATCATCCCGACTGCGCGGCCGTGGTGGCCGAGGTGTCGCTGCTGCTCGACGGTGAGGTGACCGCCGAGACGCGGGAACGGCTCCAGCACCATCTGGACGAGTGCCCGACCTGCCTGCGGCACTACGGCCTGGAGGAACGGATCAAGAAGCTGATCGCCACCAAGTGCAGCGGTGAGAAGG
>CAZHUU010000175.1:0-8663 GCA_964535335.1 uncultured Mycobacterium sp.
TCGGGTCAGATCACCACGCCGCTGGGCAGCGAGCGGGTGTACAAGCCGTATCCCTACATCATCGCCATCGTCGACGAGTTGGCCGACCTGATGATGACCGCCCCGCGCGACGTGGAGGACGCGATCGTGCGGATCACCCAGAAGGCCCGTGCGGCCGGTATCCACCTGGTGCTGGCCACCCAGCGCCCGTCGGTCGACGTGGTGACCGGTCTGATCAAGACCAACGTCCCGTCCCGGCTGGCGTTCGCGACGTCGTCGCTGACCGACAGCCGGGTGATCCTGGACCAGCCGGGCGCGGAGAAGCTGATCGGCATGGGCGACGGGCTGTTCCTGCCGATGGGCGCCGGCAAGCCCCTGCGGCTGCAGGGCGCCTACATCACCGACGAGGAGATCCACGCCGTCGTGCAGGCCTGCAAGGACCAGGCCGAGCCGGAGTACACCGACGGCGTCACCACCGCCAAGCCCACCGGGGAACGCACCGACGTCGATCCCGACATCGGCGACGACATGGACGTCTTCCTGCAGGCCGTCGAGCTCGTGGTGTCCAGCCAGTTCGGTTCGACCTCGATGCTGCAGCGCAAGCTGCGGGTCGGCTTCGCCAAGGCCGGCCGGTTGATGGACCTGATGGAGACCCGCAACATCGTCGGGCCCTCGGAAGGCTCGAAGGCCCGCGAGGTGCTGGTCAAACCGGACGAGCTGGCGGCGACGCTGATGTTGATCCGCGGCGACGCGGGCGCCGACGACGAGGACTAGCGGCTACAGGCTCATCCGGCCGGTAGACAGCAGCACGACCGCGAGCACCGCACCGACCGCGATGACACCGAACAGCAGCCCCTCCGCCGCGGTGAAGACCCGGGCCCGGTGTTCCCGGCGCGCCCGGACGTACAGCGCCGCGGCCGGCGCATAGAGCAGACACGACAGCAGCAGGTGTTTGGGGCCGGCCGCGTATACCAGGAACGCGGTGTAGGCCATCGCCACGAACGCGATCGCCATGTCGGTGCGCCGGGATCGGTTGTCGGCGTGGGTTTCCCCGGGGAGGGTGAGTTTGACCGCATAGGCGGCGGCCAGCAGGTAGGGGATCACCGCCAGGGCGGCGGTCAGGTCGAGGACGAAATCCATTGCCTCCGAGACGAACAGCAGCACGATGAGTATCGCCTGGACGTATCCGGTGACCATGAACAGCGCCGAAACCGGCGTACCGCGCGCGTTGACGCTGGTGGGGAAGCGTGGCATGTCACCGGTGGTTGACTTTCTTTGTCGACGCAACGGAATCGTCAACGGTGTCGGCGGCGGTCACGTGCAGGATTCTGCACGCCGCCATTGCGGGTTCTGACGCATCCGATAATTTCTGTCGAATAGGCTTTCGGGCGCGCGGGCGCCTACTACCTTGGGTCGTAGACAACGACGTCAGGGGAGGCAGCATGTCCGAGAGCACCCAGGTAACGGAGCCCTCGGCAGGCCGGTCGGCGGCGAAAGCCGGCCTCGGACTGGCCGCCCTGATCGCGATCGTCGTCGGCTCCATGGTCGGCAGCGGGATCTTCGCCCTGCCCTCGCAGATGGCCGGCAGCGCCGCACCCGGGCCGCTGCTGATCGGCTGGGTGATCACCGGGGTCGGCATGCTGATGCTGGCGTTCGTGTTCCAGACGCTGGCCGAACGCAAGCCGGAGGTCGACGGTGGTGTCTACGGCTACGCCCGGGCCGGCTTCGGCAACTACATCGGCTATACCTCGGCGTTCGGCTACTGGGCCTCGGCATGGATGGGCAACGTTGCCTACCTGGTGCTGTTGTTCTCCACGCTGGGCTACTTCTTCCCGCAGTTCGAGGGCGGCACCACGCTGCCGGCCATCATCGGCGCCTCGATCCTGTTGTGGATCGTGCACTTCCTGACCCTGCGCGGCGTGCAGACCGCCGCCTTCGTCAACGTGATCGTCACCATCGCCAAGATCGTCCCGATCCTCACCTTCATCGGCATCGCGATCGTCGGATTCAAGGCCGGGGTGTTCACCGCCGATTTCTGGGGTCACCACACCCAGGTCGACGGAAACCCGTTGGGCAGCACCGTCGATCAGGTGCGGAACATGATGCTGGTCACCGTCTGGGTGTTCATCGGCATCGAAGGCGCGGCGGTGTACTCGCAGCGCGCCCGCAAACGCAAGGACGTCGGCCGCGCCACCGTCATCGGATTCCTGGCGGTGCTGGCCCTGCTGCTCGCGGTGAACTTCCTGTCCTACGGTCTGATGGAACAGGCCAGACTGGCCGGCCTGCCCGACCCGTCGATGGCCGGCCTGATGGAACAGCAGGTCGGTGCCTGGGGAGCCGGCTTCATCTCCATCGGCCTGATCATCTCGCTGCTCGGCGCGTTGATCGCCTGGGTGCTGTTGTGCGCCGAGATCCTGCGCATACCGGCCCAGGACGCGGTGATGCCCGAGGTGTTCGGCCGGGAGAACGCGCACGGATCACCCGCCGCCGCACTGTGGCTCACCAACGGATGCATCCAGGTGGTGCTGATCCTCACGCTGTTCGCCAGCAGTACCTACCTCGGCCTGGTGCTGCTGGCCACTTCGCTCATCCTGCTGCCGTACCTGTGGTCGGCGGCCTACCAGTTGTTGCTCGCGGTGCGCGGCGAGACCTACGGCGACGGGCAGGGCCGCACCCGGGATCTGGTCATCGGGGCCATCTCGCTGATCTACGCGATCTGGTTGGTCTACGCCGGCGGCCTGGAGTATCTGCTCACCGGCGCGGTCGCCTACTTCGTGGGCAGCATCCTGTTCGTCTGGGCCCGGCGGGAGAAGGCACTGCAGGTCTTCACCAAGCCGGAGTGGATCATCTTCGCCGTCGTCGCGGTGGCCGCGGCATTCGGGTTGTACGGAATCGTCACCGGCGACATCCGAGTCTTCTGAGGCAAACGGTCGGAGAGGGTTAGAGAGGGGACGTCATGGCTAACGAAGCACGGGTGGGGGTCTGGTCGGAGATCGGCAAGCTGCGCCGGGTGCTGGTGTGCCCGCCGGGGCTGGCGCACGACCGGCTGACCCCGGACACCGCCGAGGATCTGCTCTACGACGACGTGCTGTGGGTGCAGCAGGCTCGTCGGGACCACTTCGACTTCGTCGCCAAGATGGAGGACCGCGGAGTGGAGGTGCTCGAACTCGACGAGTTGCTCGAAGACATCGTCGGCGACCCCACCGCCCGCGGCTGGCTGTTGGACCGCAAGATCACTCCCGAGCAGGTCGGCCCCGGGATCGCCAAGGAAGTGCGGCCGTGGCTCGACGAGATGGCGGCGAAGCAACTCGCCGAACTGCTGATCGGCGGTATCCCGTTCCACGAGGTGCCCAAGGCGGTCGCGGGACCGTTCACCACGGCGTTCGGCGAAATCAGTCACACCGGTTTCGTCATCAAGCCGCTGCCCAACACCCAGTTCATGCGCGACAACTCGTCGTGGATCTTCAACGGCGTCACGCTCAATCCGATGTACTGGCCGGCCCGCAGGCAGGAGACCCTGCTGACCACCGCGGTCTACAAGTTCCATCCGGCCTTCGCGGGCGCCGACTACGAGGTCTGGCTCGGTGACCCCGACGGCGAACCGCGCGACTACGGGGCGATGACCCTCGAAGGCGGTGACGTCATGCCGATCGGCAAGCGCACCGTCCTGATCGGCATGGGGGAGCGGTCCTCTCGCCAGGCCATCGTCAAGGTCGCGCAGAACCTGTTCGAAGCCGGTGCCGCCGAACGGGTCATCATCGCCGTCCTGCCCCGGTCGCGGGCGGCGATGCACCTGGACACCGTCTTCACCTTCTGCAACACCGACGTGCTCACCGCCTACGGCCCGGTGATCGACAACGCCCGGGCGATCAGCCTGCGGCCGGACGGCAAGGCTCCGGCCGGGCTGACGGTCGAGGTGGAGAACAAGGGCCTCGTGGAGGTGGTCGGGGATGCCCTCGGGGTGAACTTCACGGTCGTCGAGACCGCCGGGGACATCTACGGTATCCAGCGCGAGCAGTGGAATGACGCGAACAACGTGGTTGCCGTCGAGCCCGGCGTGGTGATCGGTTACGACCGGAACACGTTGACCAACACGGCATTACGCAAGGCCGGCATCGAGGTCATCACCATTGATGCCAGTGAACTCGGCCGCGGCCGCGGCGGTGGCCGCTGCATGACCTGCCCCATCCTGCGCGACCCCGCCTACGACTAGCGAGAGGACGATCTGCCATGCCGTTCAACCTGACCAACCGGGACCTGTTGAGCCTGGTCCACCACAGCGAGCGCGACCTGCTGTACCTGATCGACCTGGCCCGAGACCTCAAGCGGGCCAAGTACTCCGGTGACACCAGGGAGAGCCTCAAGGGCAAGAACATCGCCCTGATCTTCGAGAAGACCTCCACCCGCACCCGGTGTGCGTTCGAGGTGGCGGCCTACGACGAGGGGGCGCATGTCACCTACATCGACCCGAGTTCCTCGCAGATCGGGCACAAGGAGTCGATGAAAGACACCGCGCGGGTGCTGGGCCGGATGTACGACGCCATCGAGTACCGCGGTGCCGGGCAGGGCATCGTGGAGGAACTGGCGAAGTATGCCGGTGTCCCCGTCTTCAACGGCCTGACCGACGAATACCACCCCACCCAGATGCTGGCCGACGTGCTGACCATGACCGAGCACAGCGCGAAGCCGTTGCACGACATCGCCTATGCCTACGTCGGCGACGGCCGCAACAACATGGCGAACTCGCTGCTGTTGGTCGGGGCGAAGCTCGGCATGGACGTTCGCATCGGCGCGCCCAAGCATCTGCAGCCGGCCGAGGAACATGTCAAGATGTGCGAGGACTTCGCCGAGCAGTCCGGTGCGCGGATCACCATCACCGACGATCCGAAGAAGGCGGTCAAGGGCGTCGACTTCATCCACACCGACGTGTGGGTATCGATGGGCGAGCCGATCGAGAGCTGGGCCGAGCGCATCGACGAACTGATGCCGTTCCAGGTCAACTCGAAACTGATTGCCGCGGCGGGTAATCCGCGGGTGCGATTCATGCACTGCCTGCCGGCCTTCCACAACTCGGAGACCAAGGTGGGTGCCCAGATCGCCGCCCAGTACCCGAAGTTGAAGGACGGCATCGAGGTCACCGAGGAGGTTTTCGAAAGCCCGGTCAACATCTGCTTCGAGCAGGCCGAGAACCGGATGCACACCATCAAGGCGGTCCTCGTGGCCGCGTTGGCATAAGGGCGCCCACGGTGCGGATCGTCATCGCCCTCGGCGGTAACGCGCTGCTGCAACGCGGGCAGCCGATGACCGCCGAGAACCAGCGGGCCAACATTCGGCTGGCCGCCGAACGCATCGCGTCGATCGCGCCGGGCAACGAGATCGTCATCGCGCACGGCAACGGGCCCCAGGTCGGGCTGCTGGCGCTGCAGGATCTGGCCTACGAGTCCGTCGACCCCTATCCGCTCGACGTCCTGGGCGCCGAAACCGAGGCGATGATCGGCTACGTCATCGAACAGGAACTCGGCAACCTGCTGCCCTTCGAGCAGCCCTTCGCCACCGTCCTAACCATGATCGAGGTCGACGGCGACGACCCGGCCTTCGCCCACCCGACCAAGCCGATCGGTCCGGTGTACGACAAGGAGACCGCCGAGCGGTTGGCCGCCGAGCACGGTTGGGCGATCGCCCCGGACGGCGACAAGTGGCGGCGGGTGGTCGCGAGCCCCAAGCCGCAGCGGATCTTCGAGATCCGACCCATCCGGATGCTCGTCGAGCAGGGGGTCATCGTGATCTGTGCCGGCGGCGGCGGTATCCCGACGATGTACGGCAAGGACGGCACGCTGCGCGGGGTCGAGGCCGTCATCGACAAGGATCTGGCGGCCGCGCTGCTCGCCGAGCAACTCGAGGCCGACCTGCTGGTGATCGCCACCGACGTGGACGGGGTCTACACCGGCTGGGGGACTCCCGAGCAGGCCCGGCTGGGTGCGGTCATCGTCGACGAGATCGTGGAGATGAACCTGCCGGCCGGTTCGATGGGACCCAAGGTGGCCGCCGCCTGCGGCTTCGCCACCGACACCAAGAACGAGGCCGTCATCGGCTCGCTGGCCGACATCGCCAAGATCGTCGGCGGCACCGCGGGAACCCGGGTGCGCGCGGGCTGAGCGCTAGAGCACCAACAGCATCCGAGTGTTGCCCAGGATGTTGGGTTTGACGTAGCTCAGGTCCAGGAACTCCGCGACACCGATGTCGTAGGAGCGGCACATCTCCTCGTACACCTCGGCGGTGACCGGGGTGCCCTCGATCTCGGTGAACCCGTGCCTGCCGAAGAACTCCGTCTCGAAGGTCAGCACGAACAACCGCTTCAGCTGCAACTCACGGGCGACCTCGAGCAACCGGTCGACGACGATGTGTCCGATGCCGTGGCCCTTGACCTTCGGGTCCACCGCGACGGTGCGGATCTCGCCGAGATCCGACCACAACACGTGCAACGCCCCGCAGCCGACGACCTCGCCGTCGAGTTCGGCCACCCAGAACTCCTGCACCGCCTCGTACAGCGTGACCAGGTTCTTCTCCAGCAGAATCCGGCCGGCGTAGGTGTCGACGAGGCGTTTGATGTCCGGCACGTCCGAGGTGCGGGCGCGACGAACCACCACGTCGACACTGGCTGTTTCGTGCGGTCCGGCCACGGGTGCAGAGTATCTGTCGCAAGCCGGGGGACCGCCAACCGATATTGTGATGCTCGTGTCGGGACAACCCGAGAGCGATCCGGCTGTCCCGCGTGTGCGGGTGGCCAACATCGCCAACGTGCTCACCGGGGTGCGCCTTGTCCTGGTCCCGATCTTCCTGCTCTTCCTGTTCGCCGGCGACGGCCATGAATCGGCAAGCCGGATAACCGCATTCGTCATCTTCGCGGTGGCCGTCATCACCGACCGGCTGGACGGCTCGCTGGCGCGGACCTACGACATGGTCACCGAGTTCGGCAAGCTGGCCGACCCGATCGCCGACAAGATGCTCATCGGGGCCGCGCTGATCGGGCTGTCCATGCTCGGCGATCTGCCCTGGTGGGTGACGGTGGTGATCCTGGTCCGCGAAATCGGCATCACCGTGCTGCGGTTCGCGGTGCTGCGCCGCGGGGTCATCCCGGCCAGCCACGGCGGCAAGCTGAAGACCCTGGTGCAGGCCATCGCCATCGGGCTCTTCATCCTTCCGTTGCACAACTGGCCGTCCCAGTGGCTGACGGTGGCCTGGGTGGTGATGTGGGCGGCGATCGTCCTGACGGTGATCACCGGCATCGACTACGTCGTCTCGGCGGTGAAGAACTCCCGGGAACGCCTTGCCGGCTGACGATCCGCTGATCGACGAGCACGCCCGCGATCTGGTGGCGGCGCTGACCGCACGAGGTCAAACGGTGGCCACCGCGGAATCGCTGACCGCCGGTCTGCTGGCGGCGACGGTGGCCGGCGTCCCCGGCCCCAGCGTGGTGCTGCGTGGCGGGCTGATCACCTACACCGTGGAGACGAAGATCACACTGGCCGGGGTCCCCCGGGAACTGCTCGACAAGGTGGGTCCGGTTGCCGCGCCCACCGCGAAGGCCCTGGCCGAGGGTGCCCGCGACCGCTGCCAGGCCACCTGGGGAGTGGGCCTGACCGGCGTGGCCGGCCCGGATCCGCACGGTGGGCACCCCGTCGGAACCGTCTTCCTGGGGCTGGCCGGCCCGCCGGAGAGCGGGCCCACCGAGGTCGCCGAACTGCACCTCGGCGGTTCGCGGTGGGACATTCGGCTCGGTGCGGTGCGCCGGGCGATAGCCCTGCTGGCGGCGAAGGTCGCCGGATCGGCGGATCCGGGAACCAACTGAACCCACCGGGGCGTTGCAGTAGTGCTGCGACTAGTGGAGGAGGACAGCGCGATGGCGGTACTGCTGCGTGAGGTGATCGGTGACGTGCTGCGTCGTGCCCGCACCTCCCAGGGGCGAACCCTGCGCGAGGTCTCCGACTCGGCGCGGGTGAGCCTCGGCTACCTCTCCGAGGTGGAGCGGGGCCGCAAGGAGGCGTCCAGCGAGTTGCTGGGCGCCATCTGCACCGCCCTGGAGGTCCCGCTGTCGCGGGTGTTGACCGATGCGGGTGAGCGGCTGGCGCACCAGGAGCGGGTGACCGCGCTCAGCGCCGTCCCCCGGGAGACCGGCGCCAGGATTGACGTGACCACCAAGGTGGTAATCCCTCAGCCTGTCGTGATGGCGGTCGCCTGACCCGTCACCCCCACCGGTCCCGGGGGCGACATTCCCACAACGGTGTGGTGGGAGTTGTCGAACCGATAAATTGGGCGGCGACTGTAATGCGGCACTCGATTCGAAGGCGGAGCTACTGATGGCCAATCCGTTCGTCAAGGCGTGGAAGTACCTGATGGCGCTGTTCAACTCCAAGGTTGACGAATACGCCGATCCCAAGGTGCAGATCCAGCAGGCCATTGAGGAGGCGCAGCGCACCCACCAGGCGCTGACCCAGCAGGCCGCACAGGTGATCGGCAACCAGCGTCAGCTCGAGATGCGGCTCAACCGCCAGCTAGCCGACATCGAGAAGCTGCAGGTCAACGTGCGCCAGGCGCTGACACTGGCCGACCAGGCCACCGCCGCCGGCGACGCCGCCAAGGCCACTGAGTACAACAACGCCGCCGAGGCGTTCGCGGCGCAGCTG
>CAZHUU010000176.1:0-7656 GCA_964535335.1 uncultured Mycobacterium sp.
CGTGGCTGGCCGAGGGCCTGCTGATGTACCTGCCCGCCGACGCCCAGGACCGGCTCTTCGAACAGATCACCGAGCTGAGCGCGCCGGGCAGCCGGGTGTCGGCCGAGGCCGTCGCCCATCGCGACGAGAGCAGGCGCGAGGAGATGCGGGAGCGCTTCGAGAAGTTCGCCGACCAACTCGGCTTCGACCGCAGGATCGACATCGGTGAGCTCACCTACAACGACCCCGACCGGGCGGACGTCACCGAATGGCTCAACTCGCACGGCTGGACGGCCTCGGGAGTGCCGTCGGTGGACGAGATGCGCCGGCTGGGCCGGTGGGTCGACCTTCCGATGGGTGATGAACCGAATGCCTTCGCCACCTTCGTCATCGGGGAGCGGCTCGGCTCGCAGTAGCGGCGCGCTTCACGCGGAGTCGGCGCGCAGGTGGGCACTCCCAACCGGCCTGATCGGTCGATCGGCTCGCTGGTTACGATGGCCAACGCCGGGTGGCGTCGTCACGGCCCACCCATCGGAAGGCCTCAGAAAGGGAAGCTCATGCCGGGAGTTGCGGATCGGGTCATCGTCGTCACGGGCGCCGGAGGTGGTCTGGGTCGCGAGTACGCCCTGACGCTGGCCCGCGAGGGCGCCAGCGTCGTGGTCAACGACCTCGGCGGGGCACGCGACGGCACCGGCGCCGGCCATTCGATGGCCGACCAGGTGGTCGCCGAGATCAAGCAGGCCGGGGGACGCGCGGTTGCCAACTACGACAGCGTCGCCGAATCCGAGGGCGCCGAGAACATCGTCAAGACCGCCCTCGAGGAGTTCGGCAAGATCGACGGCGTCGTCAGCAACGCCGGCATCCTGCGCGACGGTACCTTCCACAAGATGCCGTTCGAGAACTGGGACTCGGTGCTCAAGGTGCACCTCTACGGGGGCTACAATGTCATCCGTGCCGCCTGGCCGCACTTCCGCGAGCAGAGCTACGGCCGCATCGTCGTGGCCACCTCCACCAGTGGGCTGTTCGGCAACTTCGGCCAGGCCAACTACAGCGCCGCCAAGCTCGGCCTGGTCGGGCTGATCAACACGCTGGCCCAGGAGGGCGCCAAGTACAACATCAAGGCCAACGCCCTGGCCCCGATCGCGGCGACCCGCATGACCGAGGACATCCTGCCGCCCGAGGTGTTCAAGAAGCTCACCCCGGAGTACGTCGCGCCGGTGGTGGCCTACCTGTGCACCGAGGAGGTGCCCGATACCGCTTCGGTGTTCATCGTCGGTGGCGGCAAGGTCCAGCGGGCCGCGCTGTTCCAGAACGAGGGTGTCACCTTCGACCACGTGCCCACCGTCGATGACGTGGCCGCACACTGGTCCCAGATCGACGACCTGTCGGCCGCCGAGCACGCCAAGTTCTCCCTCGGCTGACCTTCCCCGCGGGCCGGTAGGTTCGACCGGGTGAGCACCGGCGGGATCGTTCTGGTCGCGCTGGCGATCGCCGTGGGACTGATCGGCATCATCGTTCCGCTGCTCCCCGGCACGCTGCTGGTCTACGCGGCGATCGCGGTGTGGGCCGTGCTCGAGCGCAACCTGGTGTCCTGGGTGGTGCTCGCCGTGGTGACGGTCGTGATCGGGGCCAGCTTGCTGGTCAAGTACCTGTGGCCGGTGCGGCGCATGCGGGCTGCCGAGGTCAGCGGCGTGAGCCTGGGTGCCGGTGCGGTGCTGGGTGTGATCGGCTTCTTCGTGATCCCGGTGGTCGGCCTGGTGGCCGGGTTCGTGCTAGGTGTCTACCTGGCCGAGCTCGTGCACCGGCGCGATCAGCGGCGGGCCTGGGCGTCCACCGTCCACGCCGTCAAGGGGGTGGCGTTGTCGGTCGGCGTCGAGCTGGCGGGTGGCCTGACCGCCACCGCGGCGTGGGTGATCGGGCTGCTGCTAACCCAGTAACTCGGTGCGTGCGCGCTTCACGTCATCGGCAGTGACGCCGGCGACCTCGAGGAAGCCGTCGAGTCCGCCGTAGTTCTCGTCGATGGTGCGGCGCGCAGTCGCCAGATACTCCTCGCGCACCCCGAGCACGCCCCCGGTCAGCCGCGCCTCGGCGAAGGTCATCACCTCGTCCGTCTCGCCGGTGCGACTGCGGATGGTCTCGACGATGTGCTCGCGCAGTTGGGGAACGGCGTCGTTGCTGCGCAGGAAATCCGTGAGCACCGCGTCGCGCGGCACCCCGATGGACTCGAGCACCACCGCCACCGTGAAGCCGGTGCGGTCCTTGCCGGCGAAGCAGTGGGTGATCACCGGCCGCCCCGAACCCAGCAGCGAAAACACCTGCCGCACAGCACGCTGCGCCCCGCCCAGGACGGGGAACTTCTGGTACTCCTCGGTCATGAACCGTTCGGCCGCGACTTCGACGTCCTCGTCGTCGGGCTTCTCGGTCATCAGCTTCTGCCAACTGGTCTCGTGCGGTGCCTCGGTGCCGGTGTTCGACAGGTCGGGGAAGGGCAGCAGGTGCACGACGACACCGTCGGGCACCGCACCGGGGCCCCGGCGTTCCACCTCCTGCGGAGAGCGCAGGTCGGCGACGTCGGTGATTCCCAGGCGGCGGAAGGCATCCCGTCCGGAGTCGTCGAGCCCGCTGAGCTCACTGGATCGGAAGAACCGGCCGGGACGCAATCCCGTGCTCTCGGCGATGTCCCGGAAGTTCCAGGCGCCGGACAGTTGCCGTCCGCTCATCCCCGGATCGCCGCCGCGGCGACAGCGCTTGGCTCACTGCCCAATTCGGCCCGGGCGATGCTGCGCAGGTGCACCTCGTCGGGACCGTCGAAGATCCGCATCGCGCGCTGCCAGCCGTACATCCGGGCCAGCGGGAAGTCGTCGCTGACGCCCGCGCCGCCGTGCACCTGGATGGCCCGGTCGATGACATTGCAGGACATCTGCGGGGCCACCGCCTTGATCTGCGCCACCAGGTTGCGGGCTTCCTTGTTGCCGTGCTGGTCGATGGTCCAGGCGGCCTTCTCGCAGAGCAGCCGGGCCTGGTCGATCTCGTTGCGGGACAGCGCGACCGCGTGCTGCACCATGCCCTGCTCGGCCAGCGGCTTGCCGAACGCGATCCGGGTGCGGGCACGGTCGACCATCAGCGCCAGCGCGCGTTCGGCCACCCCGATCGCGCGCATGCAGTGGTGGATGCGGCCCGGGCCCAGCCGGGCCTGGGCGATCGCGAAGCCCATGCCCTCCTCGGCCAGCAGGTTGGACGCGGGCACCCGCACGTTGTCGTAGATCACCTCGGCGTGCCCGTGCTGGTCCTGCCAGCCGAACACCGACGTCGAGCGCACCAGCGTGACCCCCGGGGTGTCGATCGGCACCAGGATCATCGACTGCTGCTGATGCGACGCCGCGTCGGGGTTGGTGCGGCCCATCACGATGAGGATCTCGCAGCGCGGGTCGTTGGCGCCCGAGGTCCACCACTTGCGGCCGTTGATGATGTAGTCGTCGCCGTCGCGGGTGATGGCGGTCTGGATGTTGCGGGCGTCGCTGGAGGCCACCGCGGGCTCGGTCATCGAGAACGCGCTGCGGATCTCGCCGCCCAGCCCGAGCCCGAGCCACTGCTTGCCCTGCTCCTCGGTGGCGAACAGGTGCAGGGTCTCCATGTTGCCGGTGTCGGGGGCGGCGCAGTTGAGGGCCTCCGGCGCGATCTCGGTGCTCCAGCCGGTGAGTTCGGCAAGCGGCGCGTACTCCAGATTGGTCAGCCCGGACTCCGGCGGCAGGAACAGGTTCCACAGGCCCTGGGCCTTGGCCACCTTCTTGAGCTCTTCGACCACCGGGGGCACGGTGAAGTCGCCGGGACCCGCCGCCGCGCGGTACTCGTCGTAGGACTTCTCGGCGGGGAACACCTGCTCGACCATGAACTCGGTGAGGCGTTTGTGGTAATCAGCCGCCTTCGCGGACATGGCGAAATCCATGCCGCCACGATATGACACCGGGCCGGTCAACGACGAGGCCCTCCCTTATGACCGTCAGGGAGGGCCTCGTCGTTATGTGGATACGTCAGTCATTCGGTCGATAGGCCCCCTTTCGGCGGGTTCGGGTCGGTGCTCATCGAGGGGATCGGTCAGCAGGTCATGTCGAAGGACGGGGCCTGGGGCGTCGGGCCGGCCGCGTTCACCTGGGCGGTGCGGGTCAACGGGTTGAGCTGGTTGGGGCTGGTCGAGGTGGCATCACCCGGCATCGCCATGGTGCTGCACTTGGTGTCGGCCTGCGGGCTGGCTTCGGCCGGCGCGGCGACCGCCAGGGTGCCGGCGAAGATGCCGGCGGCCACCAGTGGTCCGGCGGCTGTGGCGGTGAGGCGGCGGGTGAAGCGGCTCATGTCGTTCTCCTAGTCTTGCGGGGGCCGGTCGATCGCGCCCATGCATCGACTATCACCCGCTCGGGGACCCCGCGGTGTCCGCCGAGCGGCCCCTTCGGGGGATGAAGGGTTTGTCCACCGATCGGCGGACGCCTGTGCAAGGCTCCTGCCATGTCGGAGAACCGCAAGGTGCGCGTGGTCGTCGGGGACGACCATCCGTTGTTCCGGGACGGCCTGGTCCGGGCGCTGAGCAGCAGCGGGGAGATCGACGTGGTGGCCGAGGCCGAGGACGGCCCGTCGGCGCTGGCGATGGTCAAGGAACACCGGCCCGACGTCGCTCTGCTGGATTACCAGATGCCCGGGATGGACGGCGGCGAGGTCGCGGCGGCGGTGGTGCGTGACGAACTGCCCACCCGCGTGCTGCTGGTGTCCGCCCACGACGAGGCCGAGATCGTCTACCACGCGCTGCAGCAGGGGGCGGCCGGCTTCCTGCCGAAGGACTCGTCCCGATCGGAGATCGTCAACGCCGTCCTGGACTGCGCCAAGGGGCGCGACGTGCTGGCGCCGCGGCTGGCATCGGGACTCGCGGTCGAGATCCGGCGGCGGGCCGAGCCGTCCGGGCCGTCGCTGAGCGCCCGGGAACGAGAGGTTCTCGGCATGATCGCCCACGGCCGCAGCATCCCGGCGATCGCCGAATCGCTGTTCCTGGCCCCGTCGACGGTCAAGACCCACGTCCAGCGCCTCTACGAGAAGCTCGGCGTCAGCGATCGGGCCGCCGCGGTCGCCGAGGCCATGCGCCGCGGACTGCTGGAGTGACGTGCCCCGCCCGATCCGCCACACCCTCGACTACCTGAGCACCGAGCCGGTCCGGGTGGCCGCGGTCCTGCGGCTGCCCCTGATCGCGCTGATCGCGCTGCTGGTCTACAGCCAGGACGTCGAGCACTGGCTGCCCGTCGTCTTCGGCGCCGTCCTGCTGCTCTACGCCGCCTTCGCCGTGGTGTGGCTGGTGGTCGTCGTGCGCATCCCGGTGCGGTGGTGGTTCGGGGTGGCCTCCACCGGGATGGACGTGCTGGCGGTGCTGGCGCTGTGCCTGGCCTCCGGCGGCGGCACGGTGTGGCTGCTGCCGATCTTCTTCATGGTGCCGATCACGGTGGCATTCCTGGACCGCCCCGAACTCACCGCGGTGCTGGGAATCAGCGCCGCCGCCGGCTACTTCGTCGCGTGGATCGTCTACGCCGTGCGGGACAAGATGATCGACATTCCCTCGGTGGTCTACGTACAGGTCGGTTGCCTGCTGTGGCTGACCGCGGCCAGCACCGCACTGTGCTACGTACTCTCACGCCGCCGCGCGCGGGTGCGCGCGCTGCTCGACGTGCGCCGGCGGCTGGTCGCCGAGTCGATGCAGGCCGACGAACGGCACAACCGCCGCCTCTCCGAGCAGCTACACGACGGCCCGCTGCAGAACCTGCTGGCGGCCCGGCTCGACCTGGAGGACCTGCGGGAGCGGCCCACCCCGGAGGGATTCGACCGGATCGACGCGGCGATGCGTGACACCGTCGCGCTGCTGCGCAACACCGTCACCACGCTGCACCCCCAGGTGCTCGCGCAGGTGGGGCTGGCCCCGGCGCTGCGCGAGCTGGTCCGCCAGTACGAGCAGCGCTGGGACACCACCATCGACTGCAAGGTCGACGAGGTGGGCAAGCCGCCGGCTCAGGCGTTGCTGTATCGGGCCGCACGCGAGCTGTTGTCCAACGCCCACAAGCACTCTCGCGCGACCCGCGTCACCGTCGGCCTGCATCAGTCGGGTGACGACGTCGTGCTGAGCGTGGTGGACAACGGCGTCGGCTTCGACCCCGCCGTCCTGGAATGCAAGGTCGCCGACGGTCACATCGGGCTGGCGTCGCTGATGGTGGGCATCGAGGAGATGGGCGGGTCCGTGCGGTTCGCGCCGACGCCCGGTGGCGGTGCCACGACCGTGGTGAGGATGCCCGCGCGCCACCCCGCCCCGCAGCCCGCCTGAGGCCTCCCCCGAAAGGGGGAGGAGCGGCTTCCGGCTTGGGGGATCCCCGGCGGCAGCGGATAGGGTGTCACGAGCAAAGGGGTCCTCCCCGACGAAATCCACGCTAGGAAGCGAACGCAGGGTTCATGACTGATACGCAAGTGACAGTGGGCGTCGTCGCCGAATCCGGTGCCGACGAGCGCCGCGTCGCGTTGGTGCCCAAGGCGGTTTCGACGCTGGTCAACACCGGTGCCTCGGTGGTGGTGGAGTCCGGTGCGGGGGAGCGAGCGCTGCTTCCCGACCAGCTCTACACCGATGCCGGGGCGACGATCGGCGACGCCTGGGCCGCCGATGTGGTGGTCAAGGTGGCGCCGCCGTCGGCCGAAGAGGTCGCGCGGCTGCGGCCGGGCCAGACCCTGCTCGGCTTCCTGGCGCCGCGCAACGCCGACAATCAGATCGGTGCGCTGACGGAGCGCGGCGTGCAGGCCTTCGCGGTCGAGGCGATTCCCCGGATCTCCCGGGCGCAGGTGATGGACGCGCTGTCCTCGCAGGCCAACGTCGCCGGCTACAAGGCCGTGGTGCTGGCGGCCAGCGAGTCCACCCGGTTCTTCCCTATGCTGACCACCGCGGCGGGCACGGTGAAGCCGGCCAGCGTGCTGGTGCTCGGCGTCGGCGTGGCCGGCCTGCAGGCGCTGGCCACGGCCAAGCGCCTCGGCGGGCGCACCACCGGCTACGACGTCCGCCCCGAGGTGGCCGACCAGGTCCGCTCGGTCGGCGCGCAGTGGCTGGACCTGGGCATCGAGGCGGCGGGCTCGGGCGGCTACGCCCGCGAGCTGACCGAGGACGAGCGCGCCCAGCAGCAGAAGAAACTCGAGCAGGCCATCGGTGGATTCGACGTGGTGATCACCACCGCGCTGGTGCCCGGGCGCCCCGCCCCCCGGCTGGTGACCGCCGCCGCGGTGGAGGGGATGAAACCGGGCAGCGTGGTGGTCGACCTCGCCGGCGAGACCGGCGGCAACTGCGAACTGACCGAGCCGGGCCAGACCGTCGTCAAGCACGGGGTGACCATCGCCTCGCCGCTGAACCTGCCGGCCACCATGCCCGAGCACGCCAGCGAGCTGTACTCGAAGAACCTCACCTCGCTGCTGGAACTGTTGATCAAGGACGGCGCGCTGGCGCCCGACTTCTCCGACGAGGTCCTGGCGGCCTCGTGTGTCACGCGCGAAGCCGCACCGGCGGCGACGCACTCTCATGAAGAGGCCTCCTGATGTACGAACAGCTGCTGGCGAACATCGCCATCCTGGTGCTGGCCGGATTCGTCGGATTCGCGGTCATCTCCAAGGTGCCCA
>CAZHUU010000176.1:7684-8629 GCA_964535335.1 uncultured Mycobacterium sp.
GTGTTCGGCACCCTCAACGTCATCGGCGGCTTCCTGGTGACCGACCGGATGCTGGGGATGTTCAAGAGCCGCAAGGCGCTGCCCAAGGCCGAGCAGGTGGACGCCAAGTGAACTACGTCGTCAACGTCCTCTACATCGTCGCCTTCGCACTGTTCATCCTCGGTCTGTCCGGCCTGACCGGTCCCAAGACCGCCGTGCGCGGCAACTGGATCGCCGCGACCGGTATGGGCATCGCGGTGGTGGCCACCCTGATCAAGGTGCGCGACACCGCGTCGATCAACTGGATTCTGATCGTCGCCGGCCTGCTGATCGGCGTGATCCTCGGCGTGCCGCCGGCCAAGAAGACCAAGATGACGGCGATGCCGCAGCTGGTCGCGCTGTTCAACGGTGTGGGCGGCGGCACCGTCGCGCTCATCGCGTGGGCGGAATTCATTGAGACCGATGGCTTCTCGCGATTCAAGCCGGACCAGTCGCCCACCGTGGCGCTGGTGGTCGGGTCGCTGTTCGCGGCGATCATCGGTTCGGTGTCGTTCTGGGGTTCGCTGGTCGCCTTCGCCAAGCTCCAGGAGAACATCATCCCGAAGGCCGTCGAGAAGGCCTTCGTCAAGAACGCCAAGGTTTTCCAGGCCGCCAACATCGTGCTGCTGCTCGCCGCCGTCGCAGCCGCGGTGTACATCGGCCTGAACAAGGGGCTGTCGATCTGGTGGATCGTGCTGGTGCTGGCGCTGGCCGGCGTGATGGGGCTGTTCGTGGTGTTCCCCATCGGCGGAGCCGACATGCCGGTGGTCATTTCGCTGCTCAACGCGATGACCGGGTTGTCTGCCGCCGCAGCAGGTTTGGCGCTGAACAACACCGCGATGATCGTGGCGGGCATGATCGTCGGCGCATCGGGTTCGATCCTGACCAACCTGATGGCCGTGGCGATGAACCGGTCCATCCCGGCGA
>CAZHUU010000177.1:0-8613 GCA_964535335.1 uncultured Mycobacterium sp.
TCTCGTTGTCGCGGCCGATGACCGGGTCGAGCTTGCCTTCCCGGGCCCGCGCGGTCAGGTCGGTGGAGTACTTCTCCAGGGCCTGGTAGCTGGCCTCGGGATCCGCGCTGGTCACCCGGGCGCTACCGCGCACCTTGACGAACGCGTCGCGCAGCGCCTGCGGGGACGCGCCGTGGCCGGTGAGCAGCTTGGCGACGTCGGAGTCGCCGGTGGCCAGGCCGACCATCAAGTGTTCGGTGGAGACGTACTCGTCGTCCATCTCGGTGGCCAGCTGTTGGGCGGCGGTGATGGCCGCCAGCGACTCGCGCGAGAGCTGCGGCTGCGAGGTCGCTCCGCTGCTGGTCGGCAACTGATCGACGAGACGCTGCGCCTCCGTGCGGATGGTCGCCGGGTCGACGCCGACCGCCTCGAGCAGCGGTGCGGCGATGCCGTCGGCCTGGGTGAGCAGCGCCAACAGCAGATGGGCGGGCCTGATCTCCGGGTTGCCCGCGGCACTGGCCGCCTGCAACGCCGCGGTCAGGGCCGCCTGGGTCTTGGTGGTCGGGTTGAAAGAGTCCACGACACCTCCGTTTCTTTCCTCGAAAAAGCTTGTCGGGAGTTACAACGCCGTCAATCTTGAGTCTGTTCCGCTCAAGTTTACGAAATTTTCCCGGGTGTTCGATAGGGCCTTCCGGCATCTGTTTTTCCCGCTTCATTCGAACATATGATCGATCGATGGGCGAGCTCGCATCGATCGGCTACAACGGCCAGCCGGTGCGGCCGCCGTTTCGGTCGGTGCGTCCGCCCCTCGCCGTTCTCGTCGACCTCACCGTGCTGTTCCCACGTGAACCGCACCGAACCGGGCGCTACCACCCGCACGGCCTGCAGATGCACAAGGTCGTCGAGGGCCGGCTGAGCTGCTGGGGGCTGTGCGAACAGGGCGACTGGTGGGGGCTGGTGACCTACGAAATCGCCTACGGGTCCAAGACCAGGACCGTGACGCACTGGGTGCCGGCCTGGACGCTCAAGCGCACGCACCGCCGTCAGGACGGCCCGTAGTCCCAGTACTGGAGCCACTGCACGGTGGCGAACACGGCCAGGGTCGCCACGTACCCGCCGATCACCACCGCCGCGCCGAGTGTGGAGGTACGCACGCCCGCACCGTCCACCGGATCGAGCCAGCGCCGAAACCGCCGGCCGGCCCACGGCATCAGGGCCCACTGCAGGGTCGCCACACTCACCACCTGGCTCACCCACATCGCCAGCCACGGCTCGGCACCGAACCGGTCGATGACCGGGCCCAGGAACCGCGACAGCAGCATGACGGTGGGATAGAGCACCAGCAGGATCAGCATCGCCGTCTTCCACCGGGGCGTGATGGCGGTGCGGCCGTTCTCGGTACGCACCGTCGTGCCGAACGCGGTCGTCGAGGACACCAGGGAGAATTCGCGACTCAGGCTCAACCGCAGGGTCGACAGCGCCGCATCGCGCTCCGGTGAGCGCAACCAGGCCGCCAGTTGCGGCTCGGTGCGAAATCGCAAGATCGCCATGGACTCTCGATCCAAACCGTCCGGCGGGGCGAGAAAGGCACAGCAGCCTTCGAACCCGCTGAATCGCGCGCTGGCCTCGGCCAGCTGCGCCTCGGCGGTCACGAAATCGACTTCGTGACCGCGTGCCACCGTATGCCGAAACACCCCGATCCCGGGCGGCACTCCGTCGGCGGTGATCACCAGATCCGCTGCGGCAGAGAGCACCCCGCGCTCGGCCGCCGCACGCAGCACCTGCTTGCGCACCGCGCTGTCCAGCCATGCGTGCAGGCCCTCCGCGTCGCTGAAGCTCACCGCGACACCCCAGTCCAGGTGTGGGCTGTCCAGGATGGACACCCGGAAATCGGTGGCGCGTTTCGCGGTGGCGCGTAGTTCGGTGACCACCGCGTTGAATTCCCGGGAGTCGTCGCTGCGGTGGAAGATCGTGACGACGGTCGCGGCGCTCATGCCGGTCGGGCTCCCATCTCAGTACGGGTGCTTGTCGGGCCGATTGCGCCAGGCGTCGTAGGCGGGTTTGGCCAGATCCGGGCGGAACTGCCGGATGGCGATGCTGCGCTGGTCGTAGGGCTTGGCGAAATCCCGGTACTGGAACTCGTCGTCGAAGCCGATGCTGCTGGTCTCCGCAAGGTCGCTGCCGAAGTGCACGGCGTCGATCCTCGCCCAGTAGATGGCGCTCATGCACATCGGACACGGCGCGCCGCTGACGTAGATCTGATGCCCCATAAGCATTTTCGCCCGCATCGGGACGATGTCGGGTGAGCCCGGCGGGCGCGGCACGAGTTCGAGTATCGACTCGTTGACATGGTCGACGGAGATCGAGGGAGCCTCGGGGATCAGCGTGGCGCAGGCTTTGCGGATCGTCTCGATCTCGGCATGGGCGGTGATGTCACCGGTCAGCAGCACTCGGTTCTGGCCGCGCGCGACGATCTCGCCGTCCTTGACGAGGACAGCTCCGAACGGGCCGCCCCAGCCGTTGTCCACCGATTCCTTCGCGAGTCGACACGCTTCGGCCATCAGTTCATCAGGGGTCATGCCACCACTTCCGCCGGTATGTGAGTCCGAAATTACGGGTGCGGTCACGGTAACGCCTGGGTGAGCCGCCGGAAGCCGAACTGTCAGTAGGCCCCGGCGTTCGGCGGCGACGTGGTGAGGTACGGATTCGGGATCGTCGTCGGCGTCGGCGCCGTCGTCTCCGTCGTGCTCGACGACGGCTCCGGCGGGGGCACGATCTGGGCCGCGCTCTCGGTGGGCGTGGCCGACGTCGCGCTGGTCGAGGTGGCCTCGGTCGTCGTGGTGGTGGTCGTCGACGTCGCAGGCGGCGGAGTCGTCGTGCGCGGGGCCGGGTGCGACGTCGTGTGCGGCATCGGGGTCACGGGGGCCGAGGGTTGGTGGCGTGAGCTCTGCGCGGTGTGGATCACCGCGTAGACCAGGATCAGCACCAGCAGCGCGGCGGCAACGCCAGAGGCGTAGAGCAGCGCGCGCTCACGGCGGTCAGGGTCCACGCGCAGAAATAGTACGGTCACCGCCGGTCTTGGTAGGTTCTTCGCGTGACAAGCAGCCTGGGCGCAGAGCTCGCCGAGCTCATCCCGCTCGCGCTCGTCATCACGCTGTCGCCGCTGTCGGTCATCCCCGGCATCCTGATGTTGCACACTCCCAAGCCGCGTCCCACCGCGGTGGCGTTCCTGGTCGGCTGGGCCATCGGGATCGGCGGCCTGACGGCCGGCTTCGTGGCCATCTCCAACGCGCTCGACGGGCTGAACCGCCAGCCGCCATGGGCGCCACACCTACGCGTCGTGATCGGCGCCGCGCTCATCCTGTTCGGCCTCTACCGGTGGTTCACCCGCAACCGCTCGGCACACACGCCGGGTTGGTTGACCTCGATGACGTCGATCGGCCCGGGCCGGGCGTTCGTCACGGCGCTGGTGCTGGCGGTGGTGAACCCGAAGGTTCTGTTCATGTGCGCCGCGGCGGGCCTGGCCATCGGGTCGGCCGGGCTGGGCGCCACCGGGGCGTGGACGGCCGACGTGGTCTTCACGGCCGTCGCGGCCTCCTCGGTCGCGCTGCCGGTCCTGGCCTACCTGATCGCCGGCGAGAAGCTGGACGGTCCGCTGACCAGGCTGAAGAACTGGATGGAGGAGCAGCACGCCACCCTGGTTGCCGCCATCCTGGTGATCCTCGGCCTGATGGTGCTCTACAAGGGCATCCACAGCCTGTAGGCCCGGCCGACGTTCCGAGCAGTCCGGGCATAGGTGTGTTGCCCACCTTTGAGCGACTCCTTGCCGGGGTACGACGGGAGAGTCGCTCAAAGGTGGGCACCACCCCTTCCCCCTGAGCCCACCGCCACCGGGAACGGCGCGCCTAAGATCGGGCGCCGTGGGGCTTGAGGACCGAGACGCGCTGCGGGTGTTGCAGACCGCGTTCGATCCGAGGCACGGCGCCGACGAGTTGATCGGGCGGTTCTACACCCACTGGTTCGCCATCGACACCGGGGCGCGCGACCTGTTCCCGCCCGACCTGGACCATCACCGGGCGGCCTTCGGCGAGGCCATGTACTGGGTGTTCGGCGAGTTGGTGGCCCAGCGGGCCGAGGCGCCGGTCGCCTTCCTGGCGCAGCTCGGCCGCGACCACCGCAAATACGGTGTACGCGAACAGCATTACGTGACGATGCGCGTGGCATGGATCGCCACCGTGCGGGCCGCTCTGATCGGCCAGTGGAACGATGCGCTCGCCGACGCGGCCCGGCAGGCGAGCAACCTGATCACCGGCGTGATGTCGGGAGCCGCCGACGCCGAGGCCGGGCCGCCCTGGTGGGACGGCACCGTGCTGGAACACCACCGGGTGTCGCGGGACATCGCCGTGGTGCGGCTGCGCCTGGATCAGCCGATGCCCTACCACCCCGGGCAGTACGTCAACGTCCAGATTCCGCAGTGGCCGCGGCGGTGGCGCTACCTGTCCCCCGCCATGCCGTCCGACCCGAACGGGTATATCGAATTCCACGTCCGCTCGGTGCCCGGCGGGATGGTCAGCACCGCCATCGTCGGCGAAACCCGACCCGGAGACCGGTGGCGGCTGTCCAGCCCGCACGGTGCGCTGCACGTGGACCGGGACGCCGGCGACGTCCTGATGGTCGCAGGCAGCACCGGCCTGGTGCCGCTGCGCACGCTGATCATGGATCTGGCCCGGTTCGGGGTGAACCCGCGCGTGCATCTGTTCTTCGGGGCCCGCTACCCCTGCGAGCTCTACGACCTGCCGACACTGTGGGAGATCGCCAGCACCAATCCGTGGCTGTCGGTGTCGCCGGTGTCGGAATTCCCGGCGGACCCGCCGTGGGCGACCGACTACCCTGATGTGCAGCCGCCGCGGGGCCTGCACGTCCGTCAGACCGGCCGGCTGCCCGAGGTGGTCAGCCGGTACGGCGGTTGGGGTGACCGGCAGATCCTGATCTGCGGGCGGCCCGAGATGGTGCGGGCGACCCGGGCCGCGCTGCTGGCCAAGGGCGCCCCCGCCGAGCGCATCCAGCACGACCCGCTGTCCGGTTGAGGACCCGATCCGTGACATGTGTGACTTTCGTCCCTTTTTCAGACCCATCGGCTGAGACGACGATCACTTTCGGGATCAAGCAGTGAGGGGCTGTGATGATGCATGCCGGTCCGGCTGGGGACGCCGACCGCGAACTCGACACCATTGCATGGGATTTCCTGTGCTCGCAATGGCTCGGGCGCAACTATTGGGACTGGTCGCTGGAGCGTCGGCTCGACGCCTACCTTCGCCACCACCAGCGTGAGGACGTCCTCAACAACGGCGCCTCCTACAACGCCGTGGTGGACCGGGTGATGGCGAACATGGGACGGGCCCGCCGGGACGGTGTGCTCGCCCCGCCGCATGTCTAGGGAGGGGACCGAATGGACATCATCCACAAGGACGCGGGCGATCTGAAGCTGACGCCCAATTTCACCGACTACCAGGGGACCCGCGAGTCGTTCACCTGGTCGGAGGTGCCGGAGTTGTGCGCCGGGATGGGCGCGGGCGGCTGCAACATCGCCTATGCCGCCGTCGACCGGCATGCCGCCGGTCCGGAAGCCGGCCGCACCGCCATGCGCTTCATCGCCGACACACCCGGCAGCGCCGAACTGGTGACCCACGACGTCAGCTACGCCGAACTGGGCGGTCTGACCCGAAAGTTCACCAACGTGCTGCGGGGGCTGGGCATCGGCAAGGGCGATCGGGTGTTCGTGATCATGGGCCGGGTGCCCGAGCTCTACATCAGCATGCTGGGCGCGCTGCGCAACGGCAGCGTGGTCTCGCCGCTGTTCTCCGCGTTCGGGCCGGAGCCGATCGCCACCCGCGTCACCATCGGGTCGGCCAACGTGATCGTGACGACCGCCGCCATCTACAAGCGCAAGATCGCCAAGATCCGCGATCAGCTGACCTCGGTCCAGCACGTGCTGGTGGTCGGCGGCGACGACACCGAGATCCCCGGCACCCTGAACTTTCACCGGTTGATGGACGAGGCCGGCGACGACGCGCCGATCGAACACACCACCGCCGACGACCCCTCACTACTGCACTTCACCAGCGGAACCACCGGAACCCCGAAGGGCGCCCAGCACGTGCATGGCGCGGTCGCGATGCACTACACCACCGGCCGTTACGCGCTGGACCTGCATGACGGCGACATCTATTGGTGCACAGCCGATCCCGGGTGGGTGACCGGAACCGCGTATGGAATCATCGCGCCCCTGCTGCACGGGGTCACCTCGATCATCGACGAGGCCGAGTTCGACGCCGAGCGGTGGTACCGGATCCTGCAGGACGAGCAGGTCAGCGTCTGGTACACCGCGCCGACCGCGATCCGGATGCTGATCAAGGCCGGACCGGAGCTGGCCGAGAAGTACCGCTTCCCCCACCTGAGGTTCATCGCCAGTGTCGGCGAGCCGCTCAACGCCGAGGCGGTGTGGTGGGGAAAACGGGTGCTGGGCTTGCCGATTCATGACAACTGGTGGCAGACCGAGACCGGCGGCATCATGGTGGCCAACACGCCGGCCTTCGACATCAAGCCCGGGTCGATGGGCCGCCCACTGCCCGGGGTTCAGGCCTGCGTGGTCGAGCACGACCAGGAGACCGGGGCGGTGACGGTCATCGAGGAGCCGGATGTCGAGGGCGAATTGGCCCTGCGGCTGGGCTGGCCGTCGATGTTCCGCGGCTATCTCAACCAGGAGGAGCGCTACCGCAAGTGCTTCTCCGGTGACCTGTACCTGTCGGGCGACCTGGTCAAGCGGGACGCCGACGGTTACCTGTGGTTCGTCGGTCGGGCCGACGACGTCATCAAGGCCTCCGGGCACCTGATCGGCCCGTTCGAGGTGGAGAACGTGCTGACCGACCATCCCGCGGTGGCCGAGGCCGCGGTGATCGGCAAGCCGGATCCCACCTACGGCGAACTGGTGAAGGCGTTCGTCACCCTGAAGTCCGGCCACACCGGCGACGAGGAGTTGCGCCGCGAGTTGATGGGCCAGGCGCGCAAGCGGCTCGGTGCGGCGGTGGCGCCCAAGGAGATCGACTTCGTCGACTCGTTGCCGCACACCCGTTCCGGCAAGATCATGCGCCGGCTGCTGAAGGCGCGCGAGCTCGGCCTGCCCGAGGGTGACATCTCGACCGTGGAGAGCCCGGCCGGGGTGAAGTCGTGACCGATCCGGCCCTGGCGCGGGCGCTGCTCACCGATATGACGCGGGTGCGGCGCATGGAGGAGAAGTGCGCCGAGATGTACAGCGCCGGCAAGATCCGCGGCTTCCTCCACCTCTACGTCGGCGAGGAGGCGGTGGCAGCGGGCTCGCTACGGGTGCTCGGCGACTCCGACGCGGTGATCGCCACCTACCGCGAGCATGCCCATGCGCTGCTGCGCGGGATCCCGATGGCCAAGATCATGGCCGAGATGTTCGGCAAGCAGGAGGGCTGCTCCGGCGGCCGCGGCGGTTCGATGCACCTGTTCGATGCGAGCCGCCGGTTCTACGGCGGTAACGCAATCGTAGCCGGCGGGCTGCCGACCGCGGCCGGCTTGGCCTTCGCCGACTTGCAGCTGAAGCGAAACCAGGTGTCCGCCTGCTACTTCGGCGACGGCGCGATCGCCGAGGGTGCCTTCCACGAGACGATGAACATGGCCGAGCTGTGGAAGCTGCCGGTGCTGTTCTGCTGCGAGAACAACCGGTACGCGATGGGCACCTCGATCGACCGAGAGCTCTCCGACGTCGACCTGGTGGTGCTGGCCGAGTCCTACCGGGTGCCGTCGGCGAGCACCGACGGTATGGACGTGTTGGCCTGCCACGCGGCCATGCAGCAGGCCGTCGAGCATGTCCGCACCGAGGGTGGCCCGTTCTTCCTGGAGTTCAAGACCTACCGGTTCCGGCCCCACTCGATGTTCGATCCCGAGCTCTACCGGGAGAAGGCCGAGGTCGAGAAGTGGCGTGAGCACGATCCGATCCGCACCTTCACCGACAAGTGCCTGGCCGAGGGAGTACTGACCACCGAGGACGTCGCCGCCATCGAGCAGGCGGTGGTCACCGAGGTCGCCGACGCCGTCGCCTACGCCGAGGCCGGAACGCTGGAGAGCGTGGACGACCTCACCCGCGACATCATGACGCCGGTTGGGGCGGAGGCGGTCTCGTGAAGGCGACGTATCGCGGCGCCGTGCACGACGCCATCGCCGAGTCGATGCGTGCCGACGAACGGGTGGTCCTGCTGGGCGAGGACGTCGGCCGCTACGGCGGGACCTATGCGGTGTCGAAGGGTCTGCTCGAGGAGTTCGGGCCGGACCGGATCCGTGACACCCCGATCTCGGAGTTGGGGTTCGTCGGCATCGGAATCGGCGCGGCGCTCAACGGAATGCGGCCCATCGTCGAGATCATGACGGTGAACTTCAGCTTGTTGGCCCTCGATCAGATCGTCAACACCGCGTCGGCGTTGCGGCACATGTCCAATGGTCAGTTCTCGGTACCGATGGTGGTGCGGATGGCCACCGGCGCCGGACGGCAGCTGGCAGCCCAGCACTCGCACAGCCTGGAGAACTGGTACGCCCACATCCCCGGCATCACGG
>CAZHUU010000178.1:0-8517 GCA_964535335.1 uncultured Mycobacterium sp.
TTCCTGATGGTGGTGGCCGGCAACGAGACGACCACCAAACTCCTTGGTAACGCGGTCTATTGGGCCGGCCGCAACCAGGACCAGCTGGCCTCGGTGTTCGCCGACCACGAACGGGTTCCGCTGTGGGTGGAGGAGACGCTTCGCTACGACACCTCCAGCCAGATCCTGGCCCGCACGGTGGTGGAGGACATCGAGTTCTACGGCACCACGCTGCACGACGGCGACGTGCTGTTGCTGATGCCGGGTGCCGCGCACCGCGACGAGCGGGCCTTCGACGATCCCGACGAGTTCCGCATCGGGCGCGACATCGGCTCGAAACTGCTGAGTTTCGGCAGCGGGGCGCACTTCTGCCTCGGCGCCCATCTCGCCCGGATGGAGGGCCGGGTGGCGCTGAACGAACTCGTGCAGCGGGTCCGCGGATTCGAGGTCGACGAGTCCAATGCCGTCCGCGTCCATTCCAGCAGCGTGCGCGGTTTCGCCAACCTGCCGATCACAGTGAAGAAGGTCTGATGGCCCGTTTCGAACCCCACCCCGCCCGTCGGCCTGCGCTCGTGGCGGGGGCGTCATCGGGCATCGGCGCGGCCACCGCACTCGAGCTGGCCGCCAAGGGCTTTCCCGTCGCGCTCGGCGCCCGCCGGGTGGAGAAGTGCCAGGAACTCGTCGACCAGATCCGCTCGGGAGGCGGTGAGGCGGTGGCGCTGCCCCTCGACGTCACCGATCCCGACTCGGTCAAGGGTTTCGTCCACCGCGCCACCGAGGAACTCGGCGACATCGAGCTGCTGGTCGCCGGCGCCGGCGACACCTACTTCGGCCGGCTGTATGAGATCAGCCCCGAGGAGTTCGAGTCGCAGATCCAGATCCACCTGGTCGGCGCCTTCCGGATGGCGAACGCCGTATTGCCCGGCATGGTCGATCGGCAGCGCGGTGACGTGATCTTCGTCGGCTCCGACGTCGCGCTGCGTCAGCGCCCGCACATGGGCGCGTACGGCGCGGCCAAGGCCGGGCTGGTGGCGATGGTGACCAACCTGCAGATGGAGTTGGAGGGCACCGGCGTTCGGGCGTCGATCGTGCATCCCGGGCCCACCAAGACCTCGATGGGATGGAGCCTGCCCGCCGAACTGATCGGGCCGGCCCTGGAGGACTGGGCCAAGTGGGGCCAGGCCCGTCACGACTACTTCCTGCGCGCCGCCGACCTGGCCCGCGCGATCGCGTTCGTCGCCGAGACGCCGCGCGGCGGGTTCATCACGTCGATGGAGGTCCAGCCCGAGGCGCCGCTGTCCGATGCGCCCAAGGAACGGCAACAACTGAAGTATCCGGAGGAATCGTGACCAGCTCACTCAAGGAAGTCCGCCGCGTCTCGGGTGGCGAAGAAGAGGAACACGGCCATCTCGAGGAGTTCCGGACCGACCCGATCGGCCTGATGAAGCGCGTCCGCGAGGAATGCGGCGATGTCGGCTGGTTCCAGCTGGCCGGCAAGAAGGTCATCCTGCTGACCGGTGCGGAGGCCAACGAGTTCTTCTTCCGATCCTCCGACGAGGACCTCGACCAGGCCGAGGCCTACCCGTTCATGACCCCGGTCTTCGGGGAGGGCGTGGTCTTCGACGCCAGCCCGGAGCGTCGCGCCGAGATGCTGCACAACACCGCGTTGCGCGGTGAGCACATGAAGGGCCACGCCGCCACCATCGAACGCGAAGTGCGCACGATGATCGAGAACTGGGGCGACAGCGGTGAGATCGACCTGCTCGAGTTCTTCGCCGAGCTCACGATCTACACCTCGACGTCGTGCCTTATCGGCACCAAGTTCCGCAACCAGCTCGACTCCCGGTTCGCCAACTTCTACCACCTGCTCGAGCGCGGCACGGATCCGCTGTGCTACGTCGATCCGTACATGGACATCGAGAGCTTCCGCATCCGCGACGAGGCCCGCCTCGGCCTCGTCGATCTGGTGCAGGGCGTGATGGATCAGCGGATCGCCAACCCGCCCAAGGACAAATCCGACCGCGACCTGCTCGACGTCCTGGTGTCGATCAAGGACCCGGAGGGCAACGCACAGTTCTCGGCCAACGAGATCACCGGCATGTTCATCTCGCTGATGTTCGCCGGCCACCACACCAGTTCGGGAACCTCCAGCTGGACACTCATCGAACTCCTGCGCCATCCCGATCAGTACGCCGAGGTTCAGCAGGAGCTCGACGACCTCTACGCCGACGGTCAGGAGGTGAGTTTCCATGCGCTGCGCCAGATTCCGAAGCTGGAGAACGTGCTCAAGGAGACTCTGCGCCTGCACCCGCCGCTGATCATCCTGATGCGGGTGGCCCAGGGCGAGTTCGAGGTCGAGGGCTACCCGATCCACAAGGGCGACCTGGTGGCGGCCTCGCCGGCAATCTCCAACCGCATCGCCGAGGACTTCCCCGATCCCGACGCGTTCGACCCGAGCCGCTACGATAAGCCGCGGGAAGAGGACGTCATCCACCGCTGGACCTGGATCCCGTTCGGCGCCGGCCGGCATCGCTGCGTCGGGGCGGCCTTCGCGCAGATGCAGATCAAGGCGATCTTCTCGGTCCTGTTGCGCGAGTACGAGTTCGAGATGGCCCAGCCCGCCGACAGCTACCACAACGACCACTCCAAGATGGTGGTCCAACTGGCCCGCCCGGCCCGCGTCCGCTACCGCAAGCGCACCTCCTAGGGGACGGCGATGGGCAGTTACCGCATCGAAGTCGACCTGGACCTGTGCCAGGGCCACGCCATGTGCGAACTCGAGGCGCCCGACTACTTCCGGGTGCCCAAGCGCGGTCCCGTCGAGATCGTGGACCACGAACCCCCGGACGAGGCACGCTCGCAGATCGAGCTGGCCGTCGAAAGTTGTCCCACCCGAGCACTATCCATCAAAGACATCGACGAAGCCTGAGCGCGCCGCGCGCTCAGGTGAGGAAAGACCAACCCGAGAGAAGGATTGACAATGCCGTCACTGCCCCGCGAGGTACTGGAGAATTTCGTCGAGCGGTGGCTGGAGGCCAACCGCGTGGCCGAGGCCAAGGGCGACTGGAAGGGCCTGGCCGACTTCTACACCGACGATGCCACCTACGGCTGGAACATCGGACCCAAGGAAGACGTCATGTGCGTCGGCGTCGACGAGATCCGCGACGTCGCGCTCGGCCTGGAGATGTTCGGCCTGGACGGCTGGAGCTACCCGTACCAGAAGGTGATCATCGACGACAAGATCGGTGAGGTGGTCGGCTTCTGGAAGCAGGTGGCCACCGACGCCGATGGGCACCAGTCGGAGATCTATGGCATCGGCGGCAGCTGGTTCCGGCTGAACGCCGATGGGAAGATCGAGTGGCAGCGCGACTTCTTCGACTTCGGCCACGTGCAAAAGCTGTACATGAAGCTGATGAAAGAAGGAAAGCTGTCCAAGGGGATGTCCGAGCGCATCGAGCGCAGCCTGGCCGGTGAGAAGCTGCCCGGCTACTACCCGCTGGGCGAGGCCCCCGTCCCGATCTGGTGATCGACTCGACGCCTGTCAACAAGCCGGCCACCCGCCGGTTGTCACAGGGGTGACGCAGGTCATAATGTCCGGTAGAACAGGAACACGTTCTAACTTGTCCTTGATTGACCATCCGGCCGGTCCGGCTCCCCGCACATCCTCGGGGATGGCTTTTTCGAGTGGAGGCACGCAATGAAGACCAAAGGCGCACTCATCCGGGAGTTCAACCAGCCCTGGAAAATCGAGGAAATCGAGATGGGCGACCCGCAGAAGGGCGAGGTCAAGGTCCAGATGGAAGCGTCGGGCATGTGCCACTCCGACCACCACCTGGTGACGGGCGGCATCCCGATGTTCGGCTTCCCGGTACTCGGCGGCCACGAAGGCGCCGGCGTCGTCGTCGAGGTCGGTGAGGGTGTCGAAGGTGTGGCCGTCGGCGACCACGTGGTGATGTCGTTCATCCCGTCCTGCGGCAAGTGTCCGTCATGTCAGGCCGGCCTGCGCAACCTGTGCGACCTCGGCGCCGGACTGCTGGCCGGCACCGCCATCTCCGACGGCACCCACCGCATCCACACCGCCGACGGTCAACCGGTGTTCCCCATGACCCTGCTCGGCACCTTCTCGCCCTACATGGTGGTGCACGAATCCTCCGTGGTGCCGATCCCCAAGGACATCCCGTTCGAGGTCGCCTGCCTGGTCGGCTGCGGCGTCACCACCGGTTACGGCTCGGCCACCCACACCGCTCAGATCAAGCCCGGTGAGGACGTGGCGGTCGTCGGCGTCGGGGGTGTCGGCATGTCGGCCCTGCAGGGGGCGGTCAACTCCGGTGCCCGCTACATCTTCGTCATCGACCCAGTGGAGTGGAAGCGCGACCAGGCGCTGAAATTCGGTGCCACCCACGTCTACGAGGACATCAACGCGGCCCTGGCGGGGATCGCCGAGGTGACCCAGGGCTTCATGGCCAAGAAGGTCATCGTCACCGTCGGCGAGGTGCACGGCGCCGACGTCGACAACTACATGAACATCACCGCCAAGAGTGGCACCTGCGTGATGACCGCGATCGGCAGCATGCTCGACACCAACGTCACCCTCAACCTGGCGATGCTGACCCTGATGCAGAAGAACCTGCAGGGCACCATCTTCGGTGGCGGCAACCCTTACTACGACATCCCGCACCTGCTGTCGATGTACAAGGTCGGCAAGCTGAATCTGGATGACATGATCACCCGTCAGTATCGCCTGGAGCAGATCAACGAGGGCTACCAGGACATGCTGGAGGGCCGCAACATCCGCGGCGTCATCCGCTACACCGACGAAGATCGCTGATTCGAGTGGCCATGTCCCAGAACGCGACTGAGATCTCCCCCGCCCTCGCGGCGTCCCAGGCGTCGTGGCGGTGCGTGCAGTCCCACGACCGGGAAGGCTGGCTGGCGCTGATGGCTCCCGATGTGGTGATCGAGGACCCGATCGGGCAGGCCATCACCAATCCGGACGGCCAGGGTGTGCGCGGTAAGGACGCCGTGGCGGCGTTCTACGACTCCAACATCGCGGTCAACAATCTCCGGGTCACCTGTGAGGAGACCTTCCCGTCGAGTTCACCCGACGAGGTGGCGCACATTCTGGTGCTGCGCAGTCAATTCGAGGGTGGTCTGACCAGCACGGTGCGCGGGGTGTTCACCTACCGGGTCAACGACGACGGCCTGATCACCAACATGCGCGGCTACTGGAACATGGAAGGCATGCAGTTCGGGCAGGCGCCCGCCGACGGTGAGTGACCGGCCGCTCGACGGATTCGGCATCGTCGTCGCCGGCGGGTCACGCGGGATCGGTGCGGCCGTCGCGGTCAAGCTCGCCGAATGCGGGGCCGGCGTGGTGGTCAACGGCCGCGAAGCGAAGGCCGTCGAGGCCACCGTCGAGGCCATCACACGTGCCGGTGGCCGAGCCGTCCCACATGCCGGGTCGGCCGCCGACGAGGCAGTGGCCGACGAGCTGATCACCCTGTGCGAGAAGCACTTCGGCGCGATCGATGCCCTCGTCAACTGTGCGGGGACGGCTGAGCCGTCCGGATCGTCCATCCTCACCGTCAGCGCCGATGAGTTCCGGGACCTCATCGACGTGCACCTGGGTACCGTCTTCGCGACGTGTCGGGCCGCGGCGCCGAAGATGGTGGCGCGCGGCCGCGGCGCCATCGTGAACACCAGCTCGTTCGCGTTCCTGGGCGACTACGGGGGCACGGGCTATCCGGCGGGCAAGGGTGCCGTCAACGCGCTGACGCTGGCGATCGCCGCCGAACTCGCCGAGCACGGGGTGCGGGCGAACGTCGTGTGTCCCGGGGCGAAGACTCGGCTGTCCACCGGTCCGGAGTACGAGGAGCAGATCCGCACCCTGCACCGGCGCGGGATGCTCGACGAACTCAGCACGCAGGGTGCCCTGGACGCGGCGCCACCGGAGTACGTCGCCCCGATGTACGCCTATCTCGTCAGCGACCTCGCGACCGAGATCAGCGGCCAGATCTTCATCGCCGCAGGCAATTTCGTCGGCCGGTTCGACCGGCCCTCCCCCGGTCTCCTCGGCTATCGCGACCACCACGACTCACCGCCGTGGTCCATCGACGAGATCGCGGCGATGCTGGCCTGAGTGATCTCCTATGCTGGCCGGATGGCCTCCGTCTTCAGCATGATCATCAACGGCGAACTTCCCGGACGATTCGTCTATGAGGACGACGACGTCGTCGCCTTCCTGACCATCGAACCGATGACGCAGGGACACACCCTGGTGGTGCCGCGCGCCGAGGTCGACAAGTGGCAGGACGTCGAGCCGGCCCTCTTCAACCATGTGATGGCGGTCGCCCAACGAATCGGCAAGGCGGTGTGCGCGGCGTTCGGCGCCGACCGCGCCGGCGTGATCATCGCCGGACTGGAGGTGCCGCACCTGCACGTCCACGTATTCCCGGCCTTCAACCTGACCGACTTCGGCTTCGCGCATGTGGACAAGAACCCGTCCGCGTCGTCGCTGGACGAGGCGCAAGCCAAGATCAAGGCGGCCCTGGCCAATCTGTGACGGCCTTCAACCGATGGGCGCCGGCACGTCGGCGATCCGCGGCAGGCTGACCCGGAAGCAGCAGCCCTGCCCCGGCGCGGTGGCCACGGTGACCCGTCCGCCGTGCGCGTACACCAGCGAGTCGACGATGGACAGCCCGAGTCCGGTGCCGCCGCTCGCCCGGGCGCGCGACGAGTCGGTCCGGTAGAAGCGCTCGAACACCCGTTGGGCGTCCTCCGGTGTCATGCCGGGTCCCTGATCGGCGACCTCGAGCACCGCGTCCTCACCGGCAGTGCCGACCCGCACCGTGATCGGCGAGGTGTCCGGGGTGTGCTGCACGGCGTTGGCCACCAGGTTGCCCAGCACCTGACGCAGTCGGGCCTCGTCGCCGAGCACCTCGGGCGTGCCCGGCCCGTCGACCACCTCCATGGTGATCCGGCGCTGCGGCGCGATCGACTGCGCGTCGTGCACCGTGTCGCTGGCCAACGCCAGCAGATCGACGCGGCGGCGCTCGAGCGGGCGTTGGGCGTCCAGTCGCGCCAGCAACAGCAGATCGTCCACCAGTAGACCCATCCGCCGCGACTCGCTCTCGATCCGCGACATGAGCATCTCCACATCACGGGCGGCGCCCTGGCGGTACAGCTCGGCGAAGCCCCGAATGGTGGTCAGCGGCGTGCGCAGTTCGTGGCTGGCGTCGGTGATGAAGCGGCGCATCCGTTCCTCCGACATCCGGGCCTGCTCGGCCGAGGACTTCGACGACGCCATCGCCTGCTGGATCTGGGCGAGCATGCCGTTGAGCGCGACCGAAAGCCGGCCCACCTCGGTTCTGGGATCACGTTGTGGCACACGACGATCCAGTTGTCCGGCGGCGATAGCGGCGGCGGTCTGCTCGACTTCGGACAGGGGCCGCAGGCTGCGGTGCACCACCCAGTACCCGGCCACACCGAGCATCACCAGGACCGCGGTGCCGATCGCGACCTGGGACCAGGCCAGCGACCGGACGGTCCGCTCGACGTCGGACAGGTCGATGGCCACCGTCGTCAGTTCGCCGTTGGGGCCGCGCACCGATACCGCGCGCCATTGGATATGCGATCCGTTCGTCGAGCCGATGGTCACCGGGGTGGGTCCGACGTTGTTGTCCTCGGGCAGCGCGGGTTCGGCGTCACGGTCGTTGACGGCCATCCACAGGTTGCCCATGGTGTCGACGCCGCGGACGTAGAAGTTCGACGGCGGCCGGGCCGGGTTGGGACCCTCATCTGGCGGTGGCATCCGGCGGGGGGCCTGCGCCCAGCTGTTGGACGCGTCGATCAGGGTCTGGTCGACCCGGCTCACCAGATCGTGCCGCAGTGCCGAGGTGACCGCGATACCGGACGCGAGCAGCCCGCAGCCGACCAGCAGCAGCATGGCAGCCACCAGGCCCACCCGCAGCGGCACCGCCCGGCGGAAGTTGTTCGCCATGGCCCTATTGTTCGCCCGCGCAGCGGTGGTGCGCCGGATTACCGCGGCTCCCGCAACACGTATCCGACACCGCGCAGGGTGTGCAGCAACCGCTTCTCGCCGGTGTCGATCTTGCGGCGCAGGTATGAGACGTAGGACTCGACGACGTTGACGTCACCGCCGAAGTCGTAGCGCCACACGTGGTCGAGGATCTTGGGCTTGCTCAGCACGGTGCCGGCGTTGATGACGAAGTAGCGCAGCAACGTGAACTCGGTGGGCGACAGCGACACCGGTTCGCCCGCCTTCCACACCTCGTGGGTGTCCTCGTCGAGCTCGATGTCGGCGAAGGACAGCCGGGAGGTGCGCGGCTCCTCGGCGCCCTTGCCGGCCCGGCGCAGGATCACCCGCAACCGCGCCACCACCTCCTCCAGGCTGAACGGTTTGGTGACGTAGTCGTCACCACCGAGCGTCAGGCCGGCGATCTTGTCCTGCAGGCTGTCCCGGGCGGTCAGGAACAACGCCGGGGCATCGATGCCGTCGGCGCGGAGCCGACGCAGCAC
>CAZHUU010000179.1:0-8485 GCA_964535335.1 uncultured Mycobacterium sp.
GCACGAGATCGAGGGCGCCAACCACTACTACTCCGGGCCCGATCAGCGCGAGACGCTGGCCAAGGCCGTCGGCATCGTCACCGACTGGCTGGTGCGGCACGACTTCGCGGGAGCTCAGGCGTGACGCTCGTGCGAGCAGAGGCAGAATCGCACCGCAGGGGCACATTTCATGCGAGTCTGCGTCTGCTCGCGGTCGAGGGAGGGCCGTGATGCCCACCCCCACCGGCGCTTTGGACGGCATCCGGGTGATCGAGGTCGGCACGCTGATCTCCGGGCCGTTCGCCGGACGGCTGCTCGGCGACATGGGCGCCGAGGTGATCAAGATCGAGCCACCCGGCTCCCCCGACCCGGTGCGGACCTGGGGCCAGGCCGAACTCGACGGGCACCACTTCTTCTGGACGGTGCACGCACGTAACAAGAAGGCCGTCACTCTCAACCTGCGCGAGCCGAAGGGTCGCGAGCTGTTCCTGCGCCTCGTCGAGCGTTCCGACATCATCGTGGAGAACTTCCGGCCCGGCACCCTGGAGAAGTGGGACCTGGGCTATGACGTTCTGCGCCAACACAACCGGGGCATCATCCTGGTCCGGGTGTCCGGGTACGGTCAGACCGGCCCGGACGCGCACAAGGCGGGCTATGCGTCGGTGGCCGAGGCCGCCAGTGGCCTGCGCCACATGAACGGCTTCCCCGGGGGCCCGCCGCCGCGGCTGGCGCTGTCGCTGGGCGACAGCCTGGCCGGGATGTTCGCCGCGCAGGGGGCGCTGGCCGCGCTGTACCGGCGGACCGTCACCGGCGAGGGCCAGGTGGTCGACGCCGCCCTGACCGAGGCGTGCCTGGCCGTGCAGGAGTCCACCATCCCGGACTACGACGTCGGCGGGGTGGTCCGCGGACCCTCCGGCACCCGGCTGGAAGGCATTGCGCCGTCGAACATCTACCGCAGCGCCGACGGCAGTTGGGTGGTGATCGCGGCCAACCAGGACACCGTGTTCCGGCGGCTCTGCGCCGCCATGGACCAGCCCGAGCTCGCCACCGACAGCCGGTTCGTCGACCACGTCGCCCGCGGCCGCAACCAGGACGAGCTGGACAAGATCATCGGCGACTGGGCTGTGCAACGCCAGCCCGACGACATCATCGAAACCCTCAGCGCCGCAGGCGTGATCAGCGGCCCGATCAACACGGTGGCCGAGGTAGTGCGCGATCCGCAACTGCGCGCCCGCGGCATGCTGGTCGACCACTACGACGAACGCATCGGCCGAAACGTGCTCGGCCCCGGCGTCATCCCGGTGCTGTCCGAGACTCCCGGTGGCGTCCGCAACGCCGGTCCGGCGCGGCCCGGCCAGCACAACGCCGAGGTGTACGGCGAGCTGCTGGGGCTGAGCACCGACCAGATCGCCGACCTCGAGACCGAGGGGGTGCTGTGAACGATCTTCCCGACCACGTCACGATCCGCGAGGTCGCGCTGCGCGACGGATTGCAGATCGAGACCCCGATTCCGTTGGCGGCCAAGCTGGAACTGCTGGCGGCGATCGCCGCCACCGGCGTACGCGAGGTCGAGGCCACCGCGTTCGTCTCACCGTCCAAGGTCCCCGCGCTGGCCGACGCGCCGGAGCTGGCCGGTGCGCTGACCGCATACCCCGACATCGAGTTCTCGGCGCTGGTGGCCAGTCCCAACGGCGCCAAACGCGCGATCGCGGCCGGCCTGCACTCGGTGGAGTACGTGGTCTCCGCCGCCGACGGGCACAGCACCGCCAACGTGGGCCGCGGCAGTGCGGAGGCCACCGCGCAGATCGCCGACATCGTCGCGATCGCTCACGACGCCGGGGTCAGCGTCGAGGTCATCATCGCCACCGCGTGGGACTGCCCGTTCGACGGCCCCACCGCACCGGAGCGGGTGCTGGCCATCGTCGACGCCGCCCGCGACCACGGCGCCGACCGGCTCGCGATCGCCGACACCATCGGCACCGCGACGCCGGGCCGGGTGACCTCGCTGGTCGCCGCGGTCCGGCCGCTGATCGGTGAACTGCCGCTGGGCGCCCACTTCCACAACACCCGTGGCTCGGGACTGGCCAGTGCGTACGCGGCGGTGGCCTCCGGGGTCACCCGTCTGGACGCCTCGGTCGGCGGACTGGGCGGCTGCCCGTTCGCCCCGGGCGCAAGCGGCAACATCGCCACCGAGGACCTGGTGTACCTGCTGCGCGACAGCGGTGTCGGCGTGGACGTCGACCTGCCCGCCGCCATCGAGGCCGCCCGGGTAGCGCAGCACCTGGTCGGACACGAACTGCCCAGCGCGCTGCTGCGCGCCGGCGACCGGATCGCGGGCTGACCGGCCGTGCCCACCGCAGCCACACTGTCCGGCAAGGGTCGGCAGACTCGGCAGTCCATCGAGGATGCGGCCCGAAAGCTGTTTGCCGAGCGCGGTTTTCACGGCACCACCCTGGCCGACATCACCGCAGCAGCGGGCAAGTCGCCTGGGCTGTTCTACCGGTACTTCGACGACAAGGAGGATCTGCTGGCCGCGCTGGCCGAATCGTTCCTGCACGACGTGGTCGAGCCGTCCGGGCTGCGGGTGCACCTGCCCGAATCGCTGGACAGCGATTTCTTCGCACGCGTGGTGACGGCTTACTGGAACATGTTCAAGCAGAACATCGGCATCATGGTCGCCGTCGACCAGCTCGCGGCCACCCAGCCGCGCTTCGCCGCGGTGCAGAACCAGTTCCGCCGCTTCGGCATGGACATCATCACCACCTCGGTGCACCGGGCCCAGGCCCAGGGTTACGGAAGCGGGTTGTCCGCCGAACACACCGCGCTGGCGATCGCGCTGCTGTTCGAGCAGTTCACCACGGTGTGCCTGCGCCCCGACACCGCAGGCCTGGGGGTGCGGTTGAGTGACACCGAGGCCATCACCACCCTGTCCACCATCTGGAAGAAGACACTGTACGGCTACTAGCCGAGCAAGGAGATCAGCGTGGATTTCGCTCTGCCCGAACACCTTCCGGGACTGCTCGCCGAGATGGACGCGTTCATCGAGGCCGACATCAAACCCCGCGAGCGCGAGCACATGCAGTACTTCGATCGCCGCCGCGAGTTCGCCCGCACCGATATCGAGAACGGTGGTATCCCGCGACGGGAATGGGAGGACCTGCTCGGCGAGATGCGCCGTCGCGCCGACGCGGCCGGCTGGCTGCGGTACGGCCTGCCGTCGAAGTTCGGCGGCCGCGACGGCACCAACCTGGACATGGCGGTGATCCGGGAACACCTGGCGCACAAGGGCCTCGGCCTGCACAACGACCTGCAGGACGAGTCGTCGATCGTCGGCAATTTCCCGCAGATCATCATGATGGACCGGTTCGGCACCGACGAGCAGAAGGCCGACTGGATCGAAGCGATGCTGACCGGCAAGCGCTCGATGGCCTTCGGCCTGACCGAACCCGCGCACGGCAGCGACGCCACCTGGCTGGAGACGACCGCGGTCCGCGACGGCGACGACTGGGTGATCAACGGCTCGAAGCGCTGGAACACCGGGGTGCACCGGGCCACCCACGACCTGGTGTTCGCCCGGACCTCCGGCGAGCCGGGGCAGGCCCGCGGCATCACCGCGTTCCTGGTGCCCTGCGACACCGAGGGTTTCGAGGTGCCGTACTACTGGTGGACGTTCAACATGCCCAGCGACCATGCCGAGGTGGAGCTGCGCGACGTGCGGCTGCCCGCCGATGCGGTGCTGGGCCCGGTGGACCACGGCTTGGAGGTGACCCAGACGTTCCTGCACGAGCACCGGATCCGGCCGGCGGCCAGTAGTCTGGGCGCCGCGCAGTACTGCATCGACCGGGCGGTGGGCTACGCCGGTGAGCGGGTGACGTTCGGCAAGCCGCTGGCGGTCAACCAGGCGGTGCAGTGGCCGCTGGTGGAGTTGCAGACCGAGGCTCAGATGGTGCGGCTGCTGGTGTACTACGCGGCCTGGGAGTTGGACCGCAACCACCACCTCGAGGTGTCCGACAAGGTGTCGATGGCCAACTACCGAGCCAACCGGCTGGTGTGCGAGGCCGCCGACCGGGCCATGCAGATTCACGGCGGTATCGGCTACAGCCGGCACGAGCCCTTCGAGCACATCTACCGCCATCACCGCCGGTACCGGATCACAGAGGGAGCCGAGGAGATCCAGATGCGCCGGGTGGCCCAGCGGATGTTCAAGTTCGGCAGGCCGGCCCGCTGAGGTGACGACCGAGCAACTGGCCGCCGGGCTGGCCGGGGTGCTGCGCCCACTGCTGGGCGCCGACACCGGGGTGAAGAACCTGCGGGCGCTCACCGGCGGCGCCAGCCGCACCACGTGGGCCTTCGACGCGGTCACCGGCCCGGACCGGCGCGCGCTGATCCTGCGCACCGCACCGCCCGACGACATCCACGCCGGCATGGAACTCGAGGCCGCGGTGCAGGGGGCCGCGGCCGCCGCGGGCGCCCCGGTGCCGCACGTGCTGGTTGCCGCGGATTCACCTGCCGCACTGGGTAATCCGTTCCTGATCTGTGACGAGATCGCCGGTGAGACCATCGTCCGCCGAATCCAGCGTCAACTGGACGACGAGGGGCGCCGCGAGCTGCTGGTGCAGTGCGCACAGGCGCTGGCCGCCATTCACCGGGCCGAGACGACCGCGCCGGGACTGGCCGAGCAGGACCCGCTGGCACAGTGGCGCGAGATGCTCGATGCGATGGCGGACACCACCGCGACCTTCGAGTGGGCGTTTCGCTGGCTGGCCGCCAACCGGCCCGAGCCGTCGCCAACCTGCCTGGTGCACGGCGACTTCCGGATGGGCAACCTGATCGTCGACGGCTCCCGGCTGGCCGCCGTGCTGGACTGGGAACTGGTGCACGTCGGCGAGCGGTACCAGGACCTGGCCTGGTTCTGCATCCGGGCCTGGCGGTTCGGGGCGCCGGCGAGCCTGGCCGCGGGCGGCCTCGGCAGCATCGAGGATTTCGTCGCCGCCTACGAGCAGGCGGGCGGGACCACCGTCGACCGGGCGGCGCTGCGTTGGTGGCTGGTGCTGGGCACGCTGGGTTGGGGCGTGATCTGCCGGTTCCAGGCCGAGCGGCACCTGTCCGGCCAGACCCGGTCGGTGGAATTGGCCGCGATCGGCAGGCGGGTCTGCGAGACCGAATGGGACGTCCTCGACCTGTTGGAGGCCGCGCCGTGACTGGGCTCAACGGCCGGCCCACCGCGGCCGAACTCGTCGCCGCCGTGGCCGAATTCCTGGAGGGCGACGTCCGCTCGGCCACCACCGGGTCGGTGAACTTCCACGCCCTGGTGGCCGCCAACGTCCTGCGCACCGTGCAACGCGAATTGCTGGACGAGACCGCGGCCCACCCGCAGGCGGCGCTGTCCCGGCTCGGCTATCCCGACGAGGACACCCTGGCCGCCGCGATCCGCGCCGGCGACCTCGACGGCCGGGGTGACGAGGTGCTGGCCTGCCTGCGCGACGTGGTCCGGCATCGCCTGGCCATCGCCCACCCCGGATACGACCAACCCGACCCTGGAGCGCCATGAGCCTGAACCGAACCCAGATCGTCGACGTCGCCGACCGGCTGTTCGGCGCCATCGAGCGGGCCGACCTCGACGCGCTGACCGCGACGTGGTCCGACGACGTCGTCGTGTGGCGCCAGGGCGGCGGCCGGGAACGCGACAAACCCCGCGCGCTGAGCGTCATCGCGTGGTTCATCGACGCCACCGCCGACCGGCGCTATGAGGTCCTGGACCGGGAGGTGTTCGACACCGGCTTCGTCCAGCAGCACCTCCTGCACGCCACCAGCCGGGACGGCGAAAAAGTGGCGCTGCGGGTATGCATGGTGGTCAAGTTGGGACCGGACGGGCTGATCCGGCGGATCGACGAATACCTCGACCCGGCCGACCTGGTACCGCTGTTGTGACGACGTCGGATGAGTTGACTGACCTGAATGCCGACATGAGACCTACCGGAGATTGGACAGCCGATCTGTGCGGCGAACTCTCGGTGTGGGGAAACACCCATCCGGTGCCGCTGCCGGCCACCGTGGAGCACGCGGGCGACGGCACGGTGCAGATATCGACGAAGACCACGATGGACAAGATCGCCTGCCGCGAATGTAGAATCCTGCGTTTGGTCTCTGCGGCGGACGGGCGGTTGAATGTCGGATCGAGGCGCTAAATCTCTCATCAAGCGTGCCCTGCCCCCGGCGGGCATCCGCGCGGTGCGCCGCGTCCGCCGACTCGAGGGGGTCCGGCGCCTGGAACGGTTGATCCGGGGAGAGCCGGCCATCGGCGGAGCAGACCGGATCGATTTTCTCTCGCGAACAAGTCCCATCAGTGGCCAGTACGGCGCGGACCGTGGCACGGCCATCGACCGCCGGTTCATCGAGGACTTCTTGAACCGCCATCGGGCCGGCATCACCGGAACGGTTCTGGAGGTCGAGAACAGCGACTACACCCGCGCCTTCGGTACGAACGTGCGAGAGAGCATCGTCATTGGCATCAGCCCGGGCGAGCACATCACGCTGATCTCTGATCTCGTCAACCTCAAGGAGATCGACTCCGGAACGCTCGATTGCGTGATCCTTACTCAGACGCTCCAGTTCGTCTACGACCTGTCGAGCGCCGCCGCCTCCGTGCATCGGGTTCTGAAGCCCGGGGGGCACCTTATTTTGACGGTTCCAGGCATCCAGCCCCTCGGACCCGATGCCTGGCCGCATTACTGGTCGTTCACATCGGCCTCGGCCCGGCGGATCGTCGCCGATGCGTTCCCCGGAGCGGACCTCACCGTGCAGAGCTACGGGAACGTTCTCACCGGCATGGCCTTCCTGCATGGGCTGTCGCTGGAGGAGTTGGACCCGGAGCTGGTCGACCGGCACGACCCGCGCTATCCGATCGTGATCGGCGTCCACGCGGTGAAGCCGATGACCGACCAATCTGACCGCTCCGCCGCTACGGTCTGAGAGGCGGGATGGGGCGTCTGAAAACAAAACGCTAGGAAATCGAGATCGACGAATACCTCGACCCCGCCGACTTGGCCCCGCTGTTGTGATGACGTCGGATGGAGGCACCATGACCGCACTGCAATCGCTGCTCGCCGATCCCGGCACGGCCGGGGTCTGGAACCTGGTCCCCGCCCGGTCCTCGGTGCGGTTCAAGAACAAGACGCTGTGGGGGCTGGTGCCCGTCAACGGCGAGTTCACCGACGTCAGCGGCGACGGCCAGATCACCGCGAAGGGCGCGGTCTTCGGCCGTGTCGACGTGCGCGCCGCCTCGGTGCGCACCGGCATCAAGAAGCGCGACGAGCACCTGCGCTCCCCCGACTTCTTCGACGCCGAGCAGCACCCGGAGATCAGCGTCGTCGTCACCGACGTGACGCCCACCGGGGACCGGTCCGCGGATCTGCGCGCCGAACTCACGGTGCGGGGAAATACCCGTCCGGTGCCGCTGTCGGCCGCCGTGGAGCATGCCGATGACGGCACGGTGCGGATATCGGCGCAGACCACGGTGGACCGGACCGCATTCGGCGTCAGCGGCAACATGGCCGGGATGATGCCGACGACCACCACGCTGATCGCCGACCTGGTGTTCGCGAAGGGCTGATGCCGCTCGCCCCTCCCGGTCGGGAGCGCCGGGCCGGTTGACCTCTTGGGAATCCGCTATCACCGGCGCCATCTGGTATCACCGGCGATAGCGGATTCTGGAGAGGTGTGTCGGTACCCGGACGGTGCTGGTGTGGCGGATGTGGCCAACTTGGCGCTGAACGCCCTTGGCGACAGGAGTTTTCGCAGTAGCATCGGCTGCGTGTCTCGCCCCGGCGCGCAGCCGCTCCACATCCTGATCTACAGCAGCACTGCCCGCACCCAGCTGATGGACGGCGGCGGTTTCGACCTGGTGATCCTGGACGGTGAGGCCGCGCCGGTGGGCGGAATGGGCATCGCCAAACAGCTCAAGGACGAGATCGAGGACTGCCCCCCGGTGCTGGTGCTGACCGGGCGCGCCGACGACGCCTGGCTGGCCAGTTGGTCGCGGGCCGAGGCCGCGGTTCCCCACCCCATCGACCCGATCCGGCTGGGCGAGGCGGTGGTCGGTCTACTCCGCGCGCCGGTACAATAATCGCACGCCAAACACCCTGTCGCCGTTGATGGTTCGGGCAGGGCGGGCTGCGCTCAGCTGATCTAACCAAAATGCGGCGGGTCGGCTGACAAGATCGCTAGGCTGTGTCTCAACTCACATCACGCCCAACTGAGGGAGTGGCACAGCGGTATGAGTCTTTACACGCCCATCCTGGTGCTGGGGGCGATCGCGGCTGCCTTCGCGGTGGTCTCCGTGGTGATCGCACTGGTGATCGGGCCGCGGCGGTTCAATCGGGCCAAACTGGAAGCCTACGAGTGCGGTATCGAGCCGATGGCCGGTGAGCCGGTCGGCCAGCGATTCCCGCTCAAGTACTACTTGACCGCGCTGCTGTTCCTCGTGTTCTACATCGAGATCGTGTTC
>CAZHUU010000180.1:0-229 GCA_964535335.1 uncultured Mycobacterium sp.
CGCCGTGATCAGCAGCTGGTAGTACGCGCGGCAGTGCGTGACGGCGGCGATGGTCTCCGCCGGCTGCTCGTCGGTCGGCCCGGCCGGGCTGGCGCTGATCGGCACGCTGGCGGCCTGCCTGGCGAACGGCAGCCGCAGGGCCCGCTCGTGCAGTGCCAGGGCGGTCAGCCACACCGGGGCGCCGGCGACGAACTTGGCGACGATCTCGTACTTGACCGGTGACCACCGG
>CAZHUU010000180.1:239-8401 GCA_964535335.1 uncultured Mycobacterium sp.
TTCCAGTTCGAACGCCACCCAGCCGCCGAGCGAGTTCCCGACGATGTGGGCGGTGTCCCAGCCCAGCTCGTCGAGCTGGGACTCGATGTGGTTGGCCATGGTGTCGGTGTCCAGGAACCAGGACCGGGTGGCCGGGCCGCCGTTGTGGCCGGCCATCGTGGGGGCGAACACCTCGAAGCGGCCGGTGTCGGCCAGCCGCGGGGCGACATCGGTCCACACGTAGGACGACATCATGAACGGGTGCAGTAGCAGGATCGGTTCGCCGGAGCCGCTGGGCCGGCGACCATCGCCTCCGGAGCCGCTGGGCCGGCGACCATCGCCTCCGGAGCCGCTGGGCCGGCGACCATCGCCTCCGGAGCCGCTGGGCCGGCGAACAACATCGCCGCCGAGGTGGATCGGTTCGCGTGACGTCACAACCCGACCGTAAATGCGATACCGCCGGTACCGCAAGGTAGGTTTTCGGCCGTGATCGTGACCACCATCAACGTCAACGGGATCCGCGCGGCGGTGCGCGAGCGGTCTGCGGAGAACCGGGGCCTGTTGCACTGGCTGTCGGAAACCGCGGCCGACGCGGTGTGCCTGCAGGAGACCCGCGCCGACGACGAGCAACTGGCAGCGGCGTTGGCGCCGGCCCTGGCCGACGGCTGGCATCTGGCCTCGGCATGCCCGAACACCAAGGGGCGCAGCGGTGTCGCGGTGCTCAGTCGTAGCCCGTTCACCGACGTCCGGATCGGTTTGGCCGCAACCGAATTCGCCGACCACGGCCGCTACCTCGAGGTCGACGTCGAGCGGTCGGGCGGGGCGGTCACAGTGGGCAGCGTGTACGTGCACACCGGCGAGGCCGGCACCGATCGGCAGGTCGAGAAGGAGCGGTTCATGGCCGGGCTGGGCAAGCGGATGGCGGAGTTGGCCGCCGACGGCCGGGACGCGGTGATCTGCGGCGACTGGAACATCGCCCATACCGAGAACGACATCAAGGCCTGGAAGGCCAACGTCAAGAAGGCCGGTTTCCTGCCCAGCGAACGGCAGTGGCTGACCGAACTGATCGAGGCCGGCTGGGTGGACGTGGTGCGCAGCGTCCACCCGGACGTGCCGGGCCCGTACAGCTGGTGGTCCTGGCGTGGCCGGGCGTTCGACAACGACGCCGGCTGGCGCATCGACTACCACCTGGCCACCGCCGGGCTGGGGGAGCGCACCGTGTCGGCCCGGGTGGAGAAGCCCGCCGCCTACGCCCTGCGCTGGTCCGACCACGCGCCGGTGACCGTGGAGTTCGGCTAGCAGCCGTCCCGATTCGGTACCGGGGTTTCCCGGCCCGCGCTCTCGACCGCGGCGGCGACCGCATCCAGTACCCGGGGATCCGAGGTCAGCGCGGTGCTCGGCGGCAGGTTGGCCACCATCGACACATAGTCGCTGTGGGTGTCGTCGAAGGTGTAGCAACGCCGCCGCGGCAACACGGCATCCTCGATGTCCTGGGCCAGTGCGCTGCGCACCGCGACGATGCCGTCGTTGGGCCACACCGCCGGATTCACGGTGCCCGGCCTGGTGAACCGGTTGCCGGCGATCAACACCACCGTGATGTTGTCGAGCACCCCGGCCTGCCACTGGTTCCAGCCGCTGATCCCCATCAGGTATGCCTGGCTGAGCTCGCGCGCCGAGCCCGAGACGAACGTCGCGGCGATGTCCTTGGCGTAACCCTTCATCTGGCTTTCGCACATCGCGTCGCCGAGGCAATCGTCCAGTGGCACCGTGCCATTGGCGTGGTCGGCCAGATAGGACCCCTGCCAGGGGGTGCCGATCGTGATGAGCGAACGCACCTTCACCGGCGAGCCGATCACGGCCAACGCCCGGATGGCCGCCCGGGCGTACAGCCCGCCCATCGAGTGCCCGACCAGATCGACCTGCTCGACGCCCTTGTCGGTGCGCAGCCAGTCCAGGAAGCGGGCCAGGTGTTCGCCGGCGAGGTCGATGCTGCCGGTGGTGTCGACGGTCATGCCCTCCGACAGCGTCGTCGGGCAGACGCCGAAGGCGCCGGAGCCGATCTGGTCGTGGACCTGCCCCCGGCCCGCCGCGGCGGGCGCGGTGTAGACCGCATCACCCTTGCCCAGGAGGTGCGCGCGCAGTGCGGTGGCGGTACCCCCGGCGGCCAGGCCGGTCGCGCACCCGGCCTCGGTGGTGGTGAAGGGGGTGGTGCTGGCCAACCCGGAGACGATGACCACCGCGGTCCCGGGCGCGCGGTTCCCGGTGGTCCCGGATCCGCAGCCGGCGATCAGCAGAGCGACGGCCGCGGCCACCAGGATTCGTCGCACGAAGCAGGATGTTAGCCCCGACATGCCTCGTGACAGGATTGATCCACCATGAGTGAGTCATCCCGCCGCGTCGTGTTCTCCGGCGTGCAACCGACATCGGATTCCCTGCATCTCGGCAACGCACTGGGTGCGGTCGAGCAGTGGGTGGGGTTGCAGGACGAGCACGACGCGTTCTTCTGCGTGGTCGACCTGCACGCCATCACCGTGCCGCAGGACCCCGCGGTGTTGCGGCAGCGCACCCTGATCACGGCCGCGCAGTACCTGGCGCTGGGCATCGATCCGGCCCGCTCGACGATCTTCGTGCAGAGCCAGGTGCCCGCTCACGCCGAATTGGCTTGGGTGCTGGGATGTTTCACCGGCTTCGGGCAGGCCTCGCGGATGACGCAGTTCAAGGACAAATCGCAGAAGCAGGGTGCGGACTCCACGACGGTGGGGCTGTTCACCTACCCGGTGCTGATGGCCGCCGACGTGCTGCTCTACGACAGCGATCTGGTTCCGGTCGGCGAGGACCAGCGCCAGCACCTGGAGCTGGCCCGTGACGTCGCGCAGCGGTTCAATGCCCGCTTCCCGGACACCTTCGTCGTCCCCGAGCCGATGATCCCGAAGGCCACCGCCAAGATCTTCGACCTGGCCGACCCGACGTCGAAGATGAGCAAGTCCGCGGGCACCGACGCGGGCCTGATCAGCCTGCTCGACGACCCAGCGGTGTCGGCGAAGAAGATCCGCTCGGCGGTCACCGACAGCGAGCGCGAGATCCGCTACGACGTCGAGGCCAAGCCGGGGGTGTCCAACCTGCTGTCCATCCAGTCGGCGGTGACCGGCACCGACATCGACTCCCTGGTGGCCGGTTACGCCGGTCGCGGGTACGGCGATTTGAAGAAGGACACCGCCGAGGCCGTGGTCGCCTACGTCACGCCGATCAAGCACCGCGTCGACGAGTTGCTCGCCGACCCCGCCGAGCTGACCGCGATCCTGGCCAAGGGCGCCGACCACGCCCGCGAGGTGTCCGCGAAGACCGTCGGCCGGGTATACGACCGGCTAGGGTTCCTGCCGACGAGTCAGTGACCCGTGACCCGGAGGGGCTCGTATGACCGAACCGGCCGAACCCGGCCTCGTCGATCGGTTGCGCGCCCGGTACGGGTGGTTCGACCACGTCATGCGCGCCCAGCAGCGCTATCAGCGCGCCAAGGGTGACTTCTACGCCGCGGGCATCACGTATTTCACGATTTTCGCGCTGTTCCCGTTGCTGATGGTCGGCTTCGCCGCAACGGGTTTCGTCCTGGCCAGCCGCCCGCAGCTGCTGACCGAGATCGAGAACCGGATCAAGGGCAGCTTCTCCGGAACGCTGGGCACCCAGGTGGTCAACCTGATGGACTCGGCCATCCAGTCGCGCACCTCGGTGGGCATCATCGGCCTGGCCACCGCGGCCTGGGTCGGGCTGGGCTGGATGGCCAACATGCGCGAGGCGCTGAGCCAGATGTGGTTGCAGCGCGACGACCCGGAGGGTTTCGTTCGCACCAAGTTGTCGGATCTGGGGGCGCTGGTGTCGGCGTTCCTTGCGATCCTGTTGATCATCGCCCTGACCGCGTTGTCCTCGCCGGGCTTGATGAGCCGGGTGCTGGAGTGGTTCGGGGTGCCTGCGGAGTCGGTCCTGCACGGCGCCCTGCCGGTGGTCTCGATGGTGATGTCCTGGCTGGTGTCCTGGCTGGCGTTCACCTGGGTGATCGCCCGGCTGCCGCGGGAGTCGATCAGCTTCCACAGCAGTGTGCGGGCCGGGCTGCTGGCCGCCGTGGGCTTCGAGGTCTTCAAACAGGTGGGGTCGATCTACCTGCGGTCGGTGCTGCACGGCCCGGCCGGCGCGACCTTCGGGCCGGTATTCGGCCTGATGGTGTTCGCCTACATCACCGCCCGGCTGCTGCTGTTCGCCACCGCGTGGGCCGCGACGTCGGCCGACAACCTGCGACCGGAGCCGGTCGCCGCGCCCCCGCCGGCTGTCATCACCCCGCGGGGCGGGGCCGACGACGGGTCGCGGCCGGGTCAGCTGGCCGCCGCCTTCGTGGCGGGTGCGGTGGGTGCGCTGGGGATTTCGCGGTTCTGGCGGGGTGGCCGATAGGGCCTGCGGGCCGGGGTTGCCGGTCTCGGGTGACACTCGTTGTGCCCGGCTATGAGCGACTATTGGGCGCGGGGCGGCTGCGACGGTGCCGATGGCGTCCTCGACGGTCGACACACCACCCTCAGAGCCGCCGGCATAGTCGCTCATAGCTGGGCACGACGGGTATGCCCGAGGACCGCGGTGGGGCCGCAGGCTAACCCCCGCGGACGGTTCGGCGGTTGATCGAGCGCGCGCCCATGATAAGCACGAACACGATGATGGTGCCGATCACCGCCACCCCGATCCGGACCGGCAGCGCGTCGGCCGCCGCGATCAAGGGCGACGCGGCGCGGACGGCGTCGGCGTCGGGCTTGGGCGGCATCAGCGACGGATCCGGGTCGATCAGGTCGCCGATCTTCGTGCCCGCCGCGGTGGCGTACCCGTAGTCGAGCAGGTGCGCGGACTGTTCCCACGGCGCGATCGGCTGCCGGGTGCCGTGCAGCAGGATGGCCACCAGCCGGCGCCCGTCGCGGTCGGCGCCGCCGACGAAGGTCTGGCCGGCGTCGTCGGTGTAGCCGGTCTTGCCGCCCAGCGCGCCCGGATAGTTGTACAGCAGCTGATTGTCGTTCTCGAGCTCGTAGGCGGGGTGGTCGCCCTCGTCGCCGGGTTTGGCCGGATGCCCCGGGAAGTTGTACTTCTGGGTGGCGACGATGCTGGCGAACGTCGGGTTGGCCCAGGCGTACCGGTAGAACAGGCCGATGTCGTAGGCCGAGGTGCTCATGCCGGGCCCGTCCAGGCCGGACGGGGTCGCGACGCGGGTGTCGCGGCCGCCGAGCTTGTTGGCCAGCGCGTTGATCTTCTGCATCGCGACGTCCATGCCGCCCAACTGCATGGCCAGGGCGTGCGCGGCGTCGTTGCCGGAGTGCATCAGCAGCCCGTGCAGCAGATCGTTGACGGTGTAGCGGCCGCCCTCGTCGACGCCGACCCGGGTGCCCTCGGCGTTGGCGTCCTCCTGGGTGCCGACCACGACCTTGTTCAGCGGCAGTTCGTTGATGACCTGCATGGCCAGCAGCACCTTGATGATGCTGGCGGGCCGGTGGCGGCCGTGCGGGTCCTTGGCGGCGATGACGTCCCCGGAGTCGAGGTCGGCTACCAGCCAGGCGTCGGCCGACACGTCGTTCGGCAGCGCCGGGGTGCCGGCGGCCACGATGACCCCGCACCCGCTGAGCGCATCCCCGCCCACCGGTTTGGCCGGCACCGGCAGCGGCTGGGGCGGATCACCGGCGGTGGGCACCTCGGAGGAGTCCACCGCGGGCGGGGTGGACACCTTGTACGGGCAGCTGTTGGGGTCCGGGGCGGCGTTGGGCTCGGCCGAGGCGATCGCCGGTGCACCGATCATGCACAACGTCACCGCCACGGCAGCACACCGCGCCAGGGTTCTCGAGGTGGCCATCGAATCGCAGAATAGGGGATCGGCGGGCCGAAACCGCGGCGCCGCGCTGTGACTGGTGTGGTTGTTGATGCAATTGTTAACGAGGCAGCCGGCAGTGCGCGACGGCCGCGAACCCGATGGTCGCCAGCCAGAGCCGGCCATCCGTCTCGACCAACCCGGTCACCATGCCGAAGTCCGGGCGGCTCATCTGGACCCCCGACACCGCGGCGCCGGTGTCGGGGTCGAACGCCACCGCCCACACGATGGGCTCGATCTGCGGCTGCAACCGGTCCGGCAGCAGCCACAGCAGCTTGCGCAGCAGCGGAGAGCGCGGGGCGAGCCAGTCCGCGGCGGCGTTGGCCGCCGACACCATCGCGCACCAGATCCGGCCGTCGGTTCCGGTCGACAGGTTGTCCGGCATCCCGGACATGTTCACCGCCAGCGGCGTGACGGTGCCGGCCTTCGGCCCGGTGAGCCAGTACTTCGACAGCCGGCGGGCCTGGGTCTCGGCGAACACCAGCGCCGAACCGTCGGCGGTCGGGGTGAGTCCGTTGGCGAAGTACAGGTGGTCGAGCACCTGGGTCACGGTGCCGCCCGGGTCGCGGCGGAACAACCCGCCGTCACCGCGCGCCTCGAGCACCCCACCCTTGAACCATTCGTAGGTGAACTTGGCCGTCGACTCGGTGAAATAGATTGTGCCGTCCGGCAATTCGACGACGTTCGAACAGAACTGCAGCCGCCGGCCATCCACCGAGTCGACCAGGACGTCGATCTCGCCGGTGCCGCGGTCCATCGCCACCAGCCCGCCCGGGCTGGTGCAGATCAGCAGCCGACCGTCGCGGGCCACCGTCATTCCCAGCGGTCGGCCCCGGGTGTGGCCGACCACCGTCGTCGCGGCGGTGGCCGGGTCGATCCGGACGATCCGGCCGTCGACCAGTCCGGTCCACAGCGCGCCGTCGGCGTCGACGACGATGTCCTCGGGCTGCTCACCAGGCAGCGGGACGATGGTCAGCTCGGCCGGGCCGAACTCCGGCAGCGGGTCGATCGGCGGCGGCTGCCACCGCACCGGGTCGACCGAGGGCTTATTTCCAGGCATTCCCACGAGTCTGCAGGTGATCCCAGGCCCGTGTGAAGATCCCGCGCAGAATCTGCTCGATCTCGTCGAACAGGGACTGGTCGCTTTGTCCTTGACCAGCTCGATGCCGTAGAAGAAGCCCTCGCCGCGGACGTCACCGACGATCGGCAGGTCGAGCAGCTTCTCCAGGGTGGCCCGGAACGCCGGGGCGGTGCTCTTGACGTGATCGTTGATGCCCTCACGCTCGAAGACGTCGAGGTTGGCCAGCGCCGCGGCGGCCGACACCGGATGCCCGCCCCAGGTGTAGCCGTGCGCGAAGACGTGGTCGGTGTTGTTGAACGGCTCGAACAACCGGTCCGAGGCGATCATCGCGCCCAGCGGGGCGTACCCGGACGTCAGGCCCTTGGCACAGGTGATGATGTCGGGCACGTAGTTGAAGTCGTTGCAGGCGAACATCGATCCGATGCGGCCGAACGCGCAGATCGTCTCGTCGGACACCAGCAGCACGTCGTACTCGTCGCAGATCTCGCGCACCCGCTCGAAGTATCCGGGCGGCGGCGGGAAGCAGCCGCCGGCGTTCTGCACCGGCTCGAGGAAAACCGCGGCGACGGAGTCCGGGCCCTCCATCTCGATGGCCTCCGCGATCCGGTTGGCCGCCCACTGACCGAACTCCTTGACGTCCTTGTCATGGCCCTCGGGAGCGCGGTAGAAGTTGGTGTTGGGCACCCGGAAGCCACCGGGCGTGATCGGCTCGAACGGCTGCTTGAACGTCGGCAGGCCGGTGATGGCCAGCGCACCGTGCGGGGTGCCGTGGTAGGCGATGCTGCGCGAGATCACCTTGTACTTGCCGGGTTTGCCAGTGAGCTTGAAGTACTGCTTGGCCAGCTTCCACGCCGACTCGACGGCGTCGCCGCCGCCGGTGGTGAAGAACACCCGGTTCAGATCGCCCGGCGCGTAACCGGCCAGCCGCTCGGCCAGTTCGATGGCCGGCGGGGTGGCGTACGACCACAGCGGGAAGAACTCGAGGGTCTCGGCCTGCTTCTTGACCGCCTCGGCGATCTCCTCGCGGCCGTGGCCCACCTGCACGACGAACAGCCCGGACAGGCCGTCGATGTAGCGCTTGCCGTTGCTGTCGTAGATGTAGACGCCCTCGCCGCGGGTGATGATCGGCGGGGTGTTGCCGACCCCGTGCCGGGCGAAGTGGCCCCACAGATGCCGGTCTGCCTTGGCGCCGAGTTCGGCGGTCAGGTTCTGGCT
>CAZHUU010000181.1:0-8328 GCA_964535335.1 uncultured Mycobacterium sp.
TGCTGACGGGCGCCCCCTGGGGCAATGGGTATCCGGACAGCGACGTGCCCACGGTCACGGCCGGATGCTCCCGCAGCGCATCGAGCGACTCGAAGGGTTGCCCGGATGGGCGTGGAACGTCGTCGACGCACGCTGGGAGACGAGCTTCGCTGCGTTGGCCGCCTACGCCGACGCCCACGGGCACTCCTACCCGCCGCGCACCGCGAATCTTCGCCTCAACCAATGGGTGATCGGGCTGCGCCGGCCCGGGCAGCGGCAGCGGCTGCGCGAGGACCAACGTAAACGCCTGGAAGATCTACCCGGCTGGAGCTGGGCTCACCGACAAACCCGTCAGTGGGAGAGCTACTTCGAGGAGCTCGCCGCGTACGCGGCCGCACACGGTCACGCCAGCCCGCCGATCGGCTACGTGACCGACGCCGGAGTTGAACTGGGCCAGTGGGTGCACGATCTACGGCGACCGTCGCGACGGGCGAAGCTTGCCCGTGCCCGGTGCCGGCGTCTGGAGGCGCTGCCGGGTTGGTCCTGGGAGTATCGGGCCCGACCCACGTGGGAGGCCGCGTTCGATGCGCTGGCCGCCTACGCCGCGGAGCACGGGCACACCAACCCGCCGGGCGGCGAGCAGACCGACGATGGTCGGTCCTTGGCGTCGTGGGTGACCGCGCAGCGTCAGGCACGCAGCAAGGGCAAGCTCAGCGCGGAGCGCTGCCGGCGTCTGGAGGCGCTGCCGGGCTGGTCGTGGAACCTCGCCGAAGCCCGATGGGAGGAAAACTTCGCCGCGCTGGCGGCCTTTGCCGCCACACACCGCAGCTGCGATCCCCCGCCCGACTACGTGTCATCGACCGGTGCCAGCATTGCCGACTGGATACGGGGAGTGCGCCGCGCCGCCCGCGCGGGCAGTCTGTCCACAGAGCGTCTGAAGCGGTTGCAGTCGTTGCCGGGTTGGTCGCCGGAGGCGCGGCGATTCGACGCCGCCTGGGACGAGAACTATGACCAGCTCGTCGCCTACGCCGACGAACACGGCCACGCCGCACCGGGCCAGCACTACCGCACCGCATCCGGGATGGCGTTGGGGCACTGGGTATCCAACCAACGTGCGGCGTACCGGACCGGGAGGATGGCTCGGGACTTCCCCGACCGCATCGGCCGCCTGGAAGCCCTGCCCGGGTGGGCATGGAACACCTTTGATGCTCAGTGGGACAGGGGGTTTCGCGAACTGCAGGCGTACTGCGCTGAACACGGAGCGGCCACCCCGGGAAGCAAGCTCGTCACCGAGTCAGGTCACGGGTTGGGGCACTGGGTCAGCGACCAACGCAAAAAGCGCCGCGCCGGTCAGCTCAGCGAGGAGCGGTGCCGCCGCTTAGAAACGCTGGCCGGCTGGAGTTGGTGATCGCGGCGCCTCAGTCGGTGGTGTCGGGAAGAAAATAGCGGGGCGAAACACCAAACACCTTTGCCACGCAATACACTTCGTCGACACGCGGTGCCCGCTCGCCGTGGTAGAGGCGGTACCACTGGGTGCGGGAGGTCTTGAACTCCGGGCAGTGATCCCGGATCAGCTTGTAGACCGTAAGCGGCTTCGTCGTGCGGGTGCGGCCGGTATTGAGCATCCGAACCCGAGGATTGTCCTCGATAAGCGCGGCCAGCTGCTCGGAGAAGAAAGACGCGGCAATATGAGGCTTCGATGCCTGCGCCGGGCCAGTATGGGCAGTCATGTCGCCGGCGCGGCGCTGATATCGCCGCTCTGCGAGGAGGCCAGGGCGCGGGCCATGTCATCGGTGTTGACCACCAGCAGCGACGGATCAGCGGCGGCCAAGGCGGCCAATTCCTCCGGAGTGTTACTGCTGAGTCGCCGGGCGCGCTCCCGTTTGCAGGCAACGACCACCTTGCGGGCGTAGCGGCCGTTGCCGGCGATATCGAGCGCGGTGCCGGCGTCGGTCGGTGTGGCGCGCAAGCGGGTGGCCTCGGCGTGCAGCATGGGCCACGCCTCCTCGGCAATTGCGATCTTCTCCTTACCCGCGATGTGGCGCCCGATCGCCACGATTTCATCGGCGGTGTAGCTGGTGAAGGTCAGGGTGAAGTTAAACCGAGACGCCAGGCCCGGATTGGCGGCCAGGAAGCGGCGCATCTCTTTGGGATAGCCAGCGACGATGACGACCAGCCGGTCGCGGAAGTCCTCCATGTATGTCAGCAGCGTGTTGATGGCGTCCTTGCCGAAGCTGTGGCCCTCAGTCTCCGGCACCAGCCGGTAGGCCTCGTCGATGAACAACACCCCGCCCAACGCCTCTTCGCAGACCTCTTTCATCCGCTGCGCGGTCTGAGAGACGTAACCGACGACAAGGTCCTCCTCGGTAACTTCCATGACCTCGGGGCGCTGAATCTTGCCCAAGCCGAACAGGATCTCGGCAACAATGCGGGCGAACGTGGTTTTCGCCGTCCCGGGCGGACCTTCCAAGACCATGTGGTTCTCACCGGTCGACGACGTTTCATCGCCCTGAGCGGCCATCAGCTGATCAATCTGAATTTCGGTGCGCCACACCGCGATCTGCTCTTTGGGGCCCTCCAGTCCAATCAGTTCGTCGAGGCGGCGCTTGGCGTTGGCCAGTACTTCCTTCTGCTCTTCGGCCAATGCGGCCGCGTCGCGCTGGGCGCGGCTGGTCTCGGTGGCCGGGTCCCACTTGTCGGTGCGGGTGGCGATGGTTTCGGGATCGGTGACCACAAGGCGGTAGCTGGGGTCGTCGATGGCCTGCTGGGCCGCGGGCAACAACTGCCCCTCCACTGCGGCGGCGCGGAACGCCGCCAGCGCAGCGTCGGGGTCGCCAAGTTCACGCAGGCACCAGCCGCGGGTGAGCGCCACATCGGCGCTGACGTAGGGGTTGTCGGTGTGGATCTTGTCAGCGGTGTCGAGTGCGGTTTGGAACTGTCCCAGGCTGGCGGAGGCCGCCGCCGTCAGCGCCGCGACCGCGGCGCTGACAGGTTCCAGGACATAGGTTGCCTCCGGCGGCGGGGACACCGCCGTGGCGGCGAGCAGATCCGGCCAACGCCGGGTGCGGTAGTGCAGTGTGGCGGTGATGAATTGACGCCATTGGGCGGCTTGGGTGTCCTCGGTGATGGACGGGTGGTCGAGCAGTGACGCGGCTTGGGCGTACTGTTCGGCGCGGATGAGCGCTGAGGCGTACGCCAGAGCCAACGTGGCCCGTGACCACACCGGAAGCGTCAGGTATAGCGGTGCCACGATCACGGCGTGCAGTTCGCCGGCCTTGAGACCGATGCGGCGGGTTTCGCGGTAGAGCGCCCGGGAGTTCTCGTGCGCGCCGGCCAGGGTGTCGAGTTCCTGGTCTCCGCACGCCAGGCGACCCAGCCAGGCGTCCGACATGGCGGGATTGTCGGCGGTGACGCGGGTAAAGATGCCCAGTGCGGTGGCGCGGTCCCCGGAGCGGTAGCTGTCCATCGCGGCGTCGAACGCGCGGCGCTGTTCGGTCGGCGAGGTCATGGGTGGCGCTTCTCCCCTGCTTGGCTACGTGTTGGTGATGGGATTGACGGTAGTCGGTGGCCCGGCGGAAGGTCCTGGCTCGTCGTCGGGTGGTGGAAACTCCTCGTCGTCGTGCGGCGGCTCCGGGGGTGGTGGAACCTCGTCGAGGTACCGCGCCTCGGGGAGGTCGGCCATCGCAGGCAGAGATGTCGCTGCCCCGGCGAGCCCTCCCGGGGCCTCCCCGGGCAGCTCCAAGGTCGCTGGCGGAGACCCGCTGGGCGCCGGGGCAGAGTGGCGGGTGGCCGGGACTGCGGCGCGCGCGTTGTCGAAGCCGCTGAGCATGCCCTGGATTCCCCCGCCGGCCGCCGGCGGCGCTGACAGCGCCGGCTCCCCACCGCCCGCCGGGGCGGGGTGTGCTGCGCCGCCAGGGTCGATGCCACCCGCTGTGGGCTGCTCGGCGGCACCTCCAGAGCTGCCTCCCGCACCGGAACTATGAGTGCTTCCGTCAGAGGGAACCGGGTCGAACCCGGGCTGCGGCGCGCCATGAATCTGGCGGGCGTTGGAGGTCGCGTCTGCCTCCATCTGCTCCCACGGGGTGTTGCCGCGGTTGCGCAGCCGTGACCCCAATCCTTTCGCCCCGGCCGCGGCGGCACCGCCCGCGCCGCCGATCGCGGCGTGCATCCCCATGCCAAGGGCGACACTGCCGGCCTGGCGGAACAGGCCGGGCAGGCCGGGTCCGGGTCGTTCGGCCGACAGGTCGGCGCGGATGTAGCGCAGCAGCATCATCGCCGCGACCGAGACTGCGCCCATCATCAGCACGTGCGCGAACGGGTTGTTGCCGCCCAGTTGCGCGGGGAGCCGGCCGGCGACGATCGACTCCACCGCCAGGCCCATGACGCTGACGAAGATGATGTAGACCAGGACCTCGATGGCGTGGCGGAAGAACTGCCACACCACAGCGGTAGCGCGACGCTGGGGGGCACCGGGGATGGCTCCCAGCCACAGCGTCGGCAGCAGGATCACCGTTGTGTAGATCGCCTTGACCGACACCTTGAGCACCGCCCAGCCCGAGAGCACCATAAAGGCCCCCACCAGCAGCGCAACCACAACGAACACCAGGCCGACCCAGATGTTGGTGCCGTCGAGGTGCTGGGCGTAGGACACTGCGGCGGTGTTACCGCAGGACTGCATCGCACGGATCGGTCCATCGGGTGCGCCGCGATTGACCGCTGCCGACCACGCGGCCCCGCATCCACCGACCCGATCGACGACCTGACCGAAGTTCCACAGCTGCAACGGTTCTCGCACAGTGTGGGTGATCAGGCTGGCGGTCAACGCGTCGACCTGCCCGCCCGACCCGACACCGTCGAAGGTGCCGTTATGGCCCGGAGTGGCGGCCTGGGCGACGCTGAACCCGACCCGGCGGGCGAACTCGAGGAGCCCGCCTTCGCCATACATCAGCCCGGCCGGGTTGGCGAAGATCGCGATCGACAGCGCCGGCATGGTCAACGCAATGAGGATCATCGTCCAGCCCCGACCGGCTTCGCCGCGGTGAATGGTGACCACCCCGGCGAACACCCCGATCGGGATCGCGATCGCCAACAGGCCCAACTGCGTGGTGACGGTGATGACCGCGTTGGTGACTGCGCGGGCGATCTCGCCGATGACGGTGAGCCAGTAGGTGCTCACCGTCATCTTCATCAGCCACAGCGCCAACGCAATGATGCCGATGAACAGCCCCGCCTCGGCGGTGAGGATGCTGGCCGAGGTGACGTTGAACGCCATCGTTTCCATGGCGTGCAGCGTCCAGGCCATCCAGCTATCGGGTGTCCAGCCGATGTCGGGGCCGGCCTGGGTGATCTGCTCGCGAATGGTGGGCAGGCTCAGGTAGTAGTTGCCCAGCGGCACCCCGTAGGTGTCTTTGAGGCCGGTCCAGTTGAGCACCATCGCGTTGGTCGACGCGCTGGCCGTGGGCGCGGTGACGGTCGCGAGCAGTGCCAGCGTGTGCAGGACGCCCAGCACCAGTAGCGGACGGCCCCACCGCGGGTGGGTCAGATACCAGTAGTGCAGGCGTGCGGTCATGATCGCTGCGTGGCCTGGCTGCGTTGCCGAGCTCGGTGGGGGTTGGTGTCGAAGCGGGCGGCCAGTGCTGCGGTCGGGGCTGCAAACAGCGCCACCTTGCCGAAGCCACCGAACTCGTCGAGGAACCACGCTTCGCCCTCGCGGCCGGGGACCACCTTTCCGTAGCGGTCATCGATCGCATCGTCGCCGTGGTCGACCAGCTGCACGGGGCTGGTGTTGTTGACGTAGTTGGCCAGCAGCTCCGGGTGGCGGTCCAGGTCGCGGTCACACCACTGCAAGGTTGCTTTGGCGATGTCAGATCGCTTGAACCCCAGGCACAGTCGCTGATCTATGAACTCGTCCTCCAGCACGGCGAAGTCTTTGATCGGCTGCTGGCTGATACCGCAGAACCCCGTCCAGGCCTTACGGCCCTGGCGGATGATCGTGTTCGCGCACTTCTGTCCGCCCGGAGAGTTGGTCCACGCTGCGCACTCCTCGACGACCAACATGTCGGGCTGATCGGGGCGGCCGAAAAAGATCGACTGCGCCACTTCGGCGCCCAGCCCGTAGAGCGCTTGGGCGGCGCGCTGGCCAGGGGTGGTCTGCTGATGCAGGTGGGCCTGGTATTCCTCGGTGACCGTGGGCAGCTTGAGTCCGGCGAAATTCCAGATCACGCATTGGGTGGTGGCGATGTCGGGAACGGGCAGAGACTCATCAAACAGTGGCCGCAGCAGGCGTTGGGCGGCCAGGCCCTCCAACCCGATGAGCAGATCTTCGTCGGCGTCGGTGCGCCGCGCTGTGGGCATGTCGCGGAGATATCTGATCAGCTGCGCGGTGCTGCCGATGCCGTTGGCCTCGCGTGACTCCGGGGCCAGCAGCCCCCACAGCCGCTGAGCGCCCCGGCTCAATGGCGACAATCCCAATTGCGGTAGCAAATGGTCGATGGTTCGTTCTGCGGCTTCTTTATAAGGAAAAACCCGCAATCCATCGAGACTGAAATTCATGCGACCGACATCAATGACGACTTTATCGTCGAAATCGGCCAACGCTGTTTCGTGTTCGCGGGCGTCGGTGGGATCGAATAAATGCAGACCGGCGCCGAGTTTGAGCCACGAGCGGCTCAAATTCTTCGTCGCATGCGATTTGCCGCGGCCCGGGGAGCCGCAGATCACCAGATTCGCCGGATTCTCGCGGGCCGGCGCGTTGAGGACATCGAGGAGAACGACGTCGCGCAGCCCCGGGCTGGTCAGGTTCATCCCCAAAGGGACGCCGGTGTTGTTTCCGAGCTTGCTCGCCAGCAGCGGGACGAACGGCGCAAACCGCTTGGTGGTGGTCGGGTTGCGGAACTCGTCGAGGGCGGCGCGGCGCTCCCCGCCCGGGGTGAACGCCCGCCACAATGTGGGCTGGCTGCCGCGCCACCGTTTCGAGCCGATGTTCTGGCCGCGGTAGGTGCGGGCGACGTCGGCGACGGCCCGGTTCACCGTATCCGGGTCACCGGCGGCCGCAGCGATGACGATGGCGGCGTTCACACCGCGCTCGGCGCTACCGCGCTTGAGTTCTGAGGCCAGCTCCCGCCCGGAGGCCAGCTTGCGCAGCAGCTCGTCGGAACTCGATGCGTGGCGGCCGCGCTGGCGGTACTGGTCGCGAATGTTGACGATGACGTTCTCTGCGGTCGACACGGCCACATCCGCACTGGTGAAGGTGATGTTGATCGTCCAGTCCAAGACCGTGGTCGGTGTCGTGAGGTCATCGAGAACCTTGAACAGTGTCGAGCGCGGCCAGGCAATTCCGTTGTCGGGGAAGCTGTCTAAGGGCAGCAGCGCTTGATAGGAGTCCGCAACACCATCGGTGCGATCCCGGAAGGTACGTACGAACACGTCGGCGTCGGTGCGGGCCGCCCGCCAGCGGCGGGCGCGCAGCTGAGCCGCACCTGGGTCCAGGTGGACCGGGGTGAACGCCGACCCCGGCAGGGTGGCGTCGGGATTGAACGGTTGTGTCGGCAGCGGCGCATCCCAGGCGCCGCGGCTGGCGATGTAGTTCCAATGCCACCAGATCTGTTCCACCGTGGCCGGTTTGGGAAAGAACACCGCAGGCAGCGCGGCGACCATCTGGGCGGCCAGGTCACGGTAGTAGGCGATGGAGGAGTCGGTGTCCTTGTCACGGCCGAGTGCGGCGTCGACCATGCGCCGCCACGTGCCGCTGGGGGTGCGCCCGGCCAGCCCGTAATCCAGGGGCAGGCTCAGCCAGTAGATACGGCGGCGAGCGCGGTGCCCGGCGATGGTGGGTTCCCAGCTGCGGCAGTGCTGCACCCAGGGCCGCGCCGCCTCGGACACGCCCTCGGGGGCGGCCGCGCCGGGGCGCAAATCGGGGTGGCTGTACAGCATTTTGCGGACGGTGGCGCGCGGGGCCACCGGGACCGTCAGGCCACTGATCGAAGATCCTGACGGCAGCGCACGCCACAGCTCGGCGTGCTCGGCAGCCACCCGGTCCTGCCACTCTTCGGAGAGGAAGATGAACGGCTGTCCGGAGAGCAGATAGTCGGCGTAGACCCCGTGCGGGGTCAGCCGCAGGTTGCCGATCGCGCGCAGCGGGGCGGGCACAGACATGGCAGGACCCTTCTTAACCGGGAGGGCGGTGCGATGAGATGACCTGCGGGCGCAGGTTTTCCCACCACCAGTGGGCGCGGGTGCGCAGCGACGGGCGGGTGGCGGGCAGCTTCGACAGCAGCCACACCGCAGCCACCGTGATCACCACGCCGAGGATGAGGATGCGGAACGCACTGGCCCCGTTGGTGATGTTGG
>CAZHUU010000182.1:0-5202 GCA_964535335.1 uncultured Mycobacterium sp.
GTGCCGGTCGCCGCCACCGATACGCTCTACGTGCTCTACACCTCCGGCACCACCGGCAAGCCCAAGGGCATCGGGCGCGACAACGGTGGGCATGCCGTCGCACTGCTGTGGAGCATGCGCAACATCTACGACATCGGCCCCGGCGACGTGTTCTGGGCCGCCTCGGACGTGGGCTGGGTGGTCGGCCACTCCTACATCGTGTACGGCCCGCTGCTGGCCGGCGCCACCACGGTGCTCTACGAGGGAAAGCCCATCGGCACACCGGATCCCGGCGCGTTCTGGCGGGTCGCCGCCGAGTACGGCGTCAAGGACTTGTTCACCGCGCCGACCGCGATCCGCGCGATCCGCAAGGAGGATCCGGACGGCTCGCACATCTCCCGATACGACCTGTCGTCGCTGAAGTATCTGTTCCAGGCCGGTGAGCGGCTCGACCCCGACACCTACGCGTGGGCATCCGAGAAACTCGGGATTCCCGTCGTCGACCACTGGTGGCAGACCGAGACCGGCTGGGCGATCGCAGCCAATCCCGTTGGTGTCGAACAGCTCCCACTCAAGGCCGGCTCGCCCACCGTGCCGATGCCGGGGTACGACGTGCAGATCCTGCAGGTCGACGGGACCCCGTGCGCCGCAGGTGAGGAGGGTGCGATCTGTATCAGCCTGCCGTTGCCGCCGGGGACGCTGCCGACGCTGTGGGGCGACGACGACCGGTTCGAGGCGTCCTACCTCTGCGAGCATCCCGGCTATTACCTGACCGGTGACGGCGGTTTCATCGACGATGACGGCTACCTGTTCGTGATGGGACGCATCGACGACGTGATCAACGTTGCGGGACATCGGCTTTCGACCGGATCCATCGAGGCGGTGCTGGCGGCGCATCCCGCGGTGGCCGAGTGCGCGGTGATCGGGGTGGCCGACGAGATCAAGGGCCAGGTGCCGCGCGGCTTCGTGGTGCTCAAGGCGGGTGCGTCCGCCGACGGCCTGGCCGACGATCTGGTGGCCGCGGTGCGCGACGAGATCGGCGCGGTGGCGTGCTTCAAGCTGGTGGACGTGGTACCCGCGCTCCCCAAGACCCGCTCCGGCAAGATCCTGCGCAAGACCATGCGCGGCATCGCGCACGGCAAGGATGAGCCGCTGCCCTCGACCATCGAAGACCCGGCCGTCCTGGAGACGCTGCGGCCCATCCTGCGGGGCTAGGCGTTTTCCACAGTCGTTACTTCATCCACAGGCCGGCTCAGGCGGGGTGAACGTGTCGGTGGGTCGGCATATGATTCGAACATGCGTTCTACAGAAGCGGTTCTCGACGACCTCGACGCCCTGGTCGAGGAGTTGGCCGCGGTCGACCGGGAAGGCCTCGATCCGGTGCGGCGCTATGCGGTGCTCGACCGGCTGGAAGCCGCGCGGCGGCGTCAGATCGCGGTGTCGCACGACCACATCGCCCGGCTGGAACAGGTGGATGGGTGCCCGCCGGTGCCCGTCCTGCTGTCCGACGTTCTGCGGATCAGTCGCGCTGAGGCCCGTCGCCGCGTCCGCGATGCCGAGCAGTTGGCGCCGCGGCGCACCCTGACCGGCGAACAGCTCCCCCCGCTGCTGCCGGCCACCGCGGAGGTGTGGCGCGCCGGCCGGCTAGACGCCGAACACGTGAAAGTGATCCAGAAGTTCTTCCGTGACCTGCCCGGCCACATCGGCCCGGCCGAGGCGGCTAAGGCCGAACGCTCGCTGGCCGGGCATGCCGAGAACCTGCGGCCGGATCAGTTGGAGAAGGTCGCCGACCGGTTGGCCCTCGCCCTGAACCCGGACGGCAGATTCTGCGACGAGGACCGCGCCCGCAAGCGTGGCTTCATCTGGCGCGGCGGCCAGGGCACCGACGGTATGAGCACCGCAAAGCTGGTCGCGACCCCGGAGTTGCGGGCGCTGATCGACGCTTGGCTGGCGAAGTTCGCCGCGCCCGGAATGTGCAATCCCGACGACCAAAGCCCCTGCGTCAGCGGTGATCCCACCGATGAGGTCGCCCAACGCGACTTCCGCTCCCACGGCCAACGCCAGCATGACGCCTTGGCGGCGCTGCTGCGCTCCCGGCTGGGCGATCCGGATCTGGGCACCCACCGCGGGCTGCCGGTCACCGTCATCGCGACGGCCACCGTCCAACAGCTACAGGACCAGATCGGGCACGCGGTCACCGCCGGCGGCACCCTGCTGCCCGTCTCGGATCTCATCAGGATGGCCGGCCACGCCTACCACTACCTGAGCCTGTTCGACGGGCTCGACGGCCGCCCGCTCTACCTGGGTCGCGCCAAGCGGATCGCCACCCCGGATCAGCGAATCGTCCTGCACGGCAAGGATCGCGGTTGCACGGCACCCGGTTGCACCGCCCCGGGCTATCTCTGCGAGGTGCACCACGTCGAGGACTGGGCCGGCGGCGGTGCCACCAACGTCGACACCCTCACCTTCGCCTGCGCACCCCACCACAAGCTGCTCGACCAGGGCTGGACCACCCGAAAACTGGCCACCGGCGACACCCAGTGGATCCCGCCGCCACAGCTGCCGTTGCTGTCCGCGGGCACCAATGACTTTCACCACCCGGAGAAGCTCATCGGTGACCTGACCGACGACGCCGCTTGACCGGGATGCACACTGCTCCAGTGACCATCACCGTCGGCGAGCTTCAGGTCGCCGATTCCGTGGAAGCCTGGACCCGGGCCGGTTTCCGCGTCGACGCCGATGACGTCTGCCGAATCGGCGGCGTCGGCATCCGACTCGTCGGACGCGAGCGCGGTACCGGAATCGTCTCGTGGTCCTTGTCCGGCCTGCCGGACGGCTTCGCGGGCGACCTCGACGGCATCCCGACGACGGCGTGGAACGGGGTCCCGGCTTCATCCGGCACCCCCGGCCCGCATCCCAACGGCGTCGCCACGATCGACCACGTGGTGCTGCTCTCCCCCGACCTGGGCCGTACGGCGGCCTCGCTGGCGGCCATCGGCCTGCAGCCCCGCCGGGAACGCGACGGCGAACTCGGCGGGCAGCCGATCCGCCAGGTGTTCTTCCGCCTCGGCGAGGTCATCCTCGAGGTCGTCGGCTCGCCGACGGCGGCGGCCCACGGCCCATCGAGCCTCTGGGGCATCACCTACGTCGTCGGCGACGTCGAGGCGACGGCCGCGTTCTTCGGTGACCGGACCACCCCGGTCAAGGCTGCCGTGCAGCCCGGCCGGCGAATCACCACCCTGCACCATCGCACGTTCGACATGTCGGTCCGGACGGCGATGATCTCGCCGCCCGGCACGCAGTGACGCGTGTCGGCCGGTCCGTCCGCGACCGAGGTGCATATCCTCGGCCCATGCCCGACTCCAACCCGAACCCAGTGGTCATCCACACCGACGGCGGGTGCCGGCCCAACCCCGGCCCGGGCGGCTGGGGTGCGGTGCTGCGTCATCGCGAGCACATCCGCGAGATGTGCGGCGGCGAGCCGGAAACCACCAGCAACAATCGGATGGAGTTGACCGCGCCGATCATGGCGCTGGAGGCGCTCACCCGGCCGGTGTCGGTGCACCTGTACACCGACAGCACCTACGTCCGGAGCGGCATCACCAAGTGGGTCGTCGGCTGGCAGCGCAACGGCTGGCTGACAGCGGCCAAGCAGCCGGTGAAGAACGTCGACCTGTGGCAGCGCCTCCAGATCGCCTGCGCCCGGCACGAGGTCCAGTGGTTCTGGGTGAAGGGGCACTCCGGGGTCGCCGACAACGAGCTGGCCGACGAACTGGCGACCCGTGGGCTGCGGGAGGCGATGGAGGCCGCCCGGGTGCTCTCCCTGTCTTTGACCGGAGAGCCCTAGGTCGAAACCTCGGGCGCCACGTCCGCGGGTTCCTTGTCCGGCCGCAGCCCGCGCCAGCTCGGATGGCGCAACCGACCGTCCGACGTCGCTTCGCTGTAGCGCACCTCACCGACCAGCTCCGGCCGCACATAGCTCACACCCTTGGCGTCCGGTCCGGAAAGCTTTGTGCTGAAGGGTGATTCGTCGGTTCGCAGAGGAACAAGGATATCCTTCAATCGGATCAGATCCTTCTCGGTGAAGCCGGTGCCCACCCGTCCCGCGAACCGCAGCCCGCCCTCGCCGGGGATACCCATCAAGAGCGCCCCGATCCCACTGGAGCGCCCGCCGTTGCCCGTTCGCCAGCCGCCGATCACGACTTCCTGGGTCTTCCAGTTCTTGTCCTTGATCCACGCCGCCGAGCGGCGGCCTGGCTGGTAGGTGGAGTCCCACTTCTTGGCGACGACACCCTCCCACGACTTCTTGCGGGAGCACTCGAGCGCCTCCGGACCGTCCCCGGGCAGCAGTGGGGGCACGATGAGATCCGTTCCCTCGGCGAAAGTTTCCAGCACCCGGCGGCGATCCCGGTACCTGGCGCGCAACAGCGAGCGACCGTCCAGCATCAGGATGTCGAACGCCCAGAACTCGATCCGGCTGTCACGGGATCGGTTCTGCATCTCGCCGAAGTTCGGCACGTCGTGCTCGTCGAGTGCGACGACCTCGCCGTCGAGGATCACCGCGTGCTCGGCGAGATCGGCCGCCAGCGACTGCAGTTGCGGGTAGTCGTTGGTCATGTCCCGTCCGCTGCGGGATTGCAGGCGAAGCTTCCCGTGATCGACCTCGACCAGTAGGCGGTAGCCGTCGAACTTGCCCTCGAATGCATACTGCGCGGCGGTCAGTTTCTCGACCGAACCCAGCGTGGCCAGCATCGGCGAGTAGTCCTGGAGGCGCGGGGCGGGTTGCTCCTTCATCCGGTGGGCCAGCCACTGGTCGCCGTTGGTCTGGATCAGCGCGTAGCGTCCCGAGATCCGCTGACCGTGCAGATCGACGATCACCTCGCCGCCCTTGTCGCCGGAGTCGCGGAACTTCTCGGCTTCATAGGTGCCGGAATCCCAGATGATGACCCGGCCGCCGCCGTACTCGCCCTTCGGGATGGTCCCCTCGAAGGTGGCGTACTCCAGTGGGTGATCCTCGGTGTGCACCGCGAGGTGGTTGACCGCCGGGGTGTCCGGCAGGTTCTTCGGCACCGCCCACGAGACCAGCACTCCATCGCGCTCCAGGCGGAAGTCGTAGTGCAGGCGGCGGGCGTGGTGCTCCTGGATGACGAAGCGGTCGTTGTTGCCGGCCGGAGCCGCCAGGCCGGCGACATTCGGCACCGGAGCCGCCAGGCCGGCGACATT
>CAZHUU010000182.1:5302-8247 GCA_964535335.1 uncultured Mycobacterium sp.
CCGGAGCCGCCAGGCCGGCGACATTCGGCACCGGAGCCGCCAGGCCGGCGACATTGGATCCCGCTGGCGTGGCCTTGGGCACCGGTTCCGGCGTCTTGGCCGCGTCCCGCATTCCGCGGTAGGTGGTCAGCCGGTCCTCCCAGGGAACGTCGGCGTCGAGATCGGCCAGCAGGTCACCGTGCTCGGCCACCCGCGCCAGCACCTCGTCGTACTGCAGGTGCCGCAATCCCGGGTCGGCGATCTCGTCCCAGGTCCGGGGGGCGGCGACGGTCGGGCGCTCCCGCCCGCGCAGCGAGTACGGCGCGATGGTGGTCTTGGACCCGTTGTTCTGGCTCCAGTCCAAGAACACCTTGCCGGTCCGCAGGCTCTTGGTCATCGTGGCGGTCACCAGGTTGGGCATGGTCTGCTCCAACTGCTGGGCCACCCGCCGGGCCAGTACCACCGCGCCCTTGCTGCTGACCGGTTCGGCGAGCTGGGCGTAGAGGTGCAGACCCTTGCTCCCGCTGGTCAGCGGGTAGACCGTGAGGCCGATATCGTCCATCAGGTCGCGGACGGCGTTGGCCACCTCGCACATCTGCGACATGGTCACGCCCTCGCCGGGATCGAGATCGAATACCAATCGTGTTGCGGGGCCGGGCTTTCCGGACTTGGTGAAGCGCCACTGCGGCACATGGACCTCAAGCGCGGCCTGCTGGGCGATCCATGCCAGGCCGGTCGTGCTGTCGATGATCGGATAGGTGGTATTGCCGGATCGATGCTGCACGGTCGCACGGTGCAGCCAGTCGGGTGCCGAACTGGCCAACTGCTTTTCGAAGAATGCGCTCTCGTCGACGCCGTTCGGCCAGCGCTTCCGGGTCACCGGCCGGCCGGTGATGTGCGGAAGCATCACCTCGGAAATGCTGGTGTAGTAGCGGAAGACGTCGGCCTTGGTGGTGCCGGTGGCCGGATACAGCACCTTGTCGGCATTGGTCAGCTGCACACGTGGGCCCTTCGTCGCGCCGGGGGGCCACACGTCGTTCACCATCCCAACGTATTACCCGCTGCTACCTTGGACCAATGACCAGGATCGTGGTGGCCAGCGTGTCGACGGCCTTCGCGTTGCTGACCGCGGCGTTGATCGGCGCCGGGGCGGCCGGTGCCGATCCGGCGGACCTGGTGCCCGGCTGCACCTCGGGCCAGGTGGCTGATCCGGGCGCATGCACGCCTCAATCGGAGGATGCTGTGGTTGACGGCGCACTGGGGGCGCTGCCTGGCATCCCCGGTGCCTTTCCGGGCGCGAATCCAAACATCCCACCCACGGTCCTTCCGCTCAACTTTCCCTTGGTCCTTCCCCTCGGCGTGGTGCCGTTGCACGTACCGCAGAACCTTCCATTGGGACCCACACCGCCGGCCGTGCTGCCCTTCGCGAACTGAGAGAGACGGGATATCGGTCCGTCCGCTGGGCATACTGATCACATGCGTTCCATTTGGAAAGGCTCGATCGCGTTCGGTCTGGTGAACGTCCCCGTCAAGGTGTACAGCGCCACCGAAGACCACGATCTGAAGTTCCACCAGGTGCACGCCAAGGACAACGGCCGCATCCGCTACAAGCGCGTCTGCGAAATCTGCGGTGAGATCGTGGAGTACCGCGACATCGCCAAGGCCTACGAAGCTGACGACGGCCAGACCGTGGTGATCACCGACGAGGACATCGCGACCCTGCCGGAAGAACGCAGCCGCGAGATCGAGGTGCTGGAGTTCGTCCCCGCCAGCGAGATCGATCCGCTGATGTACGACCGCAGCTACTTCCTCGAGCCCGACTCCAAATCATCGAAATCCTATGTGCTGCTTGCCAAGACTCTCGCGGAGACGGATCGGGTCGCCATCGTGCATTTCGCGCTGCGGAACAAGACCCGGCTTGCCGCGCTCCGGGTGAAGGACTTCTCCAAACGCGATGTCATGGTGGTGCACACGCTGTTGTGGCCGGACGAGATTCGCGACCCCGACTTCCCGGTGCTCGACCAGGAGGTCGAGATCAAGCCCGCCGAACTGAAGATGGCCGGTCAGGTGGTCGAGTCGATGGCCGACGACTTCCATCCCGAGCAGTTCACCGACACCTACCAGGAGCAGCTCAAGGAGTTGGTCGAAGCCAAGCTGCAGGGCGGCGAGGCGTTCAGCACCGAGGACCAGCCGGCCCAGCTCGACGAGACCGAGGACGTCTCCGACCTGCTGGCCAAGCTCGAGGCCAGTGTGCGCAAGCGACGCTCGGAATCCGCGGAGGGATCCGGCGACGGTCAGGCTGCTGCGAAGAAGGCACCGGCGCGCAAGGCTCCCGCCAAGAAGACCACCGCGAAGAGGGCCACCGCCAAGAAGTAACGGGCCTCAGGCCGCGGCGCCGCTCGAGCCGCCCGAGGACGAACCGGACGACGACGAGCCGGACGACGACGAGCCGGACGACGACGAGCCGGACGACGAACCAGACGACGACGAGCTGCCCGAGGTCGAGCCGCCCGAAGACGTCGAACCCGAGGTCGTCGAACCCGAGGTCGTCGAACCAGAGGTTGAACTGCCCGAAGACGTCGAACCCGAGGTCGTCGATCCCGAGGTCGTCGATCCCGAGGTCCCGGTGGTTGTCGAACCGGAAGTGCTCGTACTTGTCGAACCGGTGCTCGTCGAGCCCGTGCTACTGGGGCTCGTCGAACCGGAAGTGCTCGTACTTGTCGAACCGGTGCTCGTCGAGCCCGTGCTACTGGGGCTCGTCGAACCGGAGGTGCTCGTACTTGTCGAACCGGTGCTCGTCGAGCTAGTCGAGCCCGAACTGCTGGTGCTCGTCGAACTCGTGCTGGACGAGGTCGAACTCGAACTGCTCGAGGTCGTCGGCTCAGTCGTTGCCGAGGGCGCAGGGCTGGACGACACGGACGGTGTCGGTTCCGTCGTCGCCGACGGTGCCGGCTCGGTGGTCGCCG
>CAZHUU010000183.1:0-8186 GCA_964535335.1 uncultured Mycobacterium sp.
CGAACCGGGCCAGCGCCAGCACGGTGGTGGCCGCCTCGCCGTGGGTGCCCGACAGCCGCACCCGGTCGGTGGCGCCCGCACGCCGCAGCCAGCCCACCCCGGGACGGTCCGGGCGGCGGGAGGCGACCACCGAGTCCCACGCCGGCAACTCCGCCTGTCGCTCCGGCGGATCGGCGGGCGGTGGCGGGGCGGGCGGGTCCACCAGGATCGTCAGCGCGCGATCCAGGGTGGGCCGCAGGCTCTCCAGCGGCACCACACCGTCGATGACGCCGTGCCGCAGCAGGTTCTCCGCGGTCTGCACACCGGCCAGGAACGGCTCGCCGTACAGCTGCTCGTAGACCCGCGGCCCGAGGAAGCCGATCAGCGCCCCGGGCTCGGCGACGGTGACGTGACCCAGCGACCCCCACGACGCGAACACGCCTCCGGTGGTGGGGTTGCGCAGATAAACCAGGTACGGCAGCCGGGCCTGTTTGTGCAGGGTGACCGCGGCGGCGATCTTGACCATTTGCAGGAAGGCCACGGTGCCCTCCTGCATCCGCGTGCCGCCGGAGCTGGGCGAGGCCAGCAGCGGCAGCCGTTCCGCGGTGGCCCGCTCCACGGCCGCGGTGATGCGTTCGGCGGCGGCCACCCCGATCGACCCGGCCAGAAAGCCGAACTCGCACGCCACCACGGCGACCGCACGCCCGAACACGGTGCCCCGGCCGGTCAGTACCGCTTCGTCCAGCCCGGTGTCCGCACGGGCCCGGGCCAGTTCGGCGGCGTATTGCGGGTCGGCGGGCACGGCCCGCGGCGGGCCGTCCCAGCTGCGGAACGAGCCGGGGTCCAGCACCGCGTCGCGCAGCTCGGTAGCGCCGATCCGGCTCACGGGTCGAGGTTATCCGGCCAGTAGGCTGGCTGACATGATCGGGATCAGCCGCGTCGGCGATGTGACCACCATCGAGCTGCAGCGTCCGGAACGACGCAACGCGCTCAACTCCGAGCTCGTCGACACCCTGCGCGAGGCCGTGGAGAAGGCCGCCGCCGACGACGTCCGCGCCGTCGTGCTCACCGGCCAGGGAACCGTGTTCTGCGCCGGGGCCGACCTCTCCGGCGACGTGTTCGCGGCGGATTTCCCGGACAAGGCGATCGCCCTGAACAAGGCCATCGATGCGGTGCCGGTCCCGGTGATCGGGGCGATCAACGGCCCGGCGATCGGCGCGGGTGTGCAGCTGGCGATGATCTGCGATCTGCGGGTGGTGGCGCCGGGCGCCTACTTCCAGTTCCCGATCGCGAAATATGGTCTGGCCCTAGACAATTGGAGCGTCCGTCGATTGGCTTCGCTGGCCGGCCACGGCCGCGCCCGCGGCATGCTGTTGGCCGCGGAGAAGCTGGACGCCCAGACCGCCCTGATGACCGGCATGGCCAACCGGATCGGCGACCTCGCCGACGCACAGGCCTGGGCGGCGGAGATCGCCGGGCTGGCCCCGCTGTCGCTGCAGTCCTCCAAGCGGGTGCTCAACGACGACGGGGCCTACGAGGAGCAGGGGCCCACCCACAAGGAGCTCTTCGACAAGGCCTGGGGCAGCCAGGACGTGATCGAGGCGCAGGTCGCGCGCAGCGAGAAGCGCGCACCGAGGTTCCAGGGCGCCTGACATGCTCGGCCTTCCTTCCCGGGTCGCTACGCTCCTGCCCTCCGGACGCGCCGCGCTTCGCCTGGCCGCCGGGACCGGATCGCTGGCCGCCGGCGGGTGGGTGCTGCGGGCGCTGAACGACGCACCCGCGTCGCTGGGCGCCGGACCGGGCGCCATCCGCACCGTCGCGGACGGCTCACCCAACTATCGCGACGGTGTGTTCCACAACCTCGAGCCGGCATCGGCGCTGAAACTCGACGCCGAGGAGAACCGGCTGATCCTGTTCGACATGATCTCGAGCCGGTCGGTCAGCCGCCCGAACGGCGCCGTACCGCTCGCGGCGCCGCCGGTGGACGCGGCACCCGAACCGCTGGCGGTGAACTGGCTGGGCCATTCGACGACGCTGCTCGAGATCGACGGCTACCGGGTGCTCACCGACCCGGTCTGGAGCAACCGCTGTTCGCCGTCTCGCACGGTCGGCCCGCAGCGGCTGCATCCGGTTCCGATGCCGCTGGAGGAACTGCCCGACCTCGACGCCGTGGTGATCAGCCACGACCACTACGACCACCTCGACATGGACACCGTACTGGGGTTGTCGCGCACCCAGCACGCGCCGTTCGTGGTGCCCCTCGGCGTCGGCGCACACCTACGCCAGTGGCACGTTCCCGAGGACCGGATCATCGAACTGGACTGGAACGACGAGACCCGCATCGGCGAGCTGAGGCTGGTGTGCACCCCGGCGCGGCACTTCTCCGGCCGCTTCCTGTCGCGCAACACCACGTTGTGGGCGTCGTGGGCGATCCTCGGACCGCGGCACCGCGCGTACTTCGGCGGCGACACCGGCTACACCAACAGCTTCGCCCGGGTCGGCGCCGACCATGGACCGTTCGACCTGACGCTGATGCCGATCGGCGCCTACAACACCGCCTGGCCCGACATCCACATGAACCCCGAGGAGGCGGTGCGCGCCCACCGCGACATCACCGACGCCGGCCTGCTGGTGCCGATCCACTGGGGCACCTTCCGGCTGGCTCCACATCCGTGGTCCGAGCCGGTGGAACGCCTGCTCGCCGCCGCCGGCGACGCCGGGGTGGAGGTGGCCGTCCCGAAACCGGGTGGGCGAGTCGTCACACCCGCGGAGGCGGCAAGAGAACGGCCCGCCGCGGAGGCGGCAATAGAACGGCCCGCCGCGGAGGCGGCAATAGAACGGTGGTGGCGGCTGTGACGCACTACGGTGCAAGCCATGACCGCTCTGGCGAGACGTGCCGCGATCATCGCGCTGACGGCCGCACTGACCGCATGTAGCGGCACCGCCACCAAGCCCGATACCGCCAGGACCCTCTCGACGCTGCCGCCCCCGCTGGTCCCCGCGATGGCGCTGCCCGACAACGCCGTCGAGAATGCGGTGGCCAAGCTGGACGGCATCGCCGACGAACTGATGAAGTCCTCGGGCATCCCCGGAATGGCCGTCGCCGTCGTGCACGGTGGGAAAACCGTCTACGCCAAGGGTTTCGGGGTCAAGGACGCCACCAGACCGGCCGACGACCCGAACAACAAGGTGGGCCCGGACACGGTGTTCCAGCTCGCCTCACTGTCCAAGCCGCTCGGCTCCACCGTGATCGCCCACCAGGTCGGCCGCAAGGCGATCGACTGGGGCACCCCGGTGGTGGACAAGCTGCCGTGGTTCGCGCTGTCCGATCCGGCCGTGACCCGGATGCTGACCATCGGCGACCTCTACGCGCACCGCTCCGGGCTGCCCGACCACGCCGGCGACAAGCTGGAGGACCTCGGCTACGACCGCCGCTACGTCCTGGAGCGGCTCCGCCAACTCCCACTGACGCCGTTCCGAATCTCCTACGCCTACACCAACTTCGGGGTCACCGCCGCCGGCGAGGCGGTGGCCACCGCGGCGGGAATGTCCTGGGAGGACCTCAGCGACCGGGTGCTCTACCGGCCGCTGGGCATGACGTCGACCAGCTCCCGGTTCGCCGACTACGAGGCCCGTGCCGACAAGGCGCTCGGCCACGTCCGCACCGGCGACCGCTACCAGCCGCTCTACCGGCGCGACGCCGACGCGCAGGCACCCGCCGGGGGAGTGAGCTCGTCGGTCAACGACGTCACGCACTGGCTCGCAATGGTGTTGGCCGACGGAAGTTACAACGGCACCCAGATCGTCGAGCCGGCTGCGCTGCTGCCCGCGGTGACACCGCAGATCGTCTCCAGCCCGGCCAAGGAGCCGGCGATGCGGGCCGGCTTCTACGGCTACGGGTTCAACGTGGGGACCACCTCGGCCGCCCGGACGGAGTTCAGCCATTCCGGGGCGTTCCAGCTGGGTGCGGGCACCAACTTCGTCATCATCCCGTCGGCGGACGTCGCGATCGTCGCGCTGACCAACGCCACCCCGGTCGGGATTCCCGAGACGCTCACCGCCGAGTTCGCCGACCTGGTCCAGTTCGGCGAGGTCCGCGAGGACTGGCGCAAGCTCTACGCCGACGCGTTCGCCGGCATGAACGACCCCGGGGGCACGCTGGTCGGCAAGAGCCCGCCGGCCGATCCGGCTCCCGCCAAGCCCCTGGCGGCCTACCTCGGCACCTACCGCAACGACTACTGGGGGCCGGCCACCGTCGGTGAGCGGGACGGCAAGCTCACCGTGGCGCTGGGACCCCGGCGGAACACCTTCGAGCTGACGCACTGGGACGGTGATGTGTTCAGTTTCGGATTCCAGACCGAGAACGCCCCGCCTGGAACGGTTTCCGCCGCTACGTTCGACGGTGACAAGCTGACGCTGGAGTACTTCGACGACGACCGGAACGGAACTTTCACCAAATGACCGTCAGCATTGCCGCGGGCCTGTCCGACGCCGACGTCGCCGCCCGGATCGCCGAAGGCAAGACCAACGACGTCCCAGCGCGGGCCTCGCGCAGTGTCTCCGACATCGTGCGGTCCAACGTGTTCACCCGCATCAACGCCATCCTCGGTGTGCTGTTCATGCTGGTGCTCGCCACCGGATCGCTGATCAACGGGCTGTTCGGCCTGCTGATCATCGCCAACAGCGGGATCGGCATCATCCAGGAGCTACGGGCCAAGAAGACGCTGGACAACCTCGCCATCGTAGGGCAGGCCAAACCCACGGTGCGCCGCCAGTCCGGCACCGCCCAGGTGGCCCCGGACCAGGTGGTGCTCGACGACGTGATCGAGCTCGGGCCAGGAGACCAGATCGTCGTCGACGGCGAACTGCTGGAGGCGTCCAGCCTCGAGGTCGACGAGTCACTGCTGACCGGTGAGGCCGACCCGATCGGCAAGACCGTCGGCGACGCCGTCATGTCGGGCAGTTTCGTCGTCGCCGGGGCCGGCGCGTACCGGGCCACCAAGGTGGGCCGGGAGGCCTATGCCGCCCGGCTCGCCGAGGAGGCCAGCCGGTTCACCCTGGTCAAATCCGAACTGCGCAGCGGCATCAACAAGATCCTGCAGTTCATCACCTACCTGCTGTGGCCCACCGGGCTGCTGATCATCTACACCCAGCTGTTCACCACGAACGTGGGCTGGCGGGAGTCGGTGCTGCGGATGGTCGGGGCACTGGTGCCGATGGTGCCCGAAGGTCTGGTGCTGATGACCTCGATCGCCTTCGCCGTCGGCGTCGTCCGGCTGGGCCGCAGGCAGTGCCTGGTGCAGGAACTACCCGCCATCGAGGGGCTGGCCCGCGTCGACGTGGTGTGTGCCGACAAGACCGGCACCCTCACCGAGAACGGTATGCGACTGTCCGAAGTCGCGCCGGTAAGCCAGGAAGACAACGACGGGACCGCCCACCGGGTGGCCGACGTGCTGGCGTCCCTGGCCGCCGACGATCCGAAGCCCAACGCCAGCATGACCGCTATCGGCGAGGCCTACCCGAACCCACCCGGCTGGACCGCGACCGCCATCGCGCCGTTCAAGTCCGCCACCAAGTGGAGCGGGATGTCCTACGGCGAGCACGGCAACTGGCTGATCGGTGCGCCCGACGTGCTGCTCGACCCGGCCTCACCGGTCGCCGCGCAGGCCGAGGAGATCGGCTCGCGCGGTCTGCGGGTGCTGCTGCTCGGCTGTAGCGACCGCAGCGTCGACAGCCCCGAAGCGCCCGGTAAGGTCACCCCGGTCGCGCTGGTCGTCCTCGAGCAGCGCGTCCGGCCCGATGCCCGCGACACACTGGAATACTTTGCCTCCCAACATGTCACGGTGAAGGTGATCTCGGGCGACAACGCCGTCTCGGTCGGGGCGGTGGCCGGTTCACTCGGCCTGGAGGGCGAGACCATGGACGCCCGCCACCTGCCCTCGGAACCCGACGAACTCGCCGACGCCATGGCCGAGTACACCACCTTCGGCCGGGTCCGCCCCGACCAGAAGCGGGCGATGGTGCACGCCTTGCAGTCTCGCGACCACACCGTCGCGATGACCGGGGACGGGGTCAACGACGTGCTGGCACTGAAGGACGCCGACATCGGCGTCGCGATGGGATCCGGCAGCCCCGCGTCGCGGGCGGTGGCCCAGATCGTGTTGCTGGACAACAAGTTCGCCACCCTGCCCTATGTCGTCGGTGAGGGCCGCCGGGTGATCGGCAACATCGAACGGGTGTCCAACCTGTTCCTCACCAAGACCGTCTATTCGGTGCTGCTGGCCCTGCTGGTGGGGCTGGCCGGCCTGAGTTCCAAGTGGTTCGGCACCGCGCCCCTGCTGTACCCGTTCCAGCCCATCCACGTCACCATCGCGGCCTGGTTCACCATCGGCATCCCGGCGTTCATCCTGTCGCTGGCGCCCAACAACGAGCGGGCGCACACCGGGTTCGTGCGCCGCGTCATGACATCGGCGCTGCCGTCCGGCGTGGTGGTCGGCCTGGCGACCTTCATCTCGTATCTGATCGCCTACCACGGCAGCAACGCCACCAAGGTCGAGCAGACCCAGGCCTCCACGGCGGCGTTGATCACGCTGCTGATCGGCGCAGTGTGGGTGTTGGCCGTGGTGGCCCGGCCGTACCAGTGGTGGCGGGTGGCGCTGGTCTCGGTCTCCGGGCTGGCCTACGTTGTGATCTTCGCCATCCCGTTGGCTCGGGAGAAATTCATGCTGGACCCGTCGAACCTGGCCATGACGGCAACCGGGGTGGGAATCGGCCTGGTGGCCGCGGGGCTGATCGAGGCGATCTGGTGGATCCAAGGCCGAGTGCTGGGCGAACCTCGGATTTTGTGGCGCGCGGAGCCTACCGTGCAAGATTGACCCGGGGCATTCCCCCGGCGATCGAAACAGGAAGGGTCGAATCATGGGGTTCCTGGACAAGGCCAAGGAAGTCATCACCGAGAACGTCGACAAGGCCAAGGAAGTCATCACCGAGAACGTCGACAAGGTCGAGCAGGCGATCGACAAGGCCGGCGACCTCCTCGACGAGAAGACGCAGGGCAAATTCTCCGAGACGGTCGACAAGGTGCAGGATGCCGCCAAGAGTGCCGTCGAGAAGGGCACCGAGGCCGTCAAGAACGTCACCGACAAGGGCGACCAACCACCGCAGACCTAAAGGCGTATGGCGAAACTCTCCGTATCCGTAGACGTTCCACTACCGCCCGACCAGGCGTGGCAGCACGCCTCGGATCTCTCCCGGTACCGGGACTGGCTGACCGTTCACCGGGTGTGGCGGTCCAAGCTGCCCGAGACCCTCGAGAAGGGCACCGTCGTGGAGTCCATCCTCGAGGTGAAGGGCATGCCCAACCGGATCAGGTGGACGATCGTCCATTTCAAGCCGCCGGAGTCGATGACGCTCGACGGGATCGGCGTGGGCGGGGTCAAGGTCAAGTTGCTCGGCAAGGTCCGGCCGCAGGCCGCCGACCCCGGTGCCTCGGTGGTCACGCTCGATGTCCACCTCGGCGGACCTGCGCTGTTCGGGCCGATCGGGATGCTGGTCGCCGGCGCGCTGCGCAGCGACATCCGGGAGTCGCTGGACCGCTTCGTGGCGGTGTTCGGGTCGAACTAGGCGCTCAGGCCCTGATCACCCGGTGCGGTGACGGATGGGGACGTGCCCGCGCGGCTGAGCGGGCCGGTGGCATCGCGGCCCGCCGGTAACCGGCTGGCAGCCCTTGCGCAATCGACCGTCCACATTCGATGATGACCGGCGTGCATCGTGCTGAAGAGCAGCGCCAGATCGACCGGGTGGTCGATCGCCTCGTGCAGGCGTTTCCGCTGGTGCCGGACGACGTGATCAGCGACGCCGTCGCCGAGGCCCATCGCGGCTTCGAGTCGGCCCGGATCCGGGAATTCGTCCCGATGCTGGTCGAACGGCAGTGCCGGGCGCATTTCCTGCGGCATCCCGCCGTGGTGATCTCGGCCTGAATCAGGGTAGGGGCATTCAGGCCTGGGCCGTTCAGGGCAGGGGCACCGACCAGCGCAGGCGCGTCCCGCCACCGCGCGCCGGGCTGATGGTGAACTGGCCGGCGCACTCCTCGGCGCGGGCCGCCAGGTTCGCCAGCCCGCTGCGGGTGATGTCATCGCCGATCCCCACCCCGTCGTCGGTCACACCGATGGTGAGATCGTCGTCGACGGTGACCGAGATGCTCACCG
>CAZHUU010000184.1:0-5984 GCA_964535335.1 uncultured Mycobacterium sp.
GAGATGGCCGGAGCCTGCATGACCGGCCGGGCGATCAGAATCCCGACGGCCAGCAGAACGATGGTGCCGATCTTCATGAACGTCGACAGATAGTCGCGCGGTGCCAGCAGGAACCACACCGGCAGCACCGAGGCGGCCAGGCCGTAGATGATGATGCACCACGACAGCGTCACCTTGGAGAGCGTGAACCACTCTGCACCCCAATCGGTTCCGGCCACCCAGCCGCCGGAGGCCACCGCCGCCAGCAGCAGCACCACCCCGATCAACGACACCTCGGAGACCCGGCCCGGCCGGAGGAACCGCAGATACAGCCCCATGAACAGTGCGATCGGGATCGTCATCGCGATGGAGAACACGCCCCACGGGCTTTCGGCCAGCGCCCCGACCACCACCAGAGCCAGCACGGCCAGCAGGATCACCATGATCACCAGCACGCCGACGATGGCGGCCACCCCGCCGACGACACCCAGTTCGTCGCGGGCCATCTGACCCAGCGAGCGGCCACGCCGGCGGGTGGAGATCGCCAGCACCAGGTAGTCCTGCACGCATCCGGCGAACACGGCGCCGACGATGATCCAGATGGTTCCCGGCAGATACCCCATCTGGATGGCCAGCACCGGGCCGACCAGCGGGCCGGCCCCGGCGATCGCGGCGAAGTGGTGGCCGAACAGCACCCGCCGGTCGGTCGGCATGTAATCGGTGCCGTTCTCCAGGATTTCGGCCGGGGTGGCGTGCTCGTCGCGCGGGCAGACGATCTTCATCTCGATCAGCCGCGCATAGAACCGGAACCCGATGACGTAGGTGCAGACCGCGGCGATGACGAACCACACCGCGTTGACCGTCTCACCGCGGAAGAGTGCGATGACCGCCCACGCGATGGCACCGAGCACCGCGACGGCGCCGAAGATCAGCCGGTGCCGGACGGTGATCGGGGACCGGTCGACGACCGCGACCGGCGGTAGCGCCGCGTCGGTGCGGATGTAGGTGACGTCGCCCTTGGTCTCCTCGAGGTACTCCGACGGCGCGGCGGTCGGTGAAGCCACAGTGTTCTCCCTTGGTGAGGCTGCAAGTCGGGCCGTGCGGTGATCTTTTCACCCGTCGGCCCCACCCGGTTGGGGGATGCGGGAAACGAAACCGAACCGCCACCCTGATCGAAACTCTGACAGGAGGCAGTCATGCCGCCGTGGCGCCTACGTGACTACCACGACGAAGACCTGGATCAGGCGATCCAGGTCTGGGACCAGAGCCGCAGCCCCGGCTCGGGTGAGCTGGTGTTCACCGTCGCCGAGGTGATGGCGGCCGCCCGCACCGGGCAGCCCGCGGTGGTCGCCGAGGTCGGCGACGAGGTGGTGGGCATGGCCGTGGCGCAGACCCAGGGTGAGCGGGCCTGGATCCAGTTGGTGGCGCTCAGTGCCCGGTGGCGCCATCGCGGAATCGGCAGCGCGCTCCTGAGCGATCTGGAGCGCCGGCTGCGCTCGCAGGGGGTGCGCCGGATCTGTGCGGTGGTGCCGGAGGGCGCCACCGGCGCGGCGGCGATGGAGAACTCGGGCTACACCCGCCGAGAGGGGCTCGTCTACTTCGAGATGATCGAGCATCTCGGCTTGGACCAGGCCAACCTGCTCGACGAACTCGGCGGTCAGCTGCTGCCCCCCGGCCTGTTCAACGAGATGGCCGGCATGGAGCAGGAGAAGCAGATCATCGAGCGGCGGATCGTCGACCCGCTGGCGCATCCGGAGATCGCGGAGCGCTACGGTGTCCAGCCGCCGAAGGCGGTGATCCTGTTCGGGCCGCCCGGTACCGGCAAGACGAGCTTCGCCAAGGCCATCTCGTCCCGGCTGGGCTGGCCGTTCGTGGAGCTGTTCCCGTCCCGGCTGGCGGCCAGCAGTACCGGTGGCCTGGCCGCCTCGCTGCGTGAGGCGTTCGCCGAGCTGGCCGAGCTCGACGAGCTGGTGCTGTTCATCGACGAGGTCGAGGAGATCGCCACCGCCCGCTCCGGCGCGACGACCGCCGAGCTGGGGGTGACCAACGAGCTGCTGAAGCTGATCCCGGCGTTCCGGCAGAAGGACAGCCGGCTGCTGGTGTGCGCCACCAACGCCGTCCACTCGCTGGACTCGGCGTTCCTGCGCCCCGGCCGGTTCGACTACGTCATCCCGGTCGGCCCGCCCGATCAGCCGGCCCGCCGCGCGGTGTGGCAGCGCTATCTCGGCAAGGCCTGCGTGTACGTCGACGTCGACCGGTTGGTCGCGGCGTCGGAGTTCTTCACCCCGGCCGATATCGAGTTCGCCGCCCGCAAGGGCTCCCAGGCCGCCTTCGAGCGGGAGATGCGCGACGGCCGCGGTGAGCCGGCCACCACCGAGGACTACCTCGATGCGATCGGTGAGATCAGGCCGACCCTGACCGCCGACATGTTGGCCGAATTCGAACGCGGCACGGCCGAATTCGCGCGCGTCTAGTCCCGTTCGTAGTGGGCGCGCACGGTGTCGACGGTGTCGGCCTCGGCGGGGCCCTTGTCGTCGCGGTAGCGCACCACCCGCGCGAACCGCAGCGCCATCCCACCGGGGTAGCGGGTGGAGCCCTGCACGCCGTCGAACGCGATCTCGACGACCTGCTCGGGCCGCAGCGGCACCACGTATTGGTCCAACGGACCCGTGGCGAGCTCGGTGAATCGCGAGGTCTGCCAGTCCAGCATCGCGTCGGTCATGCCCTTGAACGTCTTGCCCAGCATCACGAATCCGCCGCCTTCCGGGTCGCGGGCACCCAGGTGGATGTTGGACAGCTTGCCGGTGCGCCGCCCGGAGCCCCACTCGGCCGCCAGCACCACCAGGTCCAGGGTGTGCACCGGCTTGACCTTCAGCCAGCCCACGCCGCGGCGGCCGGCCTCATAGGGCGCCGACAGCGACTTGGCCATCACCCCTTCGTGCCCGGCGGCCAGGGTGGCGTCCAGGAACTCCTGTGCGGCAACGGCATCCGCGGTGACGACTCGGTCGACGCGGTGGCGGGGCGGCACGACGGCGGCCAGGGCCGCGGCGCGCACGTGGCCGGGTTCGTCCAGCAGGTCGGTGCCGTCCAGATGCAGGATGTCGAAGAAGAACACCGACAACGGCTGCGTCGCGCGGGCCGCGGCGACATCGACGGAGCGACCGAATCGCGACGCCGTCACCTGGAACCGGTGCGGGCGCAGGTCATCCCGCAACGCGATGGCCTCGCCGTCGGCGATCAGGTCGGTGACGGGCAGGGCCAGCGTCGCCTCCACCACCTCCGGCAGCCGGGCGGTCACGTCGTCGAGGCTGCGGGTGTAGACGGTGACATCCTCGCCGCTGCGGTGGATCTGAACCCGCGCGCCGTCGAGCTTGGCCTCGAACACCGCCTCACCGCCGAGCCGCTGCAACGCCTCACCGACGCCGGTCGCGGTCTGCGCCAGCATCGGCCCGACCGGCCTGCCCACCCGCAGGGTGAAATCGATCAGCGCCCCGGCCCCACCGGTCAGCGCGGCCGCGGCGACGCCGGGCAGGTCACCGCCGAGCATCGCCGCCCGGCGCACCGCGGCCGCCGGGATGCCCGCCGCCCGCGCCACCGCCTCGCTCATCAGGCCGGCCAGGGCGCCCTGACGCAGCTCGCCGCCCAGCAGCCGGCGCAGGAACACCTGCTCGGGCTCGGTGGCCGCGGAGAACAGCGCTCCCAGCAGTTCGGCGCGGCGCGCCTGGGAGCCCTTGCCCGCCACCGCGCCGATCGCCGTGAACGCCGCGTCGACGTCCGCGACGCTCAGCGACGGTTCGGCGGCGGGTGCCGGCAGTGTGCGCAGCGCCGCCCAGCCGACCCCGATCTGACGCTGGGGCAACTCACCGGACAGCCAGGACACCACGACGGCGACCTGCCCCGGATCGGCGGCCGTCAACAACTCGGCGATGCGCGCGATCTTGGCCAGCCGCGACGCGGCCGCACCGACGTCGGTGGAGGCGGCGACGACAGTGTCGAGCAACATCAGTCGAGCAGCGTCACTTCACCTCGAAGGAGACCGACGGGTAACCGGTTGCGCCGTCGGGCACGGGCGGGTTCTCGTCACTGGTCTGCACCTCGCCGGTCGCGTCGGTGGCGCGCGCGGTGATGGTGTGCGAGCCCGGGGTGGCGTCCCAGTTGAAGCTCCACAACCGCCAGGTGTCCTTGGAGTATGACGCCCCGAGTTGGGCGGGCTGCCAGGGACCGCCGTCGATCTGCACCTCGACCGCCTTGATGCCGCGGTTCTGCGCCCACGCGACGCCGCCGAAGGTGACCGGTCCCTTGTTCACCTTCTGGCCGTCCCTGGGCACGTCGATGCGGGACTCGGTCTTGATCGGCCCGCGGTCCGACCAGCCCAGCTTGGTCCAGTACGCCTCGCTCCGGTCGAAGCGGGTCAGTTCCAGGTCGACCACCCACTTGGTGGCGGACACGAAGCCGTACAGGCCCGGCACCACCAGCCGCGCCGGGTAGCCGTGCTCCACCGGCAGCGGCTCGCCGTTCATCCCGATCGCCAGCAGGGAGTCCCGGCCGTCGGTGAGGGCCTCGACGGGGGTGCCCGCGGTGAAGCCGTCGATCGAGGTGGACAGCACCATATCGGCGTCAGGGTGAATTCCACTGTCGCGCAACAGGTCCCGAACCCGGTAGCCGTTCCACACGGCGTTCGAGATCAGGTCGCCACCCACCGGGTTTGAGACGCAGGTCAGCGTCACCGTCTTCTGGATCGGCTCGAACCTCTGCAGATCGGCGAACCGGTAGATGATCTCGCGGTCGACCATCCCGTGGATGCGCAACAGCCACTTGTCGCGGGCGAGTTGCGGCACGCTCAGCGCGGTGTCGATGCGGTAGAAGTCGGCGTTGCGGGTGATGAAGCTCGGCAGCGCAACGCCCTTCGGGGTGACATCGGCCGGAACCGGGGGCTCCGGGTTCTTGACGGCGGGTAGCGCGAAACCGTCCCGGTCACCCTCCACCGTGCGGAACCGGCGGTTGAGCAGCGCGCCGCCGACCCCGGACACCAGCCCGAACCCGACCAAGCCCAACGTCACCAACGACAGCCGGCGGCCGGGGTCGTGCCCGGTGGTCTCGTCGGCGCGGCCATCGGTGATCCGGCCCGAGGTCAGCAGCCGCAGCACCCCGATACCGCAGCCGGCGCCGACCACGGTCGGGATGATGTCGGCGATACCCGCCCCCGGCCGGCCCAGTACCGCGATGCACCCGGCGACGGCTCCCGCCGCGATCGCGAAACTGCCGAGCCTGACGGACGGCTCCCACAGCGCGCTGACCGCCGCCAGGACGGCGATCACCACCAGCACCATCACCGACAGGAACAGCTTGTCGGCGGTGCCGAACGTCTGGATCGCCCACTCCTTGACCGGCCCGGGCGTCAGGTTGATCACCGCGGTGCCGACCGCGGTGCGCACATCGGCGGCGGGGGAGAAGAACACGGCCAGCAACTGGGCCACGCCGACCGCCACCGCGGCCGCCGCCACCCCGGCACCCATCCGCTGGCCGGGCGTCAGTTCCGCCATGGCGGCCAACCTACCCCCGTCCGGCGGTCCAGTCGGCGGGGTTGGCACCCGCGGGGATGACCATTCGATGACGAGCGGTAACGTCCGTACCGATTCTGGTGGCCGCCGGTCGCCCAGCGAACCTCAGGAGGAATGGATGGAGATCTCGGGCAAGAAGGTGATCGTCGTGGGCGGCGCCTCGGGCTTCGGGCGGGCGAGTGCCGAGTTGCTTGCCTCGCGCGGCGCCAGCGTGGCGATCCTGGACCGCGAGGGCACCGACGGCCCCGAGGTCGCGGCCGCGGTGGGCGGCCCGTTCTTCGCCGTCGACGTCACCGACTTCGCGGGCACCGAGAAGGTCCTCGCCGATGCCGTCAAGGCGCTCGGCGGCCTGCACGTCATCCTCACCACCGCCGGCGGCGGCGTGGCGGAGAAGACGTTCGGCAAGAACGGCCCGCACGCCCTGGAGACCTTCCGCAGCACCAT
>CAZHUU010000184.1:6059-8098 GCA_964535335.1 uncultured Mycobacterium sp.
CGAGGGCGAGGACACCGGCGAGCGTGGCGTCATCATCAACACCGCCTCCATCGCCGCCTTCGAGGGCCAGATCGGCCAGGTCGCCTACACCGCGGCCAAGGCCGGCATCGCGGGCATGTGCCTGACCATGGCCCGCGACCTCGGCCCGGTCGGCATCCGGGCGCTGGCCATCGCGCCCAGCCTGTTCGCCACCGGCCTGACCAAGGGCATCCCCGACGAGTTCGCCAAGGCGCTGACCAAGGACGCCGCGTTCCCCAAGCGGCTGGGCAAGCCGGAGGAGTTCGCCAAGCTGGTCGCCGCGATCGTGGACAACCCGATGCTCAACGGCCAGTGCATCCGGCTGGACGCCGGGCAGCGCTTCGCCCCCAAGTGATGTGGTAAGGCATTAGGCATGGGTATCGCACTGACCGACGACCACCGTGAACTCGGCGAGGTGGCGCGATCGTTCCTGACCGCGCAGAAGGCCCGCTGGGCCGCACGTGAGCTGCTCGACGCCGCCGAGGAGGGTCGCCCGGCGTTCTGGGCCGAACTGGCCGAGCTCGGCTGGCTCGGCCTGCACGTCGACGAGCAGTACGGCGGCTCCGGCTACGGGCTGCCCGAGCTCGTCGTGGTGATCGACGAACTCGGCCGGGCCGTGGCGCCCGGCCCGTTCGTGCCGACCGCGGTGGTCTCGGCGGTGGTCGCGGCGGCGGGCACCGACGAGCAGAAGGCCCGGCTGCTGCCCGGCCTGATCGACGGATCCGTCACCGCCGCAGTCGGTTTCGGTGGCAGCCTCACGCTGGACGCCGGCACGGTCAGTGGTGATGTGGGCGTGGTGCTCGGCGCGGGTCTGGCCGATCTGCTGCTGCTGAGCGCCGGCGACGATGTGGTGCTGGTGTCCCGCACCGCCGACGGGGTCTCGGTCGACGTGCCCGGAAACCTCGACCGCACCAGGCGGTCGGGCCGAGTGACCCTGGCCGACGTGGCCGTCGGCGACAACGTCCTGATCGAGGCGCGGTCGGCCGCGGTGGCCTATGCGCGCACCCTGTTCGCCGCGGAGGCCGCGGGCGGGGCATCGGACTGCGTGGACACCGCCGTCGAATACGCCAAGGTGCGCGAGCAGTTCGGTCGCACCATCGCGACCTTCCAGGCCGTCAAGCATCACTGCGCCAACATGGCGGTGGCGGCCGAGTCCGCCGTCGCCGCGGTGTGGGACGCCGCCCGCGCGGCCGAGGAGTCCGCCGAGGACGGTCAGTCGCAGTTCGAGCTGATCGCCGCCGCCGCAGCGGCTTTGGCGTTTCCGGCCTACGTCCGCAACGCCGAACTCAACATCCAGGTGCACGGCGGCATCGGCTTCACCTGGGAGCACGACGCGCATCTGCATCTGCGCCGTGCGCTGACCGTGCAGGCACTGCTCGGCGGGGACGGGCCGGCCACCGATGTCTTCGACCTGACCGCGTTGGGCGTCAGCCGGTCCAACAGCCTGGACCTGCCCGCCGACGCTGACGCGCTGCGCGAGGAGATCCGTTCCGACGCAGTTGAATTGGCGAAGCTGGACGAGAAGGCACAGCTCGACGAACTGATTGCGACCGGCTACATCATGCCGCACTGGCCCAAGCCGTGGGGCCGCGCCGCGGGCGCCATCGAGCAGCTGCTGGTGGAGGAGGAGTTCGCCGCCGCCGGCGTGAAACGCCCGGACTACGGCATCACCGGCTGGGTGATCCTGACCCTGATCCAGCACGGAACACCCTCGCAGATCGAGCGGTTCGTGGAGAAGGCGCTGCGCAAGGACGAGATCTGGTGCCAGCTGTTCTCCGAGCCGTCCGCCGGATCGGACGCCGCCGCGGTCAAGACCCGCGCCACCCGGGTGGACGGCGGCTGGACGATCACCGGCCAGAAGGTGTGGACCAGCGGCGCGCACTACTGCAAGCGCGGGCTGGCCACCGTGCGCACCGACTTCGAGGTGCCCACGCACCAGGGCATCACGATGGTGACCCTGGATATGGAGGCTCCCGGCGTCGAGGTCCGGCCGCTGCGCCAGATCACCGGCGGCTCGGAGT
>CAZHUU010000185.1:0-8020 GCA_964535335.1 uncultured Mycobacterium sp.
CTCCGGAACCACCGGCACCCCCAAACCGGTAGCCATCACCCACCACAACCTGACCTGGTTGGTGGGTGCGCTGCAGTCCAGCGTGGCGGCCGGGCAGGTGTGGGCGCAGTGGCATTCGTTGGCCTTCGATGCCTCGGCGGAGGAGATCTGGGCGGCGTTGCTCGGTGGTGGGCGGTTGGTGATCGTGCCCGATGAGGTGGTGTCCTGCCCGCAGGATCTGGGTGCGTTGCTGGTGGCTGAGAAGGTCAGTGTGCTCAGCCAAACCCCCTCGGCGCTGGGGCTGCTCGATGGGCAGGGCCTGGAATCGGTGACGGTGGTGGTCGCCGGTGAGGCGTGCCCGGCCGAGGTGGTGGATCGGTGGGCGCCGGGGCGGGTGATGCTCAATGGCTACGGCCCGACCGAGACCACGATCTACGCCTCGATGAGCGCACCGCTGGTGGTGGGTTCGGGGGTTCCCCCGATCGGTTTTCCGGTTGCGGGGGCGGGGTTGTTTGTGCTCGATGGTTGGTTGCGGCCGGTGCCGCCGGGGGTGGTGGGGGAGTTGTATGTGGCTGGTGCCGGGGTGGGTGTGGGGTATGTGCATCGGGCGGGGTTGACCGGGTCGCGGTTTGTGGCGTGTCCGTTCGGGGCGGCGGGTTCGCGGATGTATCGCACCGGGGATTTGGTGCGCTGGAACGCTGCTGGTGCGTTGGAGTATGTGGGTCGGGCTGATGAGCAGGTCAAGATCCGCGGTTATCGCATCGAACTCGGTGAGGTTCGGGCCGCGCTGGCCGCGGTCGACGGGGTGGCTTCTGCGGCGGTGATCGCCCGCGAGGACCAGCCCGGCGACAAACGCCTCGTCGGGTATGTGGTGTTCGATGAGCAGAGCGCAGCCGTGGACCCCGCGAAGGTGCGGGCTGTGTTGGGTGAGTGTCTTCCTGGCTATATGGTGCCGGCGGCGGTGGTGGTGCTCGATGCGTTGCCGTTGACGGTGAATGGGAAGTTGGATGTTGCGGGGTTGCCGGCTCCGGAGTTTGGTGGGGTGGGGCGGTATCGGGCTCCCTCGGGTGCGGTTGAGCAGTTGATCGCTGAGGTGTATGCCGAGGTGTTGGGGGTGTCGCGGGTCGGGGCTGATGATTCGTTCTTCGATCTGGGTGGGCACTCGTTGTCGGCGATGCGGCTTGTCGCCGCGCTCAACACGGCGCTGGGCACCAGTCTTTCAGTGCATGCGGTATTCGATAACCCAACCGTGGCCGGACTGGGCCAGCAGATCGACGCGGGGGCGGGCGAAACCTCGCCGGCGCACGGGCCGAGCTTCGCTGATGTGCACGGGTTGGCGCCGCGTGAGGTGCACGCCCGCGATCTGAGGTTGGAGAAATTCATCGACGCCCCGACCCTGCTCGATGCGCCGAACCTGCCGCGTCCCACCGGTGAGATCTCCACCGTGCTGTTGACCGGGCCCACTGGGTTCTTGGGCCGTTATCTGGTCCTGGAATGGCTGGAACGCCTGGCGCCGGTGAGCGGCACGCTGATCTGCCTGGTGCGCGGAGACTCCGATGAGTCGGCACGCCAGCGCTTGGAACGAGTCTTCGATACCGGAGATGCACAACTGCTCAAAACGTTCCAGGCGTTGGCCGCCGACGGCCGGCTGCGGGTGATCGCCGGCGACAAGGCGGAGCGGGACCTCGGCCTCGAGCCGAAGATGTGGGAATCGTTGGCGGAGTCCGTGGATCTCATCGTCGACTCCGCCGCATTGGTCAACGGTGTGCTGCCGTATTGCGAGTTGTTCGGCCCGAACGTGGTGGGCACGGCCGAGCTGATCCGGTTGGCGATGACCACCAAGCTGAAGGCTTTCAATTACGTTTCGACGGCCGATGTGGGCAGCCAGGTCGAGCCGGAACAGTTCACCGAGGACGCCGACGTCCGGATCGTCAGTGCGCACCGCACGAACAGCGGTGGCTCTGCCAACGGCTACGGCAATAGCAAGTGGGCCGGTGAGGTACTGCTGCGCGAAGCCCATGACCTGTGCGGGTTGCCGGTGGCGGTATTCCGTGCCGGGATGATCATGGCCGATCCGCGCTTCACCGGTCAGCTGAACGTGTCCGACATCGTGACCCGGATGATCTACAGCGTGATGCTGACCGGGGTGGCGCCCGACTCGTTCTACCAGCGTGACGCCACTGGTCATCGGCAGCGAGTCCATTTCAATGGGCTGCCGGTCGGTTTCGTCGCCGAGGCCATCACCACGCTCGGGGCCCGAGCCGCGGAGGGTTTCGCCACCTATCACGTGATGAACCCGCATGATGACGGTATCGGCATCGACGAGTACGTGGACTGGCTGATCGAGGCCGGCTACCCCATCGAACGGGTCGAGGACTTCGGCGAGTGGGTGCAGCGCTTCGCGAAACGCCTACAAGGATTGCCGGATTCGCAACGCCAGCAATCGGTATGGCAGATGCTGCAGGCGGCGCTGCGCGCCAATCCCGACATCCGCGCTTTCCAACCCGCGCACGGTGCCTTCACGTCCACCGAGCGGTTCCGGGCCGCGGTGCGCGCCGCCGGAATCGGCGCCGACGGTGAAATCCCGCACGTCACTCCCGACGTCATCATCAAGTACGTCACCGACCTCCAAGCCCTCGGAATGCTCTAACTCGAGGAGGCTCCAGAGGCTCGAAAGATGTTGTCTCGCAGTCACCAGACGAAGTGACGAGCTACCTCAGCTCAGGTCAAGAAGGTCACCACGGTCGCGGCGAGGATGGCTGTCGTGATCAGCGGCCAGAACAGCAAACTGACGATCAGGTTGTCTTGGTGTCGGAACAGCCTCAGGTTGGGCCGTCCGACGACCGGTACCGCATCGCGCACCACGCCGAGAATTGTCCACCACCGGCGATGCCTAGAGTCGGCCAGACGAGTAGCGGCCTCGCTGTCGACCAGCCGCGTCCTCAGATCGAGTAGGGCCCGGACATGTGCCTGCTCCGCCGGAGCGAGCGCATTGAAGCCGGCCGAGACGCCGGGTTCCTTGTCGAGCCCACGGACCAGAATGTCGTCGAAGACCTCACCCGCAGGGGCCACTCAGCTCGGCGACCGCATCCTCGAGCTGCTGCCGGCTCAAGTCACCTCGCAACGGCACCCAGTCAAGAGGATCCGAATCACGATTGACGAGCCCGAAAGCATCGGCACTTTGAGGGTCGCGGTCGATATTGGGATCGGTAGCCGCCACGGAAGGGTGGACTTGCCGGGAGACGCGGCGCAGACCGCGGGAAGGAGTCCCCATGAGGTTCGCTGTTCTGGTGGTCACCGCCCTGGTGGCCGGTGTGGCTGCGACCGCGGGCATCGCCCACGCTGTGGCGCCGGCCGCGCCACTACCGGTTCACGTCCATCCGCTGCAACCGCCGATCGGTCCGGTGGTGGACCCCGACCCGGTGATCGCCGTGCAGGACTTCCAAGGCCAGATCGCCGAGTTGCACGACAATTGGGAGACCCTCAGCCCGACCGAGCGCAGCCAGCGGCTGAAGACCCTGCAGCAGGTGGCTCCGCTGATCGAAGCCGAGACCCGCAATCTCTCGCCGGGCGAGCAGCTACAGGTGCAGGGCATGCTGCTGTCGGCGATGTTCCAACTGGCCGATCTGCTGCGTCAGTTGCGTTAGCTCAGGGCAGGCCGTCGGCAATGGCCTCGAAGGCCTCGCCCATGGCCGCGGTCAGCGGCTGCTCGTGGGTCAGCCAGTACTCGTAGGCAGACAGGGCGACACCGAGCATGCTCCAGGCGATGGTCTGCGGCACCAGGTCGGTCGGCTGCGCGCCCGTTCGGCGGGCGACGAACTCGGCGACCACGGCGCGCCAGCCTGCATACATGGTCATCGAGTACGCCTGCAGTTCGGCGGTCTGCAGGATCAGACGCATCCGCGCCCGATGCCGATCGGTCTGGAAATCGTCGCCGGAGTTGAAATCCAGCAGTCCGGTCCGCAGCGCGTCCCGCAGGGAGACCGACGGATCGGTGCCGTCCAGGACCGCCGCGAAGTGACCCAGATGGGCGCCGAAGTCGCCCCAGGGGATCGCGTTCTTCGACGGGTAGTACCGGAACAGGGTGCGTCGGGCGATCCCACACGCCAGCGCGACGTCGTCGACACTGACCTCGCTGAACCCGTTCGCCGCGAACAAATCCAGTGCGACGTCGGCGATGTTGTCACAGGTGGTCGACCGCCGGCGGCCCACCCGGGCCGGACTGCCTGCGGCGGCGATGGCCGGTCTACTCGCCAAAAAACCTGTCCCTTCCCTTTTCGACACCGTATGCCATATTCTGGCGGCTCCGGTCTCACATCGCCGGAGAACGCGAAATCGAAAGGGAGCATCCGCATGGAGCCCAGCCAGAACACCCAGGCCGAGTCCGACGCCGAGCTGGTCACCGAGTCGCTCGTCGAAGAGGTGTCCATCGACGGCATGTGCGGCGTCTACTGACCGTGGATCCGTCCGGGTGCTGGCAACTGCACCCACAGGTGGCGGTGCGCCCCGAACCTTTCGGTGCGCTGCTGTACCACTTCGGGACGCGGAAGCTGTCCTTCCTGAAGAACCGCATCATCCTGACCGTCGTGGAGTCGCTGGGTGAGCATCCCGACGTCGCCTCGGCGTTGGCCGCCGCGGGCGTGGAAGCCAACGGAGAGGGCCCGTATCTGCGCGCGCTCGACGTGCTGGCCGAGTCGAACATGTTGGTGCCCCGGCGATCTGAGCAGGAGATGCAGTGACCTCGACCGCACCGGTGCCCCGGCTGATCGAACAGTTCGAGCGCGGGCTCGACGCGCCGATCTGCCTGACCTGGGAACTCACCTACGCCTGCAACCTGGCCTGCGTGCACTGCCTGTCGTCCTCGGGTAAGCGCGACCCGCACGAGCTGTCGACGGCCCAGTGCAAGGCCATCATCGACGAGTTGGAACGCATGCAGGTGTTCTACGTCAACATCGGCGGTGGCGAACCGACGGTGCGCCCGGACTTCTGGGAGCTGGTGGACTACGCCACCGCCCACCACGTCGGGGTCAAGTTCTCCACCAACGGCGTCCGCATCACCCCCGAGGTGGCGGCCCGACTGGCAGCCAGCGACTACGTCGACGTCCAGATCTCGCTGGACGGCGCCACCGCAGAGGTGAATGACGCCGTGCGGGGCGTCGGGTCGTTCGCGATGGCGGTCCGCGCGCTGGAGAACCTCGCCGCCGCCGGCTTCAAGGATGCCAAGATCTCGGTGGTCGTCACCCGCGAAAACGTCGGCCAGCTGGACGATTTCAAGGCCCTCGCAGACCGGTACGGCGCCACCCTGCGCATCACCCGGCTGCGTCCCTCTGGCCGCGGCGCCGACGTCTGGGACGAGTTGCACCCGACGGCCGACCAGCAGGTGCAGCTCTATCACTGGCTGGTGGCCAACGGTGAGGGGGTGCTCACCGGCGACTCGTTCTTCCACCTGTCCGGCCTGGGCGACCCCGGCGCGCTGGCCGGGCTGAACATGTGTGGCGCCGGGCGGGTGGTCTGCCTGATCGATCCCGTCGGCGACGTCTACGCCTGTCCGTTCGCCATTCACGACCGCTTCCTGGCCGGAAACGTGGTCGGCGACAGCGGCTTTGACACCCGCTTTCATGATGTCTGGCAGAACGCGCCGCTGTTCCGCGAACTGCGTGAGCCGCAGTCAGCCGGTGCGTGCGGTAGTTGCGGCCACTACGACAGCTGCCGCGGCGGCTGCATGGCGGCGAAGTTCTTCACCGGACTGCCACTCGACGGCCCCGACCCGGAGTGCGTCGAGGGATACGGTGCCCCGGCGCTGGCCGCAGACCGCGACAAGCCCCGCCCCAGCGCCGACCATTCCCGGGGCAAGCCCATCATGCTCTCCCTCTCCACCCGGCCGCCGGCCAAACCCTGCAACGAAAGCCCGATCTGATGGCCCGTGACACCTGGTTCGAAACCGTTGCGATCGCACAAGAGCGTGCCAAGAAGCGGCTGTCGAAGGCGGTGTATTCCGCCTTACTGGCCGGCAGCGAGAAGGGCGTGACGTACTCCGACAACGTCGAGGCGTTCGGCGAGCTGGGCTTCTTTTTGAATGATACGGCGACCACCGAGAAGCGCGATCTCGCCACAACGGTTATGGGCCAAGATATTTCGATGCCGGTGGTCATTTCGCCGACCGGCGTGCAGGCGGTGCACCCCGACGGTGAGGTGGCCGTGGCGCGCGCCGCGGCGGCCCGGGGAACCGCGATGGGCCTCTCGTCGTTCGCCAGCAAGCCGATCGAAGAGGTGGTGTCCGCCAACCCGAAGACCTTCTTTCAGATCTACTGGCTGGGCGGTCGCGACGCCATCGCCCAGCGCGCCGAGCGCGCACGGGCCGCCGGTGCGCTGGGAATGATCGTCACCACGGACTGGAGCTTCTCCCACGGCCGCGACTGGGGCAGCCCGAAGATCCCGCAGAAGATGGACCTGCTCACCGCGATCAAGATGTCCCCGCAGGGCATCGTGCGACCGGCGTGGTTCCTGGAGTGGGCCAAGACCCTCAAGCCGCCCAATCTCACCGCCCCCAACCAGGGAGCCCGCGGGGAGGACGGCCCGCCGTTCTTCCAGGCCTACGGCGAATGGATGGGCACGCCACCGCCGACGTGGGAGGACATCGCCTGGTTGCGGGAACTCTGGGGCGGCCCGTTCATGCTCAAGGGCGTGATGCGGATCGACGATGCCAAGCGCGCCGTGGATGCCGGCTGCATGGCCATCTCGGTCTCCAACCACGGCGGCAACAACCTCGATGGCACCCCGGCCACAATTCGGGCGCTGCCTGCGATCGCCGAGGCCGTCGGTGATCAGATCGAGGTGCTGCTCGACGGCGGGGTGCGCCGCGGCAGCGACGTGGTCAAGGCGCTGGCCCTGGGCGCCCGCGCAGTAATGATCGGCCGGGCCTACCTGTGGGGGCTGGCGGCCAACGGCCAGGCCGGGGTGGAGAACGTACTCGACATCCTCAGCGGCGGAATCGACTCCGCCCTGCGTGGGTTGGGCAAGGCGTCCGTGCATGACCTGGGTCGCGACGACGTGCTGGTGCCGGCGGACTTCAGCCGCGGCCTCGGCGCGCAATGATCCGCGGCCGCACTCGCGGCCGGCCCGCAGGACTGGACCTCGCCCTGAACTGATCGGGATTTTTCGTTGCCGCTGCTTTGCGACCGCGCCCTGCCTACGCTCAGTGACAGCGCCACCGTTCGCACAGCCCGCTAGGAGTCACTGATGACCGTCTACGCCCGCCCCGGCACCTCCGGATCCGCCATGTCGTTCGAGTCGCGCTATGACAACTTCATCGGCGGCGACTGGGTGGCCCCGGTGGGCGGTGAGTACTTCGCGAATCCCACGCCGGTGACCGGCGAGGCGTTCTGCGAGGTGGCTCGCTCGACGGAGGCCGACATCGCCAAGGCCCTCGACGCCGCCCATGCCGCCGCACCCGCGTGGGGCAAGACCTCCCCGGCCGAGCGCGCGGTCATCCTGAACAAGATCGCCGACCGGATCGAGGCGAATCTCGAGACGATCGCTCTCGCCGAGTCGTGGGACAACGGCAAGCCGATCCGGGAGACCCTGAATGCCGACATCCCGTTGGCGGTCGACCATTTCCGCTATTTCGCCGCGGCGATCCGTGCCCAGGAGGGTTCGCTCTCCGAGGTCTACGCCGACACAGTCGCCTCTCACTTCCCTGAGCCACTGGGGTTGGTGGGCCAGATCATCCCGTGGAACTTCCCGATCCTGATGGCGGTGTGGAAGCTGGCCCCGGCCCTGGCCGCCGGCAACGCCGTGGTGCTCAAGCCGGCCGAACAGACACCGGCCTCGATCATGTACCTGATCTCGTTGATCGCCGACCTGTTGCCGGCCGGTGCGGTCAACGTGGTCAACGGCTTCGGGGTGGAGGCGGGTAAGCCGCTCGCCTCGTCGAACCGGATCGCCAAGATCGCGTTCACCGGGGAGACCACCACCGGGCGGCTGATCATGCAGTACGCCTCTCAGAACCTGATCCCGGTGACCCTGGAACTCGGCGGCAAGA
>CAZHUU010000186.1:0-7636 GCA_964535335.1 uncultured Mycobacterium sp.
CCAACACCTGGCGCTACAACCAGCTGATCGCCCAGCAGCGCGCCATCATCGTGGAACGGCGCAACACCCTGCTGAGCACCGCGACCGCCCGCGACGAGCTCAAGGAGCGCTCGCCCGAGCGCTACGAGGAGCTGGCCGCGCAGGTCTCCGAGGACGAACTGGAACGAATCTGCCGCGACATCATGCTATTCCACCTCGACCGGGGCTGGGCCGACCACCTGGCCTACCTGTCGGATATCCGGGAGAGCATCCACCTGCGGGCCCTGGGCAGGCAGAATCCGCTCGACGAGTTCCACCGGATGGCCGTCGACGCCTTCGGCAACCTGGCCGCCGACGCCATCGAGGCAGGCCAGCAGACCTTCGAGACGGCCAACGTGCTCACCGACGAGCAGGGCCTGGACCTGTCCAAGCTGGCGCGTCCGACCTCGACGTGGACGTACATGGTTCACGACAACCCGCTGAACGACGACACCATGTCGGCGCTGAGCCTGCCCGGGGTGTTCCGCTAGGTTCATCTGATGGAGGCTGCGGGCCGGCGGGTGTGGACGATCCCGAACATCCTGTCCGTGGTTCGGCTGATCCTGGTCCCGGTCTTCCTCTACCTGCTGCTGGCGACCACCGCCTACGGCTGGGCGGTGGCGATCCTGATGTTCAGCGGCTTCTCGGACTGGGCCGACGGCAAGATCGCGCGGCTGGTGCCCAACCAGTCGTCCCGCCTCGGGGAGCTGCTCGATCCGTTGGTGGACCGCATCTACATGCTGGCCGTGCCGGTCGGGCTGGGGCTGGCGGGCATCGTGCCGTGGTGGCTGGTCGGACTGCTGGTCGGGCGCGACGCGGTGCTGGCGGCCACCCTGCCGGTGCTGCGCTCCCGCGGCGTCACCGCGCTGCCGGTCACCTACATCGGCAAGGCGGCCACCTTCGCGCTGATGTCGGGCTTCCCGCTGGTGCTGCTCGGACAGTGGGATGCGTTGTGGAGCAGGGTGATCGGGGCGTGTGGCTGGGGGTTCGTGATCTGGGGCCTCGGCATGTACCTGTGGTCGGCGGTGCTGTACCTGCTGCAGGTGCGGCTGTTGCTACGGACGCTGCCCAGAGTGGGCGCCGGACGGATCGGCAGTACCGATGCCGCCACCCCCTGACCGTGCGCTCGGGGGCTACGACCCCCAGGCCGGCCTGGCCGCCCCGGACCCGGCCCAGGGGCCGCGGATCCCGGTGCCCTCGCTGCTGCGCTCGCTGCTCTCCGACCACCTCGACCCCGGCTACGCCGCCGCGGCCGAACGGCGGCGGGCCGGCAGCCCGCGCCGCGCCGACGTCGATCGGCTCTGGCAGGCGGTGGCGGCGCTGTTGGTCGCGGCCGTGTTCACCGCGGCGGTGGCCCAGGCGCGCAGCACCGCGCCCGGCGTCAGCGCCGCCCAGCAGGTGCTCGCGGCCAGCGTGCGCTCCGCCGAGCGCACCACCGACGAGCTGACCGTCCGCCGGGACACCCTGGCCGCCCAGGCCGACGGCATCCAGCGCCGCGAACTCCGCGACGACCGCACCGGCCAGCAGCTGCTCAGCCGGCTCGACGAGCTCAGCCTGTCGGCGGCCACCACCGCGGTGATCGGTCCGGGGGTCAGCGTGGTGCTGACCGACCCCGGCTCGGACCGCGACCTGACCGACGTCTCCAAGCAGCGTCTGCCCGGCAGCGGCCAGGTGATCCTCGACCGCGACCTGCAACTGCTGGTGAACTCGCTGTGGGCCAGCGGCGCGGAGGCCATCGCGGTGGGCGGCGTGCGGCTGGGGCCGAACGTGACGATCCGGCAGGCCGGCGGGGCGATCCTGGTCGACAATCACCCGATCGGCAGCCCGTACACCGTCGCGGCCATCGGGCCGCCGAAGACCATGCTGGACAGCTTCAACCGCAGTTCCGGCCTGCACCGGCTGCGGCTCCTGGAGGCGTCCTACGGGGTGGGGGTCAACGTGAGCAGCGCCGACGGCCTGTCGCTGCCCGCCGGCACGGTCCGGGAGATTAAATTTGCCAAGCAGATCGGCCGGTAGCGGGAGGTGAGAGGTTCATGATCGGGATCGCCGCACTCGTCCTCGGCATCGTGCTGGGCCTGGTGTTCCACCCCAGCGTGCCCGAGGTCATCCAGCCCTATCTGCCGATCGCCGTCGTCGCCGCCCTCGACGCCGTCTTCGGCGGGCTGCGCGCCTACCTGGAGAAGATCTTCGACGCCAAGGTGTTCGTGATCTCGTTCGTGTTCAACGTGCTCGTCGCCGCGCTGATCGTCTACGTCGGCGACCAGCTCGGGGTGGGCACCCAGCTGTCCACGGCGATCATCGTGGTGCTGGGCATCCGGATCTTCGGCAACACCGCCGCGTTGCGGCGCCGGTTGTTCGGGGCCTGAGGTGGGCGCGGGGGAGCAGGACGCCGGCCCGGACACCCCGGAGGCCGGCCGGCACGAGCTGCCGACACCCGGCGCACGGCCGCCCCGGACCCGCTCGCAGGTGGTCTTCGGCGTCCTCGGGGTGGTGCTGTGCCTGCTGCTGGGCGTCGCGATCGTCACCCAGGTCCGGCAGACCGAGTCGGGCGACTCGCTGGAGAGCGCCCGCCCCGCCGACCTGCTGGTGTTGCTGGACTCCCTGCAGCAGCGGGAGGCGGCGCTGAACACCGAGGTGGCCGCGCTGCAGCGCAACCTGGCCGCGATGCAGGCCGCGGGCAACAGCGACCAGGCCGCCATCCAGAACGCCCAGGCCCGGCTGGCCGCGCTGTCGATCCTGATCGGCACCGTCGGCGCGACCGGGCCTGGCCTGACCATCACCATCGACGACCCGGGCCCGGGAGTGGCCCCGGAAACCATGCTCGACGTCATCAACGAGTTGCGCGCGGCCGGCGCCGAGGCGATGGAGATCCGCGCCGGCCAGCAGGCGGTGCGCGTCGGGGTGGACACCTGGGTGGTCGGCGATCGCGGCGCGCTGGTCATCGACTCGGTGACCCTCAGTCCGCCCTATTCGGTTCTGGCCATTGGCGATCCGCCGACGCTGGCGGCGGCGATGAACATCCCCGGCGGGGCGGCGGACAGCGTCGAGCGGGTCGGCGGCGCCATGACCGTCACCCAATCCGATCATGTGGACATCACCACCTTGCGACAACCGAAAGCCCGCCAATACGCTCAGCCCGTCAAGTGAGCGCCCCCCGTTAGGAGCACCGTGAGCGATATCCCAGCCGACCTGCGCTACACCCCCGAGCACGAGTGGGTGCGCCGCACGGGCGACGACACCGTGGTGGTCGGGATCACCGACTTCGCCCAGTCCTCGCTGGGCGACGTGGTCTACGTGCAGCTACCCGAGGTCGGCACCGAGGTCACCACCGGTGAGTCGTTCGGTGAGGTGGAGTCCACCAAGTCGGTGTCAGACCTGTACGCCCCGGTCACGGCGAAAGTAATTGCCGTCAACGGCGATCTGGAGGGCAACCCCCAGCTGGTGAACTCCGACCCGTACGGGCAGGGGTGGTTGTTGGAACTCCAGGCCGACGGCGATACCCTCGGTCGGGGGTTGGGGGCACTGCTCGACGCAGATGCCTATCGGGGCACATTGACTTAAATGGCGGTTGTTAGGGTGCGTGCCAGCCACCGATCCTGCGGTGGTGGGCACAACGGCGACCGCTGCGCGGTACGGTCGACGGAAACGATGGTGCGGCGGTCGGACGCCCTGCGCGGACACCCCGCCAGGTCTCGACCACGGCAGCCAGTGAGGAGCAGCGGGTGACGGACAAGGACCAGAACTCTGACGAAGTCACCGTGGAGACGACCTCCGTCTTTCGCGCCGACTTCCTCAACGAGTTGGACGCCCCGGCAAGCACCGGCGCCGAGAGCGCCGTCTCGGGCGTCGAGGGCCTGCCCTCGGGTTCGGCGCTGCTGGTCGTCAAGCGCGGACCCAACGCGGGGTCCCGCTTCCTGCTCGACCAGCCGACCACGTCGGCGGGTCGACATCCCGACTCCGACATCTTCCTCGACGACGTGACGGTCAGCCGCCGGCACGCCGAGTTCCGGTTGGACGGCACCGAGTTCCAGGTGGTCGACGTCGGCAGCCTCAACGGCACCTACGTCAACCGGGAGCCGGTGGACTCGGCCACCCTGACCAACGGCGACGAGGTACAGATCGGCAAGTTCCGGCTGGTGTTCCTGACCGGGCCGAAGCCGGCCGGCGACGAGGGCGGTCCGGGAAGCTAGTGACCGCCCCCGATACTCCCGCGCTTGCCGGGATGTCGATCGGAGCGGTCCTCGACCTGCTGCGACCGGACTTCCCGGACGTGACGATCTCCAAGATCCGGTTTCTGGAGGCAGAGGGTCTGGTCACGCCGCAGCGCAGCGGATCGGGGTATCGGCGGTTCACCGCGTACGACTGCGCGCGGCTGCGCTTCATCCTGACCGCGCAGCGCGACCAGTACCTGCCGCTGCGGGTGATCAAGGCACAACTGGACGCCCAGCCCGACGGCGAGCTGCCCGGCGGCGGATCACCTTATTCGGTGCCACGTTTGGTGCCCGCGACCGGCGTCGGGGGCAGGGGCGGGGGCGGTGTCGGCGGCGGTGCCGGCGGCACCGGGGGTGTCGCGACGGCCGCGGTACGGCTGAGCCGGGAGGACCTGCTGGCGCAGTCCGGGGTGGGCGAGGAGATGCTGACCGCGCTGTGCAAGTCCGGGGTGATCACCACCGGCCCGGGCGGATTGTTCGACGAGCACTCGGTGGTCATCGCCCAGTGCGCGCGGGCCCTCGGCGAGTACGGCGTGGAGCCGCGCCACCTGCGGGCGTTCCGGTCGGCCGCCGACCGCCAGTCCGACCTGATCGCCCAGATCGCCGGGCCGGTCGTCAAGGCGGGTAAGGCCGGCGCCCGCGATCGCGCCGACGACCTGGCGCGCGAGGTTGCGGCGCTGGCGATCACGTTGCACACCTCGCTGATCAAGTCCGCTGTACGCGACGTTCTGGATCGCTGAGGACTAGACTCCAGATGACTGCGTTCTTCTCGGCAGTCACGCGGTCGGAACTCGGACGCGGCGGCACATCTTGCGCGGAGGTCAGAGTCAGATGGGTGAGGTTCGAGTAGTCGGCATTCGCGTTGAACAGCCCCAGAACCAGCCGGTGTTGCTGCTGCGCGAATCCGACGGCGACCGCTATCTGCCGATCTGGATCGGCCAGAGCGAAGCCGCGGCCATCGCCCTCGAACAGCAGGGCGTGGAGACGACGCGGCCGTTGACCCACGACCTGATCCGCGATGTCATTGCCGCCCTTGGGCATTCGCTCAAGGAGGTCCGCATCGTCGATCTGCAGGAGGGCACCTTCTACGCCGACCTGATCTTCGACCGCGACATCAAGGTCTCGGCGCGCCCGTCGGACTCGGTGGCGATCGCGCTGCGGGTCGGGGTGCCGATCTACGTCGAGGAGGCGGTGCTGGCCGAGGCCGGGCTGCTCATTCCCGACGAGAACGACGACGAGGCCACCGGCGCGGTACGCGAGGACGAGGTGGAGAAGTTCAAGGAGTTCCTCGACAGCGTGTCGCCCGACGATTTCAAGGCCACCTGAGCGGGTAGATCACGGATGCATCTCATCTGGGTCAGCGCAGCGTCGACACGCGCGCCGGATACTGGGAGCGCGCCTTGCGGCAGCCATACTTTGATTGCGTCGACGAGCACGAAATGCCCGTCGACAAGGCGTATGCTCTAAGACTTCGGACTAGGGCAGATGCCGTGGGTGGAGCATCCGATGGGCCACGGGTTCGAACGGCGAGAGGAAGCATCGTGGGCGAGCAGCCACGTCAGGAACAGCTGGACCTTGCTGGTATCGACGCCCGCCACGACGCCGCACCGGTGAGCGAGCCGGTGCAGGCCGGACTGTTCCCCGACGACTCGGTGCCCGACGAGCTGGTCGGCTACCGCGGCCCCAGCGCCTGCCAGATCGCCGGAATCACCTACCGCCAGTTGGACTACTGGGCCCGGACCTCGTTGGTGGTGCCCTCGATCCGCGGCGCGGCCGGCTCGGGCAGCCAGCGGCTGTACTCGTTCAAGGACATCCTGGTCCTCAAGATCGTCAAGCGACTGCTCGACACCGGCATCTCGCTGCACAACATCCGGGTCGCCGTCGACCACCTGCGCCAGCGCGGGGTGCAGGACCTGGCCAACATCACGCTGTTCTCCGACGGCACCACGGTGTACGAGTGCACCTCGGCCGAAGAGGTGGTCGACCTGCTCCAGGGTGGGCAGGGTGTCTTCGGCATCGCGGTCAGCGGTGCGATGCGCGAGCTGACCGGCGCCATCGCCGACTTCCCCGGTGAGCGGGCCGACGGCGGCGAGTCCATCGAGGCCCCGGAGGACGAGCTGGCCAGCCGCCGCAAGACCCGGGACCGCAAGATCGGCTGAGCCGGCCGGTGTGCTGGTAGCCGGTCCACGTCGGTGTACCGGTAGGATCGATCCCGCATCGCCCACGCGCGGGAGAGTTCCGTGGCAGCCAGCCACGGGCGCCGAAGGAGCAACACCTCTCCGTCAACCTCTCAGGCCCCCGGACCGCGCCCGGCCACGATGCCTCTGGAAAGCGGTGATCTGCAGGTCACCCGCCCACGGGGAAAGGCGGTTCGCCGCCGAATCTCTCAGGCCACACGACAGAGGGAGAGGGCACCGCTGACGGCTGTGTCCGCCCCGAGTCAGGAGCCTCCCGTGCCCGACCGCACCGAATTCACCTTCGTCGACCGCCATATCGGGCCCGACGCCGACGCGCTGGCGACGATGCTCGGCGTGATCGGCGTTTCGTCGCTGGACGAGCTGGCCGCCAAGGCCCTGCCTGCGGGCATTCTCGACGCCCCCGGCGCCGACGGCATCGCGCCCGGCCTGGACGGGCTGGCACCGCCCGTCTCCGAGCATCAGGCGCTGGCCGAGCTGCGGGCGCTGGCCGACTCCAATACCGTCGCGGTGTCGATGATCGGGCAGGGCTACTCCGACACGCTGACGCCGCCGGTGCTGCTGCGCAACATCGTGGAGAACCCGGCCTGGTACACCGCCTACACCCCGTACCAGCCGGAGATCAGCCAGGGCCGGCTCGAGGCGCTGCTGAACTTCCAGACCATGATCGCCGACCTGACCGGCCTCGAGGTGGCCAACGCCTCGATGCTGGACGAGGGCACCGCCGCCGCCGAGGCGATGACGCTGATGTACCGCGCCGCCCGGGGGTCGGCCAACCGGCTGGCCCTCGACGAGGACCTCTTCGCGCAGACCGCCGCGATCCTGGCCACCCGCGCCGAGCCGCTGGGCATCGAGATCGTCACCGCCGACCTGCGCAACGGGCTGCCCGAGGGCGAGTTCTTCGGGGTGATCGCCCAGCTGCCGGGCGCCAGCGGGCGGGTGACGGACTGGTCGAAGCTGGTCGAGCAGGCCCACGAGCGCGGTGCGCTGATCGCGCTGGGCGCCGATCTGCTGGCGCTGACGCTGATCGCCCCGCCGGGCGAACTGGGTGCCGACGTCGCGTTCGGCACCGCCCAACGCTTCGGTGTGCCAATGGGATTCGGCGGTCCACACGCCGGTTACCTGGCGGTGCACGCCAAGCACGCCCGCCAGCTGCCCGGCCGACTGGTCGGGGTTTCGGTGGACGCCGACGGGTCACCGGCCTACCGGCTG
>CAZHUU010000187.1:0-7606 GCA_964535335.1 uncultured Mycobacterium sp.
GGCGGCCACGCCGAGCCGGGTGTGACCGTCGATGATGCGGGCATCCCGGGCGACCACCGAGATGTCGGCGAGCAGCGCCACCACCAGCCCGGCGCCGACGGCCGCGCCGCGCACCGCGGAGACCACCGGTTTGGTGAAGCTCACCATGTTCAGGACGAGGTCGCGAGCCTCCCGCATGATCCGCACGCGGCTCTCGACGTCGTTGATCATCTCCTCCAGCAGGTCGAAATTGCCGCCCGAGGAGAACGTCCTGCCCTCGCCGCGCACGAGCACCGTGCGCACCCGCTCGTCACGGTCGATCGCCGGCCAGACGTCGGCGAGATCCCGATGCATCTGTGGCCCAACCGAATTCAGGCCCGGCGCGTCCAGGACCATCTCCAGCACTCCGGTGTCGCGGAGCTCGAGCCGCAAACTCGGGAACTCGCCATACCAATCCATCGCCGGGCTCCTCACGTCTTGGGCTGACTACCCCCTGTCTTACTCCACGCCCATACTCGAGCGATGCTCGACCTCGTCCTGCCCGCCGAATGCGGCGGCTGCGGGGCGCCGGCCACCGACTGGTGCGCCACCTGCGCGGGTGTCCTCTAGGTCCGGCCCGACGAGCCGCATGTCGTCAGCCCGCGCACCGACCCGGGTGTGCCGGTCTGGTCGCTCGGCCGCTATGCCGGGCCGCGCCGGCAGGCGATCGTCGCGCTCAAGGAGCACGGCAGGCGCGACCTGACCGGCCCGCTGGCCCGCGCGCTGGCGCTGGGCATCCATCACCTGCTCGGCTGGGGACTGCTCGACCTGCCGTGCACGGTGGTGCCGGCCCCCACCCGGCGGTCGGCGGCCCGGCGCCGCGGTGGTGATCCGGTGACCCGGATGGCGCTCGCCGCCACCGCCGCCCACCCGGATCTGTGGGTGGTGCCGGCGCTGCGCACCCGGCCGTTCGTCCGCGACTCGGTGGGCCTGTCCGGCACCCAGCGGGAGCGCAACATCGCCGGGCGGGTGCGGCTGGTGCGGCCCGTCGGGGGCGAGGTCCTGCTGGTCGACGACATCGTCACCACCGGCGCCACCGCCCGGGAGTCGGTGCGCACGCTTGACGCTGCCGGGGCGCGAGTGACGGCTGTGCTCACCCTTGCGCATGCGTGACTTTGGTCCTTGTAACGAAGGGCGAAAGTTCTCCCAAACAGGTGCGCCAAAAGGTGGCATCACCGCGTGAACACCGACTACCGTCGGGGCCAACAAGCCGTGAACACATCACGGGGGGCCTGCACACAGGCCTGCCACTTCGCCGAGAACGGTAGGAGGTGAGTTCTTCGACCTCTGGCGCCGGCGGGTGAGAGTCCGTGCGTTTTCTCTGCCGGCGCGGCAATCGATGACAGGCCGGGCACGCCGCAGTGCGTGCAACCCGTAAGAGAAACGAGTTGTCAAGCATGTCAACCCAATCCGTGAATGCAGACGTTACCGACACCGACGCAACCTCCGAGACCGACGCCAGCGCCGACGTGCAGGTGACGGGCCGCAACGTCGAGGTTCCCGACCACTACCGCGCGTATGTCGCCGGCAAGCTCGCTCGCCTCGAACGGTTCGATCGCTCGATCTACCGCTTCGACGTCGAGCTCGAGCACGAGCGCAACCGCCGCCAGCGCAAGAACTGCCAGCACGTCGAGATCACCGCGCGCGGACGCGGTCCCGTCGTCCGCGGCGAGGGCTGTGCCGACAGCTTCTACGGCGCCTTCGAGGCCGCCGTCCACAAACTCGAGAACCGGCTGCGCCGCAGCAAGGACCGCCGCAAGGTGCACTACGGCGACAAGACGCCGGTCTCGCTGCACCAGGCCACCGCGGCGGCGCCGGTGCTCGACGTCGCTGCGGCGTTCACGCCCGACGGCGCCCCCGCCGCCCCGGTCGAGGCGGTCGAAGAACACGAGCCCGGCCGGATCGTGCGCACCAAGGAGCACCCGGCCAAGCCGATGACCGTCGACGACGCCCTTTACGAGATGGAACTGGTCGGCCACGACTTCTTCCTGTTCCACGACAAGGAGTCCGACCGGCCCTCGGTGGTCTACCGGCGCCACGCCTACGACTACGGCTTGATTCGCCTCGCCTGACGCGAGGCGGCGGCTCTGATTCGCCTCGCCTGACGCGAGGCGGCGGCTCTGATTCGCCTCGCCTAGAGCTCGCCCGGCCGGGGCCGAACAGCGCGTCACCTAGGATGGAGCACGGTCGAGACTCCAAATCCAAGGGATAACCACTGTGCTGTCGAAGTTGCTGCGCCTCGGTGAAGGTCGCATGGTCAAGCGCCTCAAGGGGGTGGCTGACTACGTCAACACCTTGTCCGACGGCGTGGAGAAGCTCACCGACGCCGAGCTGCGGGCCAAGACCGACGAGTTCCGCAAGCGCGTCGCCGACGGCGAGGACCTCGACGACCTGCTGCCCGAGGCCTTCGCCGTCGCCCGCGAGGCCGCCTGGCGGGTGCTCTCACAGCGCCACTTCGACGTCCAGGTGATGGGCGGCGCGGCGCTGCACTTCGGCAACGTCGCCGAGATGAAGACCGGTGAGGGCAAGACCCTGACCTGTGTGCTGCCCGCCTACCTCAACGCGCTGGGCGGCAAGGGTGTGCACGTCGTGACCGTCAACGACTACCTGGCCAAACGCGACAGCGAGTGGATGGGCCGGGTGCACCGCTTCCTGGGCCTCGAGGTGGGCGTGATCCTGGCCCAGATGACGCCGGACGAGCGGCGCGCCGCCTACAACGCCGACATCACCTACGGCACCAACAACGAATTCGGCTTCGACTACCTGCGCGACAACATGGCGCACTCGCTCGACGACCTGGTCCAGCGCGGACACAACTACGCGATCGTCGACGAGGTCGACTCGATCCTCATCGACGAGGCCCGCACCCCGCTGATCATCTCCGGTCCCGCCGACGGTTCGTCGCACTGGTACACCGAGTTCGCCCGGATCGCGCCGCTGATGGAGAAGGACGTCCACTACGAGGTGGACATCCGCAAGCGCACCATCGGCGTGCACGAGCTGGGCGTGGAGTTCGTCGAGGACCAGCTCGGCATCGACAACCTCTATGAGGCCGCCAATTCCCCGCTGGTCAGCTACCTGAACAACAGCCTCAAGGCCAAGGAGTTGTTCCAGCGCGACAAGGACTACATCGTCCGCGACGGCGAGGTGCTGATCGTCGACGAGTTCACCGGCCGTGTGCTGATCGGCCGCCGCTACAACGAGGGCATGCACCAGGCCATCGAGGCCAAGGAGAACGTCGAGATCAAGGCCGAGAACCAGACGCTGGCCACGATCACCCTGCAGAACTACTTCCGGCTCTACGACAAGCTGGCCGGCATGACCGGCACCGCCGAGACCGAGGCCGCCGAACTGCACGAGATCTACAAGCTCGGCGTGGTGACCATTCCCACCAACCGGGACATGATCCGCACCGACCAGACCGACCTGATCTACAAGACCGAGGAAGCGAAGTACATCGCCGTCGTCGACGACGTCAGCGAGCGCTATGAGAAGGGCCAGCCGGTCCTGATCGGCACCACCAGCGTGGAGCGCTCGGAGTACCTGTCGCGCCAGTTCCAGAAGCGCCGCATTCCGCACAACGTGCTCAACGCCAAGTACCACGAGCAAGAGGCGAACATCATCGCCGAGGCCGGCCGGCGCAGCGCGATCACGGTGGCCACCAACATGGCCGGCCGCGGCACCGACATCGTGCTGGGCGGCAACGTCGACTTCCTCACCGACGTGCGGCTGCGCCAGCGCGGCTTGGACCCGGTCGAGACGCCCGAGGAGTACGAGGCGGCCTGGCACGAGGAGCTGCCCAAGGTCAAGGCCGAGGCGGCCGAGGAGGCCGAGGACGTCATCGCCGTCGGCGGCCTCTACGTGCTGGGCACCGAGCGGCACGAGTCGCGCCGCATCGACAACCAGCTGCGCGGCCGGTCCGGGCGCCAGGGCGATCCCGGCGAGTCGCGGTTCTACCTCTCGCTCGGCGACGAGCTCATGCGGCGGTTCAATGGCGCGACGTTGGAAAGTTTGTTGACGAGGCTCAACCTGCCCGACGACGTGCCGATCGAGGCCAAGATGGTCACCCGCGCCATCAAGAGCGCGCAGACCCAGGTCGAGCAGCAGAACTTCGAGATCCGCAAGAACGTGCTCAAGTACGACGAGGTGATGAACCAGCAGCGCAAGGTCATCTACGCCGAACGCCGCCGCATCCTCGAAGGGGAGAACCTCCAGGAGCAGGCCCACGACATGCTGGTCGACGTCATCACCGCCTACGTCGACGGCGCCACCGGCGAGGGCTACGCCGAGGACTGGGACCTCGAACAGCTGTGGGCCGCGCTCAAGCAGCTCTATCCGGTCGGCATCGACCACCACGACCTGCTCAGCACCGACACGGTCGGGGAGCCCGGTGAGCTGACCCGCGAGGAGCTGCTGGGCGCGCTGGTCGCCGACGCCGAGCAGGCCTACGCCAAGCGGGAGGCCGAGATCGAGGCGTTGGCCGGCGAGGGCGCCATGCGCCAGCTCGAGCGCAACGTGCTGCTCAACGTCATCGACCGCAAGTGGCGTGAGCATCTCTACGAGATGGACTACCTCAAGGAGGGCATCGGCCTGCGGGCGATGGCCCAGCGCGACCCGCTGGTGGAGTACCAGCGCGAGGGCTACGACATGTTCATCGGCATGATGGACGGGCTCAAGGAGGAGTCGGTCGGCTTCCTGTTCAACGTCCAGGTCGAGGCGGCGCCGCAGCCCGCGGTGGCCCCGGTGCAGACCCCGCAGGGCCTGGCCGACCTCGCGGCCGCGACGCCCGAACCGGCCGAGCCGGCGCCCGCTCCCGCCCCCGCCGCGTTGCGGGCCAAGGGTATCGACGACGGCGATTCGCGTCAGTTCACCTACAGCGGCCCCGCCGAGGACGGGTCGGCCGAGGTGAAGCGCAACGGCGGTAGTGGCGGCGGTGGCGGCGGCCAGAAGGCGGCGGCGGCCGGCGGATCCCGCCGGGAACGCCGCGAGGCCGCCCGCAAGCAGGCCAAGGAGCAGAAGACGCTGCGCCGCGGCTAGTTCGGCGGTCTGGAACGTGCCGCCGCGGCCGCCCGTACGCCGCGCACCACACCGCGCACCGCGTACAGCGTGGTCAGCACGCCGAGCAGGATCAGCACGATGAAGGTCGGCAGCCAGTTCGGCTTGTTGTGGTCCACCTGCCACCAGATCAGGCCGAACAGCACGACGCAGCCGACCAGCACCACATCGCGCCAGTTGCCCTTGTACGAGCGGGCCGTCCGGAGCAGTTCCCGGCTCTTTTCGCTCGCGTCGATCAGGTAGTCCAGCCGCTCGCCGACGATCGCGACGATGGTGGCGCGCCGGTCCGCCAGTTCGGGTGGGAGCCGCTCGAGGATCTCCAGATCCTGTTTGATCTGAGCCCGCGGGTCACCGCCGCCGCCGGCGAACCGGCCGGCCGCCAGCGCCAGCAGCATGCCGCCGGCCACCGGGGCGGTACCCATTGCAATCGAACTCAGGCCACTCATGGGGCTCGATTATTCACACGCACGCGGTCAGCCGATGTGCAAAGCGACCACCTGCCAGCGATTCCCGGTCGGGGTGGCGAGCTGCTCCACCCGGCAGGCGATCGCGTGCAGGCGCGACCCGCGGGTGTAGCTGGCGGCCACCTCGGCCGCGAGGCCGGCGGTCCCGATCGGCTGCACCCGGAGCCGGCGCAGCCGCGCGGCCTCGCCGCCGGGCCGGCGCGGCACCGACATCAGCGAGTCGACCAGCCCGCCGGCCAGCAGCGGCCGCAACTGGGCTAGCGGGCGGCGCCGGTCGATGACCTCCAGCACCCGGCGCAGGGCCGCATCGGCGAAGGCGCCCGCCGCCCGGACGGCGGCGGTGTCGGCCGGCGGGGGAGCGGGCCGCGGACGCGGTGGCGCGACGGGGCGGGGACGTGGCGGAGATACGGCGGCTGCCGCGGGGCGGTGGCGTTGCAGCGGCGGCTCGTAGTCCACGACGGGACTCACGGCGGGGACGACGGTGCTCGGGTGGGTGGACACGGGGCTCTCCAAGGGGTCGGTCGACGGGGACCGGCCGCCGGAGAGGTGCGGGCCGATGCCGCCATGGTGGCATAGCCGCGGCGCCAAGGTATGCACCCGTGCTGCGCCGGGTACGCGTTCACGGTTACCGTGGGCAGGATTTCGGCTCGGGTTTCGGCCGGGCTTTCGCTGGGCGAGGACAGGGGACGGCGCGACGATGGTGACTCGGTTGTCAGCATCGGATGCGGCCTTCTACCAGCAGGAGAACACCTCGACACCGATGTACGTGGGATCGCTGTCGATCCTGCGCAAGCCCCGCAGCGGGTTGCCCTACGACGCGCTGCTGGAGACCGTCGAACGGCGGCTGCCGCAGATTCCGCGGTACCGGCAGAAGATCCGGGAGGTCACCCTCGGGCTGGCGCGTCCGGTCTGGGTGGACGATCCGGACTTCGACATCACCTATCACGTGCGCCGGTCGGCGTTGCCGTCGCCGGGCAGCGACACCCAACTGCACGAGCTCATCGCGCGGCTGGGGTCGCGGCCACTGGACCGGTCCCGGCCGCTGTGGGAGATGTACCTGATCGAGGGGCTGGCCAAGAACCGGCTGGCGCTCTACACCAAGACCCATCAGGCGCTGGTGAACGGCATGACCGCGCTCGAGATCGGCCATGTGGTGGCCGATCGCTCGCAGCGGCCGCCCACCTTCGATGAGGACATCTGGATTCCCGGCCGCGAGCCGGGCGACCGTGAGCTGCTGTTGGGTGCCGTCGGCGACTGGCTGGCCCGGCCCGGACAACAGCTGCAGGCCGTCCGCTCCGCGGTGACCAACAGCGCCGAGATGGTGGAGCTGGCGCGGCGGATGACCGACGTGGCGCGCACGGTGGCCCGCGGCACGGCGCCCAGTAGCCCGCTGAACACCAAGGTGTCGCGCAACCGGCGGTTCACCGTGGCCAGCGGCGAGTTGTCCGACTACCGGCTGGTGCGCTCCCGATACGACTGCGACGTGAACGACGTGGTGCTGGCGGTCATCGCCGGTGCGTTGCGCAACTGGCTGCTGTCCCGTGGGGAACCGGTGACCACCACCTCCACGGTGCGGGCGATGGCGCCGACGTCGGTCTACCCGGACGCCGATCTGGAGTCGAGCGGTCCGGGCCAGGCGATCAGCGAGGTGGCGCCGTTCCTGGTGGACCTGCCGGTCGGCGAGGGCAACCCGGTGGTGCGGCTCTCGCAGATCGCGCACGCCACCGAATCGTATTCCGCGGCGACGAGCCTGGTGGACGCCCGCACCATCGTGACGCTGTCCGGGTTCGCGCCGCCGACGCTGCACGCGATGGGCACCCGGGTTGCCACCCAGTTCTCGGCGCGCCAGTTCAACCTGCTCATCACCAACGTGCCCGGGCCGCAGTCGCAGATGTACCTGGCCGGCGCGAAGTTGCTGGAGACCTACTCGGTGCCCCCGTTGCTGCACAACCAGGTGTTGGCGATCGGGGTGACCTCGTACTGCGGAAAGTTGTATTTCGGCATCAACGCCGATCGCGACGCGATGAGCGACGTCGACGTGCTGCCGGCACTGTTGGCCGACTCACGCG
>CAZHUU010000188.1:0-4414 GCA_964535335.1 uncultured Mycobacterium sp.
GGTGATCTGCGAACGCGACCGGGTGCTGCCGCATCCGCGGTTCACCAAGCACTTCCGGAAGCACATCCCGGAGATCAGCGCCGTGACCCAGCTCGACGGCGTCGGGCACATCCCGATGTTCGAGGCGCCGCAGCGCGTCGCCAACCTGATCATCGAGTGGGTCGACCGGCACGTCCCGCCGGTACGGCAGGCCGACTTCGGCTGACGGCTACGTGTCCGCCCGCACCCGCTCCAGCGCGTCGTTGAACGTCTTGCTCGGCCGCATCACCGCGGTGGTCTTCGCGGGGTCCGGCGCGTAGTAGCCGCCGATGTCCGCCGGGTGACCCTGCGCCTCGGAGAGCTCGGCCACGATGGTGGCCTCGTTCTCGCCCAGCGCCTTGGCGAGCGGGGCGAACGTCTTGGCCAGCTCCGCGTCCTCGGTCTGCTCGGCGAGCGCCTGCGCCCAGTACAGCGCCAGGTAGAACTGGCTGCCGCGGTTGTCCAGCTCGCCGGTCTTGCGCGACGGGTTCTTGTTGTTGTCCAACAGCTCGCCGGTCGCGGCGTCCAGCGTCTTCGCCAGGATCGTGGCCCGCCTGTTGCCGGTCTTGCTGCCCAGGTCCTCCAGGCTGGCGCCGAGCGCGAGGAACTCGCCGAGCGAATCCCAGCGCAGGTGGTTCTCCTCCAGCAGCTGGCTGACGTGCTTGGGCGCCGAGCCGCCTGCGCCCGTCTCGTACAGCCCGCCACCGGCCATCAGTGGCACGACCGACAGCATCTTGGCGCTGGTGCCCAGCTCCAGGATCGGGAACAGGTCGGTGAGGTAGTCACGCAGGATGTTGCCGGTGGCGGCGATGGTGTCCTGCCCGCGCATGGCCCGCTCGATGGTGTGCCGCATCGCCCGCTCCTGCGACATGATCTGGATGTCCAGGCCCTCGGTGTCGTGCTCGCCCAGGTAGGTCAGCACCTTCTTGCGCAGCTCGTTCTCGTGCGGACGTTCCTGGTCCAGCCAGAACACCACCGGCATGCCGGACTCGCGGGCGCGATTGACGGCCAGCTTCACCCAGTCGCGGATCGGAGCGTCCTTGACGACGGGCATCCGCCAGATGTCGCCGACCTCCACGTTCTGGGTGAGCAGCACCTCGTTGGTGTCGTTGTCGACGATATTGGCGACGCCGTCCTCGGGGACCTCGAAGGTCTTGTCGTGGCTGCCGTACTCCTCGGCCTGCTGGGCCATCAGGCCGACGTTGGGCACCGTTCCCATGGTGGCCGGATCGAACTGGCCGTGGGTCTTACAGAAGTTGACGATCTCCTGATAGATCCGGGAGAAGGTGGACTCCGGGTTGACCGCCTTGGTGTCCTTGAGCTTTCCGTCGGCGCCGTACATCTTGCCGCCGGCCCGGATCATCGCGGGCATCGAGGCGTCGACGATGACGTCGCTGGGCGAGTGGAAGTTCGAGATGCCGCGGGCCGAGTCGACCATCGCCAACTCGGGCCGGTGCTCGTGGCAGGCGTGCAGGTCGCGGATGATCTCCTCGCGCTTGGAGGCCGGCAGCACCTCGATCTTGCTGTACAGGTCGGAGAGCCCGTTGTTGACGTTGACGCCCAACTCGTCGAACAGCGCCTGGTGCTTGGCGAAGGCGTCCTTGTAGAACACCTTGACCGCGTGGCCGAAGACGATGGGGTGGCTGACCTTCATCATCGTCGCCTTGACGTGCAGCGAGAACATCACACCGGTCTCGTAGGCGTCCTGCATCTGTTCCTCGAAGAACTCGCACAGTGCCTTCTTGCTCATGAACATGCTGTCGATGACGTCACCGGCGTCCAGCGCCACCTCGGGCTTCAGCACGATCGTCTCGCCGCCCTTGGTGACCAGTTCCATCCGGACCTTGCGTGCCCGGTCCAGGGTCAGCGACTTCTCGCTGTGATAGAAGTCGCCGTGCCGCATGGTGGCCACGTGGGTGCGTGACGCCTGCGACCACTCGCCCATGCTGTGCGGGTGCTTCTTGGCGTATTCCTTGACCGCCTTGGGCGCGCGACGGTCCGAGTTCCCTTCACGCAGAATGGGATTCACCGCGCTGCCGAGCACCTTGGCGTAGCGTTCCTTGAGGTTCTTCTCTTCGTCGGTCTTCGGGTCCCCGGGATAGTCGGGAATCCGGTAGCCCTTGCCCTGCAGCTCCTTGATGGCGGTCAGCAGCTGCGGCACCGAGGCGCTGATGTTCGGCAGCTTGATGATGTTGGTGTCAGGGTCCTGGGTGAGCCGGCCCAGTTCGGCCAGATTGTCCGGCACCTTCTGATCGTCGGTGAGGTAGTCGCCGAACTCGGCCAGGATGCGGCCGGCCACCGAAATGTCACTGGTCTCGATGTGGATGCCTGCGGGCTCGGCGAAGGTACGGATGATCGGCAGGAAGGCGTACGTCGCAAGCAGCGGCGCCTCGTCGGTCAGCGTGTAGATGATGGTCGGCTGCTCGGCGCTCATGTGCGGTGTGTCTCCCGACGTCGGTATTTGGGACGGCTATCAGTATCACGTCGGCTCAAACGCTACGTGAACCCGCTGGCATGCATCACCCGCGGTGGGATACCCTTTGAGTCGGTCATGAGCGCCAGCATCAAGCCCCGGCTTGCTGGCCGGCAACCCTCCAACCGCGGTGGGGTGCCCCGGGTGATGACCAGGTTGAGCAGCTGAAGCCGGCTGCACGGCAAGCGCGGGTCCGCCATGTCGGGCCCCCCGAACGAGACAGGGAAACCTGATGTGGAGCCCGTACATGAGTCACTGTCGCTGAACCCGTCGCCGTCGGCGCGCGTGCCCACTACCAGCAGCGCGCCGGGCCCAGTCCGACCCCGAAACATGCGTCCCACAGGAGCCAACCCCCTATGAGCACCCCCGAAACCCCCGATCCGAGCGCTAACTGGTCGTTCGAGACCAAGCAGATCCACGCCGGTCAGACCCCGGGTGACACCCATGCCCGCGCGCTGCCGATCTACCAGACCACCTCGTACACCTTCGACAACACCGAGCACGCCGCCGCGCTGTTCGGGCTGGCCGAGCCGGGCAACATCTACACCCGGATCATGAACCCCACCCAGGACACCGTCGAGCAGCGCATCGCGGCCCTGGAGGGCGGCGTGGCGGCGCTGTTACTGGCCTCCGGCCAGGCGGCGGAGACCTTCGCGATCCTCAACATCGCCGGCGCCGGTGATCACATCGTCGCGTCCCCGCGGCTCTACGGCGGCACCTACAACCTGCTGCACTACACGCTGCCGAAGCTGGGCATCGAGACCACGTTCGTCGAGGATCCCGACGACCTGGACTCCTGGCAGGCCGCGGTGCGGCCGAACACCAAGGCGTTCTTCGCCGAGACCATCTCCAACCCGCAGATCGACGTTCTCGACATCCCCGGGGTGTCCAAGGTGGCCCACGACAACGGGGTGCCGCTGATCGTGGACAACACCATCGCCACGCCATACCTGATCCAGCCGATCGCGCACGGCGCGGACATCGTGGTGCACTCGGCCACCAAGTACATCGGCGGGCACGGCACGACGATCGCGGGCGTGATCGTCGACGGCGGCACCTTCGACTGGACCAGCGGGCGCTTCCCCGGGTTCACCGAGCCGGACCCCAGCTACCACGGGGTGGTGTTCGCCGACCTCGGTGCGCCGGCGTACGCGCTCAAGGCTCGTGTTCAGCTGCTGCGTGACCTGGGTTCGGCGGCCTCGCCGTTCAACGCCTTCCTGATCGCCCAGGGACTGGAGACGCTGAGCCTGCGGATCGAACGCCACGTCGCCAACGCGCAGAAGGTGGCCGAATACCTGGAAGGCCACGACGACGTGGTGAAGGTCAACTACGCCGGGCTGCCGAGCTCGCCGTGGTACAAGCTGGCAAAGAAGCTGGCGCCCAAGGGAACCGGCGCGGTGCTGTCCTTCGAGCTGGCCGGCGGCATCGAGGCGGGCAAGGCGTTCGTCAACGCCCTGACGCTGCACAGCCATGTCGCCAACATCGGCGACGTCCGGTCCCTGGTGATCCACCCGGCGTCCACCACCCACCAGCAGCTGTCCGCCGAGGAGCAGCTGGCCACCGGGGTCACGCCCGGCCTGGTGCGGCTGGCCGTCGGCCTGGAGGGCATCGACGACATCCTGGCGGACCTGGAGCGCGGTTTCGCCGCCGCCAAGTCGCCGGCCGGCGCGGACGCCGCGGACCCTCGGGCCGTGGCGGCCCTTTGACGGAGCCGGACGTGACGCTTTCCGATGAGCGCTTGCGCGAAGAGGAACAATTGGGCGGAAGCCAGGAGCGCACCGTGACACTGCCCGCCGAGGGCGAGATCGGCGTCGTCGACATCGGCCCGCTGACATGCGAGAGCGGCGCCGTGATCGACGACGTGTCGATCGCGGTGCAGCGCTGGGGTGAGCCGTCCCCCAATCGGGACAACATCGTGGTGGT
>CAZHUU010000188.1:4424-6754 GCA_964535335.1 uncultured Mycobacterium sp.
CCGGCGACTCGCACATCACCGGCCCGGCCGGCCCCGGTCACCCGACGCCGGGCTGGTGGGACGGCGTGGCCGGACCCGGCGCGCCGATCGACACCGACCGCTGGTGCGCCATCGCCACCAACGTGCTGGGCGGCTGCCGGGGATCCACCGGGCCGAGCTCACTGGCCCGGGACGGAAAGCCTTGGGGCTCAAGGTTTCCGATGATCACGGTGCGCGACCAGGTGAACGCCGACGTCGCGGCGCTGGCCGCGCTGGGCATCACCGACGTCGCCGCGGTGATCGGTGGCTCGATGGGCGGCGCGCGGGCCCTGGAATGGATCGTTGGATACCCCGAGCGGGTCCGGGCCGCGCTGGTGCTGGCCGTCGGCGCCCGAGCCACCGCCGACCAGATCGGCACCCAGAGCACCCAGATCGCCGCGATCACGGCGGACCCGGACTGGCAGGGCGGCGACTACCACGGCACCGGCCGCTTCCCGGGCACCGGGCTGCAGCTGGCCCGCCGGTTCGCACACCTGACCTACCGCGGCGAGGTGGAACTGGACACCCGGTTCGCCAACGACGCCCAGGGTGAAGAGGACCCGCTCAACGGCGGGCGCTACGCCGTGCAGAGCTACCTGGAGTACCAGGGCGCCAAGCTGACCAAGCGGTTCGACGCGGGCAGCTACGTCACGCTGACCGAGACCCTGTCCAACCACGACGTGGGCCGGGGCCGCGGCGGGGTGAGCGCGGCGTTGCGGTCCTGTCCGGTGCCCGTCGTGGTCGGCGGGATCACCTCCGACCGGCTCTACCCACTGCGCCTGCAGGAGGAACTGGCCGCGGAGTTGCCGGGCTGCACCGGGCTGAACGTCGTCGAGTCGATCTACGGCCACGACGGCTTCCTGGTCGAGACCGAGGCGGTCGGGCAGCTGATCCGTCGCACCCTGGACTGCGCCGACGCCGAAGGCGCCCGCCGGCCGTGACGCAGCCGCAGCGGGAACGGTCACTATCCTTCGGGTCCGAAGCCGCCGCCTACGAGCGCGGCCGCCCGTCCTATCCGCCCGAGGCCATCGACTGGCTGTTGCCGGACGGCGCCCGTGACGTGCTGGACCTCGGTGCGGGCACCGGCAAGCTGACCACCCGGCTGGTGGAACGCGGACTGGACGTCGTCGCGGTGGACCCGATCGCGGAGATGCTCGAGGTGCTGCGCGGCGCGCTGCCCGCCACCCCGGCGCTGCTGGGCACCGCCGAGCAGATTCCGTTGAGCGACAACAGCGTTGATGCTGTCCTGGTGGCGCAGGCCTGGCATTGGTTCGACCTGAAGCGGGCGGTCGCCGAGGTGGCCCGGGTGCTGCGGCCCGGTGGCCGGCTCGGGCTGGTGTGGAACACCCGCGACGAGCGGATGGGCTGGGTCAAGGATTTGGGCCGGATCATCGGTCACGAGAGCGACCCGTTCAGCGACCGGGTCACCCTGCCGGCCCCGTTCACCGATGTGGAACGCCACCATGTGGAGTGGACGAGTTATCTGACGCCGCAGGCGCTCATCGACCTGGTGGCCTCGCGCAGCTACTGCATCACCTCACCGGCAGACGTGCGCACCAGGACGCTGGAGGAGGTGCGCGAGTTGCTGGTCACCCATCCGGCGCTGGCCAGCTCGAACGGGCTGGCGCTGCCGTACATCACGGTGTGCATCCGGGCGACGCTGGCCACGTAGTCTCCGGGGCGGGTGCCCTTGTGCCCACCTTTGAGCGACTCCGGCCGCCGGCCGGCCTCCGCCACCACCGCCCGCGCGGCCAGAGTCGCTCAGAGCCGGGCACAAAGGGTGTCCCCTAACTGGTGCCCAGCGGGTCGATCGTCGAGGCGATGTAGACCATCACCGCGCAGACGGTCACCATGGTCGCGAAGTCCAGGGGTTTCGTTCGCACCACCAGCAGCCCGGCCCGCTCGTCGGAGAGCACCAAACGCAGCACCGCCGCCAGCCCGACCGCGATGCCGATCAACAGCGAGCCGCGCCGCCAGAAGCCGGCCGCGACCAAAGCGAAGGCGATCACGAAGATCACCCCGACGGACAGGATCGGCCACTGCGCCCGTACCACCCGGCGGGTGAACGCGGTGAGCTCCGCCCGGGTCGGCAACCGACGCCTGGCCCGTGCGGTCATCGCGCGGCTTCGGCCAGTTCGACGACGTTGGTCAGCAGGAACGCCCGAGTCAACGGGCCGACCCCACCGGGGTTGGGCGAGACGTGCCCGGCCACCGCCCACACGTCGGGGTGCACGTCGCCGGTGAGCGTTCCGTCGACCCGGCTCACCCCCACATCGACGACGGCCGCCCCGGGCCGCACCATGTCGGCGGTC
>CAZHUU010000188.1:6764-7525 GCA_964535335.1 uncultured Mycobacterium sp.
CGGTCAGCATGTGCGGCACGCCGACGGCCGCGACGATGATGTCGGCCTGCCGGGTCAGGCTGGGCAGGTCACGAGTTCCGGTGTGGCACAACGTGACCGTGGCATTCTCCGACCGACGGGTCAGCAGCAGCCCCAGCGGGCGGCCCACCGTGACACCGCGGCCGATCACCACCACGTGCGCGCCGTCGATCGGCACCTCACGGCCGGCCACACCTGGGTGGTGGACGCCGACCTCAAAAGCTACTTCGACACGATTCCGCATGCCACCCTCCTCGCCAAGGTGGCGGCCCACCTCAGCGATGGCCGCGTGCTGGCGCTGATTCAGGCCTACCTGGAGCAGGGCATTCTCGAGGGTCTCCAGCGCTGGATGCCGACCCAGGGGACCCCGCAGGGTGCGGAGCTGACGCCACGGACACAAAAGGTAACTTCGTCTTTGACCGGACGGTGGCGCTTGATCGGCAGCAAGCCGGGCTTGACTTGCGACGCAAACGGTAATATTTATATGACATATGGCGCGATCGACCGATTTGCAGATGGCCGAACGTCTCAACGCTGCCCATGGGTTGCTCGCGCGCGGGCTCAGCGTCCAGGAGGCGTGTGTGTCTATGTCGCGTCAATTCGCCCTCTCGCGCCGTCAAGCGTACCGCTACCTGCGGGAAGCGCAGTCGCTGCCCGCGCCGGTGGCGCCGCCGGAGCCCGCGGTCCCGGTGACCTTCAAGCTGCCGCCGCGTCTGGTGAATCACCTTCGCCAGCGGGCCGCC
>CAZHUU010000189.1:0-7435 GCA_964535335.1 uncultured Mycobacterium sp.
AGGTGCCCGCGGCGTGGCCGAGGATGACGATGCCGGCCAGCATCGCCAAGCCGCCAGCGGTGGTGACCAGCAGGGCCTGCATGGCGGCCCGGCGGCTGGTCGCCCGCTCGGCGTAGTGGCCGACGAGCAGGAACGACAGCACCGTGGTGAGTTCCCAGAAGGTGTACAGCAGCAGCATGTTGTCGCTGACCACCAGGCCGAACATCGCCCCGGAGAAGCCCACCAGTTCGGCGGCGAAGCTGGGCAGCCGGTTCTCGGTGTGCCCGTCGCGGTGGTCGAAGTAGCCGGCGCAGTAGACCAGCACCAGCGCGCCGATCCCCAACACGAGCACGCTCATGATCGCGGCCAGGGTGTCGAAGCGCAGGTCGATGTCCATCGACAGTTCCGGCACCCACGGGATGCGCACCGTGTCGGCCGCGTGGCCGTCCGACGGCCAGTTCAGCGCCACCCAGACCAGGGATGCCGCCGGAACCAGCGCCAGGGGATAGAAGGCCAGCCGACCCCACCGCATCACAAGGACCGGCGCCACGGCGGCGGCGATCGCATGCGCGAGCAGGACGACGAGCATGGCACTCCGATCTGTAGGACGCGCCACGCGCGTCGGTGATCTACCGGTCGGTCGGGGTGTCAGCCTTGTTTCGGGCTTGGTCTTATCGCCACTCTACGTTGTTGACGCGCCGGGAAATGCCCAGCCCGTCGGATGGTCCTGCTCAGGTGGTGGGTATCGGGCGTGAGTCTGCTTGGGCGGCAATGTTTCTCAGTATCCGGCGCGCGACGATCCGGTGGCCGCCCGACCCGATGACCAGGGCCCGGTCGGTCGATGCGGTGACCGCGGCCGTGGTCGACCTGCCGTACTCAGCGGTGCACAGGCATTCCGGCGGCATTCCACCGTGGCTGGCCGGTGATCTGGCCACCGCGGTGGGCGCAGTGCTGACCGCCCATCAGCCGTAGCGGCAGGGCGTGCCCGAGCAGGCCGACCCCCGCGCCGAGGATGGGCCAGATCGGCCAGAAGTACCAGGAGCCTGCCGTCAGGCCGACCGCCAACCACACCGTGAGCACGATGCCGACCATGGTCAGGTACGCCGCCAGATGCAGGCGGACCGACAACCGGGCGGCGTTGCGGCGGGCGGCGACCCGGCGGGGATCGGTGCGACGCAACCGCGGTACCGGCAGGTCGTTCACCAGCCGGCGCAACTCCTCGGCGGTGTGGGCGCCGAAGGTGGCCTGCAGCCGGCGTTCGTACTCGGTCATGTCGAGGTATCCCTGCGACAGCGCCTGGCCCAGGAGGTTCGCGGTGTCCTCACGGTCGTGGTCGCCGACCCGGACGGTGGAAGTGGGAGCAGCGGGAAGAGTCATATTCCTACTCTGACATGTCATTGTTGGATGGTCAAGGGTGTAGTTCAATCTGGACATGACCGATGTGCACGGAGCCGAGCGGGTCGTCAGCGCCACCCGGGAGATCAATGCGCCGGCGGCGACGATCTTCGACCTCATCGCCGACCCGGCCCGCCAGCCGGAGTGGGACGGCAACGACAACCTGGGCCTGGCCGAGCCGGGCCAGCGGGTGCACGGCGTGGGCGAGGTGTTCACCATGACGCTCAACCACGGCGCCGTGCGGGAGAACCACGTGGTGGAGTTCGAGGAGGGCAGGCTGATCGCCTGGTGCCCCGCCGAGCCGGCGGCCACGCCGCCCGGGCACCGGTGGCGCTGGGAGCTCGACCCGGTGGCCGCGGGCCGCACCGTGGTCACCCACACCTACGACTGGAGCCTGCTCACCGATCCGAAGCGGCTGGAGCGGGCCCGTGCCACCACGGCGGAGCGGCTGCGGGCATCGCTGGACCGGCTGGCCGGGATCGCCGAGCGGTCCTGAGCGGGCTCAGTGGCCGGCGGCGAAGGCGCGCAGTGACTCCACCTGAACCGGGTCGAGCGACGGCCGCACCGTCTCCCGCGCCTTGGCGACATCGGCGGCGGTGACGTCGGCGGCGTCGATCGACCGGCGCATCGCGGTGAGCGCGGCCTCGCGCAGTAGGGCGACACAGTCGGCGGCGCTGTAGCCGTCCAACTCGGTGGCCAGCGCGTCGAGATCGACGTCCTTGCTCAGCGGCACCGATTTGCCTGCGGTGCGCAGGATCTCGCGGCGGGCATCGGCGTCGGGCGGCTCGACGAACACCAGCTTCTCCAGCCGGCCCGGACGCAGCAGCGCCGGATCGATCAGGTCCGGCCGGTTGGTGGCGCCGAGCACCACGACGTCGCGCAGTGGCTCGATACCGTCGAGTTCGGTGAGCAGCGAGGCCACCACGCGGTCGGTCACGCCCGAGTCGAAGCTCTGCCCGCGGCGCGGCGCCATTGCGTCGATCTCGTCGAGGAAGATCAGGGAGGGCGCGGAATCCCTTGCCCGGCGGAACAATTCGCGAACCGCCTTCTCCGACGAGCCGACCCACTTGTCCATCAGCTCGGCGCCCTTGACGGAGTGCACACTCAGCCGGCCGGAACTGGCCAGGGCGCGCACCACGAACGTCTTGCCGCAGCCCGGCGGGCCGTAGAGCAGTACCCCCTTGGGTGGGTCAACGCCGAGGCGGGCGAAGGTGTCCGGATGCTGCAGCGGCCACAGCACCGCCTCGGTCAGTGCCGCCTTGGTCTCGGCCATGTCGCCGACGTCCTCCAGCGTCACCGAGCCCACCGAGACCTCCTCGGTGGCCGACCGCGACAGTGGCCGGATGACCGTCAGCGCGCCAGTGAAGTCGTCCTGGGTCAGTGACGGCGGCTTACCGTCCTCGCTGGCGCGCGCCGCCGCCCGCAGGGCGGCCTCACGCACCAGTGCGGCGAGGTCGGCGCGCACGAATCCCGGTGTGCGGTCGGCGATCTCGCTCAACGCCAGATCCTCGGCGGGAACGTCGCGGAGCAGCACCTCCAGCAGTGCCTTGCGGGTCGCGCCGTCGGGCAGGCTCAGGCCCAGCTCGCGGTCGCACAGGTCCGGGGCGCGCAGCCGCGGGTCCAGGGCGTCGGGCTGCTGCGAGGTCGCGATGAACGCCACCCCGGGCGCGGCGACCGCCTTGCGCAGTTCGCCCAGGATCATGGTGGCCACCGGCTCGGGCGGGGTGGGCAGCAGTGCGTCGATATCGGTGACCAGCAGCACGCCGCCGCCATTGGCCACGGTGGCCACCGCGTTGGCGACGGCCTGCTGCCGGTCCTGGGCGGCCAGCGCACCGACATCGGGGCCGTCGAGTTCCACCAGCCGGCGTCCGGCGCACACCGCCCGCACCAGGGTGGCCTTGCCGACCCCGGCCGGCCCGGTGATCAGGACACCGAGACTGGGCTTGGCGCCCAGCTTCTCGAGCAGGGCGGGTTCGTCGAGTGCGAGCTTGAGCCACTCGGTGAGCCGGCCCGCCTGCACGTGCTGTCCCTTGAGGTCGTCGATCGACACCGGCGGCGCCTCGGGCCACTGCATCGGCGGGCTGACCGCGGCCGCGGCGGCGCCTGCCGTTCCGGGTGTGACCCCGTCACCCCAGGTGACCGACGAGTTCGGTTGCACGCTCACCGGTCCGGCCGGGTCGGTGCCGGTGACCGTCAGCAGCTCCGAGGTCCAGGTGATGCCGACCGAGGATGCGAGCGCCGCGCTGGCCTCCGAGGTCGACGTGCCGGGGCCGAGGTCGCGCGGCAGCAGCGACACCGTGTCGCCGACGCTGAGCACCTTGCCCAACAGCGCCTGGCGCAGGGTCGCCGAGGACACCGACTTGGTGGCCAGGGTCGAACCACTCAACGTCACCGACCGGGCGCCGTACACCGTCACCGGCGACACCAGCACCGTGGTGTCCTCCCGCAGCCCGGCGTTGGACAAGGTCACGTCGTCGAGCAGCGCGGTACCCGCCGGGGTGCCCGCCGGCGCCACCCCGGCCACCGCCGCGGTGGTCCGGGAACCGGTGAGCGAGATCGCGTCCCACTCCCGGATGCCCAGTGCGGTGATGGCCTCCGGATGCAACCGCACCACGCCCCGGCGGGAGTCCAGGGCCGAGGTGTTCAGCCGCGCGGTCAGCGTCAGCCGGGACACCGGCGCCGGGGAGTCGGCGAAGGTCGAGTCGGACATCGCTCAGCGCCCCGGTTTGCGCAGGCCGAGCCGGGCCACCGAGCGCCGCCGAGGGTGCTGGGAGCGGCGGATCGCCCGGCGTGCGGCGCGCTGTTGACGCGGCCGGTCGTTCCACGCCTCCGGGTGCGCGGCGACCCAGCGCTGGGAGCGCACCGCGAACGGGATGTGAATGACGTAGGCCACGATGATCAGCAGGATCACCAGGTACGGGAACACGAACGCGGCCGCGGTGCCGATCGCCACCAGCGCCAGCAGTGGGGCGACCATGTTCGGCTTGACGGCGAAGGTGTGCACCTTGCGCATCGGGATGCGACTGACCACCAGCAGCGACACCCCCACCATCCAGGCGATGATGATGCTCTCGGCGGTCTGGGTGGTCCACCACTCGCCCGGCCACTGCATCTTGGCGGCCAGCGGCCCGATCGCCCCGATGGCGCCGGCCGGGGCGGGCATCCCGACGAAGTACTCCTTGGTGTAGGCGGGCAGGTCGGCGTCCAGCAGCGCGTTGAAGCGGGCCAGTCGGAGCACGATGCACACCGCGTAGAGCAAAACGACGATCCAGCCGAGCCGGGAATGCGACAGCAGCAGTGAGTACACGATGAACGCCGGCGCCACCCCGAAGTTCACCGCGTCGGCCAGCGAGTCGATCTCCTCGCCCATCCGGGAGGTGGCGTTGAGCAGCCGGGCGATCCGGCCGTCCAGCGCGTCGAGGATCGCCGCCGCGGCCAACAGCGCCATCGACTCGGTGGGCCGCTGATCCAGCGCGAACTTCACCGCGGTCAGCCCGAGGCACATGGCCAGCACCGTCACAGCGCTGGGCACCAGCCGCGTGCTGATCAGCCGCGGGGGACGGGGTTTGATCACGGCATCGTCGCCAATACCGTCTCACCGGCCAGCGACCGCTGGCCGGGCTCGACCAGCACCTGTGAGCCGGCGGGCAGGTAGGTGTCCAACCGGGACCCGTACCGGATCAACCCGTAGGTGTCGCCGATCTCGACGGTGTCACCGGCCTCCACCTCACAGACGATGCGCCGGGCAACCAGCCCGGCGATCTGTACGGCCACCACTTCATGTCCTTCCGGCGTGCGGATCAGCACACTGTTGCGCTCATTGTCCTCACTGGCCGCCGCCAAGTCCGCGGAATGGAAGCGCCCGGCCCGGTAGGCGACGGTCACGACCGTGCCGCCGACCGGGGCGCGCTGCACGTGGGCGTCCAGGATCGACAGGAAGATGCTCACCCGCGGCAGCGGGCCGGCCGGCAGCCCGAGCTCGGCCGGCGGTTCGGCCTCCTCGACCAGGCAGACCAGGCCGTCGGCCGGGGCGACCACCACACCCGGACGGCTCGGTGGGGTGCGGGGCGGGTGCCGGAAGAACGCGGCGTTGGCGCCGGCCGCGGCCAGTCCGGCACGGCGCAGCCAGCGGTTGCGGCGGCCCAGGGCGGCGACCGCCAGGCTCGCCGAGACGAACGGCAGCCCGGCGGGATGCATGGGCGGGATCGACGAGCGCACCAGCGCCGCCAGCCGCTGAGGGCCGGACTTGGTGGTGTCGTCCGCGGAGCGGGGGCGTCTGGCCATCGGCGTGATTCTACGGGTGGCCGCCCGAGGACAGGTCCCACAACGAGACCTGTTCTCCGGCCGCGATCCCGGTGACGTCCTCGGGTATCTCCAGCAGGCAGTTCGCCGAGGCCAGCCAGCGCAGATGATGCGACGCGGGTGGCCCGTAGGTGGTGACGGTGCCCGCGGCGGCGTCGAAGACCCCGCGGCGGAACTGCCGCTTGCCGCCCGGTGAGGTCAGGTCCTCGGCGAGCACGGCGGTGCGGCGTGGGCGCAGCGGCTGGGGCAGGCCCATCGCGGCGCGCAGGGCGGGCCGCACGAACACCTCGAAGGACACCAGCGCGCTGACCGGGTTGCCGGGCAGCGTGACGATCGGCGTCCCGCCGAAATGCCCGGCGCCCTGCGGCATGCCCGGTTGCATGGCCACCTTGACGAACTCCACCGCGCCCCCTCCGAACGCGTCCTTGACCACCTCGTAGGCGCCGGCACTGACCCCGCCCGAGGTGATGATCAGGTCGGCCTGCCCGGCGTAGCCCTCGAGCACCGCGCTGAACTGGGTGACGTCGTCGCTGGAGGTGGGGGTGGCGACCACCTCACCGCCGGCTTCGCGCACCGCCGCGGCAAGCATGATCGCGTTCGACTCGTAGATCTGACCGGCCTTCAGTTCGGTGCCGGCCGACACCAGTTCCGAGCCGGTGGACATCACCAGCACGCGCTGGCGCGGGATGACCGGCAGCGCTCCGAGTCCCAGCGCGGCGGCCAGCCCGAGCGCGGCCGGAGTGACCAGCTGGCCGGCCCGCAGCACTGTGGTGCCTGCCGTCACGTCCTCGCCGGCCCGCCGGACATGCTGACCGGATCTCGACGCGGCACGGATCTCCACCGTCTCGATGCCGGCGTCGGTGGCCTCCACCGGAACAATGGCGTCGGCCCCGGCGGGTAGCGGCGCACCGGTCATGATGCGGTGCGCCGTGCCCGGCGCCAGGCTCAGTGGATCGGTGCGGCCGGCCGGAATGTCCTCGGCCACAGGCAATCTCACCGGATGCTCGGCATCGGCGCCGGCGACGTCCTCGGCCCGCACCGCATAGCCGTCCATCGCGGAGTTGTCGAACACCGGCAGCGACAGCGGGGCCTCCACATCGGCGGCCAGCACCAGCCCCTCCGCCTCGGCCAGGCCCAGTAGCGCGGGCGGCCGGGCGGTGATCAGCCCGGCGACGACATCCTGATGTTCGGAGACGCTGCGCATCAGACCGGGAACGTCACGCCGGTCAACTCCTCGGACACCGCCCACAGCCGCTGCTGGATGTCGCGGTCGTGCGACTGCCTGCTCGACGTCACCAGCTTGGGGTAGCCGCGAATCTCCCGGAATCCGTCCGGTCCGTAATACTGCCCGCCCAGCACCGCCGGATCGGTGGCGGCCCGCAGCGTGGGCAGCGCGCCCAACTCCGGGCTGTTGAACAGCAGGCCGCCGAGCGTCTTCACGCCGGGCAGCGACGAACCGGGCACGTGACGGATCAGCTCGGTGTTGGAGATCCCCGGATGTGCCGCCACCGCAATGGTTTTCGCGTCGGCGGCGGCGAGCCGCCGTTGCAGCTCGTAGGCGAACAGCAGGTTGGCCAGCTTGGACTGGCCGTAGGAGGCCACTCGTTCGTAGCGGCGGTTTTCCCACTGCAGATCGTCGAAGGCGATCCGGGCCCGGATGGTGTGGGCGATGCTGGCGACCACGACCACTCGGGAGCCGTCCACCGGCAGCAGGTTGTTCAGCAGCAGCCCGGTGAGCGCGAAGTGGCCCAGATGGTTT
>CAZHUU010000190.1:0-1137 GCA_964535335.1 uncultured Mycobacterium sp.
GCCGAGGAGGCCGCGGAGCTGGTGCAGCATTCGATCTCCGCGATGCTCAGATTCAAGTCCGCAGCCGATAAGTGGATGGCGGTTTCCGGCAAGTGGCGCGACCTGGTGGCGGCGGAGAACATGCCCGACGACCTGAGCGGGATCGACGATCTGCCTTAGCCCGGCGGTGGCTGTGCCGGCCGCCACCGCGCCGCGTTCGTCGGCGATAAACGGGGTTCGAGTGCCTGGCCGTAACAATGCGTCGGCTCTGGAAGCGTGGAGAAAACCGGGCGCGCCTCGATCCACCGGCCGCCCGGGCGACTTGTAGCGGAAGGCGTTGCGCATGACGAGCGGTATCGGTGCCGAGGAACTTCAACGGGGAGTGAACAGCGTTCACGACGGGCTGATCGCGGCGGCGGGGCGGCTGCTGGCTCCCATGCCGGCTAGCCCTGCGGTCCCCGCGAACCCGGACGGGGATGGAAAACCCGACGTCTATGGCGGCGCGGGTGTCCCCTCCCCGGGCAAGGTCACCGATTCGCAACCCAAACCGCCGCCCTACCCGGGTACGGATGGCAGTTCGCCTTATGGCGTGCCAATCCCACCTGGGGGGTCGGCTACACCACCGCTGTTTGGTTCGGGTGGCAACGGCGTTCCGCAGGTCGGCCCACCGACGGGTGCGGCTGGCAGCCCGCTCGGGACTGCACCACCGCCGCCTCCGGGGTCGGGTGGGCTGTCGACGGGGGCTGGTCAGGCCGGTGAGGACTACAACACCAGCGGGACGCAGGTCCAGGGTCTGGACGAACGGCTCACCCAGGAGATCAATGACGCGGTCGCGCAGAATCAGCAGGCCAGGGACAAGATCAAGTCGATCTTGAGCGAGATGAAGACGTACCAGGCCGGGGTCGCCGGCTCGGGTGATCCGCTGGCGCTGAGCAATTACCAGAAGTACCTCAACGAGAAGCTGGCCTCAGTCCAGCAGGTACTCGATGATGCCCACGTCAATGCGACGGCCAAGCAGCAGATCCTCAAAGACATCGCCGCTGAGTACAAGGCGTCTGGCCCGCCGAATCCTGCCCCCGCCGCCGCGGACCCGGCCGGTGCAGGCGGGCAGGAGAGTCGGGCAGCGGGCAGCGATCCAGCCTCCGACGCGACGTCGGG
>CAZHUU010000190.1:1147-7371 GCA_964535335.1 uncultured Mycobacterium sp.
CTGACGGATGTCGGAACTGGTCAGGGCGGGGGAGCGCAGGGACTTATGGACCCGTTCGCCGGACTGGGCCCGATGACAGGGATGAACCCGATGATGGGCGGCGGCCTCGGCGACGCGTTGGGCGCGCTGGGTGGCTTGGGTGGATTGGGCGGATCGCTGGGAAGCTCGCTGGCTGGGCTGGGTGCAGCTCCACTGAGCGCGCTGGGTCCGGCGCTGGGCAGTCTCGGGTCGCTGGGGCAGCTGGGAGGTACCGGATTCACCGACCAACCGGCGGCGGCAGCCAAGGATGCCGGGGCGTTCAAGGACGACAAACCGGCCGAACCGGCCGCTTCCAAGGATCCCGCGGGCGCTACCGCCGACCCGGCGGCCGAGAAGTCCTCCGACTCCTCCAAGGCGGACAAACCGCTGGCGGCCGAGGCGGGCTTTAAGGACGACGGTGCCACCGGCAGCAATGGGCAGGGCGGCACCGCCGAGCAGGCCGCGCGCGACACTGCCGCCGGCGACTCGGGTAAGGCAGCTCCCGCCGCGGCGGCACCGGCCAGCACACCGGGCGCTCCGACGCCCTCGGCCGACGCCGCCAAGACGGTCACGCTGCCTGACGGGACGCCGGTTACCGCCCCAAATGAGCAGGCGGCCAATGCAACTCGTGCGGTCCTCGCTGGTCAAAGCGTCACTGATGCCTATAAAGCGCAAGGTATCGACATCCCCCCACCCGGTGCACCGGTCACTACTCCGGTTGACCCGTCGCATCTGCAACCCGGCGACATTGCCCGTTTCGAGTCGCGTCCTCCGGTGATGGCGTTGGGCAACGGAAAGGTTTGGATGGATGGCCAGGTGCAACCTCTCAGCGCTCTGGGGAGTAGCGGCGATTTCCTGGGCTGGAGCAAGCCCGCGGCTCCGACGGCAGTCACCACGCATGCGGTCACACCACTGGCCCCGGCCATGCCGCCTGCCGCTCCCGGTGGACCTTCACCGTTGATCCCGCCCGGCAGTCCGAGACCGTCGTAGGGTTTGAGCCATGCAGACGCAGACCGAGAGCCCCACGTATGTGGAGAGTTCCCGCGATGGGGCGGTCATGGTCGAGATTGACAGTGACGGCTTGGTCCAGCGCGTCCAGATCGAGCCGGAGGTCAACGCTGAGTGGACCGCCGAAGTGCTTGCTGAGCGGTTGTTCCACCTCTACACGTTGGCCGTCATGCGGGCCCGCTGCGATCACTTGAGGCGCATGAATGAGGCCGGCGCGGATTTGCCGCCCAGTGACGCTTGGCCAAGCCAAGAGCAGGTCGCCGCCTATCGCACCCGCTGGATTACCTTCTGAGAATTAACCGCGTGAGGTGGCTGCTGTAAGTGCGCCCCGCCCGTACCCTTGGGTTTTGGGACCATAAGGTCGAACAACAGGAGGGTTTGCCGTGGCTAAAGATTTGTCAGTCGATGCCGATGCGTGGGAGGACCACGCCCGCTGGTGGGATGGCGAAAGCCGCCGGGCTGCCGAGGCGATGGACGTCTCCGAAGACACCCTGAGCGCTGCGCGCGGGGCGTTCGGCAAGTTGGGCGCATCGACGGTGGGTGCGGCCTACGCCGAGGTGCTGATGGCCCGCCGGGAAGCCGGCCAGCGGCTGGCCGCATACGCCCAGGGCGTCGCCGAACACATCCGCCGCGATGTCCAGGGCTACAGCGACGTCGAGGCCGAGGCCGCCCGCACTCTGTCGAACTGATTCCGAACCGGACTAACCGCTTCCCATGCCCGCCTCTCTCAACGTCGACACCGACGGCGTCCGGGACGCTGCCGCGGCCACTGCCGCAGCCCCGGCCTCATCGGCGACTCCCGCTGTCGCGGCGACGCCGTGCGCCGCTGACGCGGTGTCGGTGCAGATGGCAACCCGGTTGAGCGGGGCGGCCACAGCCCTGAACGCCGGCACGATCGGAGTACACGCCCGCGCCGAGGCGGCCGGCGAGCATTTGGCGTCGACGGCGCAGTCTTACGACGCCCAGGACACCGCCGCCTCCCGCGTCCTGGTCCGCGGCGGGGCTGGAGGCGGGGCAGTGGTGCCGGTCGCGGCGATGGCTATCCCGGTCCATCCGCCCGTCGCCGCTCCGCCTGGCGTTCCGGCGGGAGCCGAGCCGGTGACTGGTGTCCAAGCCAGCGCACTGATCCACGGCGGCCCCGGTGCTGATGGGTTCGACAGTGCGGCAACGGCTCTGGCCAATCATGCTGCCGATCTCGAGCGGTCTGCCGATCAGGTGCGAGCGGCGCGAAACACCTCGGAATCCAGTTGGTCCTCCTCGGCGGCCGACACCGCCCAAAGCCATCTTCATCGACTGGAGGCCGACTACATCAGTCAGGCCGAGTCGGCTCGCCGCCTCGCACAGCAGTTCCGCGCTCATGCCGAAGATTACCGGCGCACCAAGGCGGCGATGCCCACACCGCAGGTGTTCGACACCCTCACGCAGCGTCTGAAGATGGCCGTCGCCGCCAACAACACCCCACCGACCGTCGGTCTTTACGGGCCGGCCATTACGGCGTTGCAGGGACAACTCGCGGAGGCCAATCACACGGCCATGGCCGCGTATCAGCAATACCGCACCGCGACCGTGGGCTCGTCGATTCCCGACGTATCGGGCAATGGCCAGGGCAGTGGCGCTGCAGGGAGCGACCCCGGCTCGGGGGCGGATTCTGCGGATCAGGGTGCCGGAGAGGCACTCGGTGAGGCCACTGAGGGCGATGCCGCCGCCGGTGGGCTGAGCGGGGCTGACACCCTCTCGTCAGGTGCTGATCCCGCCGCGGCCGCGCTGGGAGGGGATCCCGGCAGCGAGTTGGTGAACACGGTCGTCCCCGCGCTTCTGGGCGGCGTAACGGGGCTGGTCGGGGGTTTGGTGAGCGGCCTCGCCGCCGCCGGCCAGGGGGTTCAGCAAGCAGGAACGCAACTCGTCGGCGGCCTCACGCAGGCCGCCACCACAGCGGCCAATGCCGCGGTCGCCAAAGCCAATGTCCCCGATCTGTCCGCAGACTTCTCCGGAGCAGATCCAGGATCTGCCGATCTGGGCGGTGCCGGTGACTTCGGCGGCGGCGGGGGAGACTTCCCTGGCGCCGGTGATTTCGGCGGCGGCGGTGACTACGGCGGAACCAGTCCCGCGTCGCTGGCTGGGGGAGCGCCGGGCACGTTCCCGGCGGCCGCGCCGGTGACCGCAGCTCCGACAACCTTCAGTGCAGGCCCGGCGTCCACGCCGGCGACCGCCGGCACTGGCGGACCCGGAATGATGCCGCCGATGATGCCGATGGGCATGGGCGGCGCGGCCGCAGGTGCCGATGCCGATCGCCGGCTCTACCCGGAGCGACGGCTACGGGTCGAATCACCCGCGAACGCCGAACCGGTGAAGGGCCGCCGTGAGGCACGCAAGACTCGCCCGAAAAGCAGCGAAGACACCAGGGAGGGCACGCAGTGACACCCGATGAGGAGGTGCAGCAGGTTCTCGACGCGGTCTCCCAACTGCGTGCCCGCCACGCCGCGTTCAACGTCGCCTGCCAGGGCATCCGCGGTGACCAGTTCCACCCTGACGTCCAGGCCCGCTGGGACAACGAAGGCAACCTGCAAGGCATCGACATCGCTCCGAATGCGTTGCGCGACTACACCAATCTTGAACTGGAGGACATCATCTCCGATGTCCTGCGACGTACGCGTCTCGATGTGGGCGACAAGTTCCAGGCCCTCTTCGACAAGTACCTCGGATTCGACTCGCCCAGCTTCGACCCCGACGTTCTGGGTGTTCCCATGGCACCGCTTCTGCGGACTATCGCCGGCCAGTGACCCCGCACGATCCGCGCACTGACCCGCGGCCTCCGCACCCCGGCCCCCCGCCTGCAACGAGTCCGCCGCCCTGGCCGCATACACCTCCGCTGCCGCCGACAGCGAGTGGCTGGCCGGTTGGCATGCCACCGAGGCGACTCCGCGGGAACGCGGCCGCAGTGGGAAGCGTGGCTGCGCTCTCCCTGGTCGTGGGTGGAGTCATCGGCGGGATCATCGGATCGAGCAACACGAACAACGATACCCATGCGGCGGCGCCCACTGTCACTGTCGAAGCTGCAGCGCCGCAAGTGAATCCCACCATCCCCGCGACACCGGACCCTGTCTGCGCCGAATGGGCCCCAATCTCCAACTCCTACGGCGCGAAGCTCGACGAGTGGAGCAAATCGGATGCCACGATCCCTGCCTCCTCGTGGTCACCCGAGCAGAGGACCCTGAATTTGTCCGTAGTTCCCGTGCTCCAGGCCTCGGCCACCGACATGAGGCGGCTTGCGGACAAGGCTGAGGACCCATTCTTGGCGCGGCTGATGCGTCAGCAGGCGATGTACGAGGAGGCGTTTGTTGTTCGTCTCCCCAACTATGAACCGAACGATCAGGTGTTGTGGCGAGCATCGACTGATTTCGCCGGCGCGGTTCGGTCTACCTGTCTAACGGTCAAGCCGCGGTAATACATTCATGCCCTTGATCTTTCAGGAGCGGCGGTAGTAGTGGTAGTGGCGACGAAGACAAGCAACACAGCACCACCACCACAGCAACAACAACAACAACAAACTGTAGGTTCTCAAATTCCGTTTCATATTCCGGTCTTCTGAACTGCGTCTCTTCTCTTTGTCTCACGCCGTTTCACAGGCGGTTTGTCTCATTCGCCGTTTCATTTCCTAGCTGGTGGTGTTAGGCGGAAGCGTGTGCCCGGAGAGCCCTGCGCTCGGCATGGCCTGCTTGTCCGCGCCAGTTCCTCGGGGTGACGCCGACCATGCGGGGCTGATCTGCCATGTGCATGGTTACCCATGAGCGTCGTATTCCGTTGTTTTGGAGCTGATTTGGTCAACTGCCGTTGCTGCCTGTGCGATGTCGGGAAGGTTGCTTTTCGTGGGTCGAGTTCGGTGACAAGGCGAGCCGTGACTTCAGACCCGGGGCGTACCTGATGATCTCAACCCCTGCCAGGTAAATGAGTGCGCCGGTTAGATCCCAGCGGTCGGGTCGGAACCGGTCGACGGCCATTGCCCATAGCAGCGAACCGGCCACGAACATTCCTCCGTAGGCGGCCAGGATTCGGCCGGCTGCCGCAAAGCCGTACGCGCCCAAAGCAATCACACCAGCAACGATCCAGCCCCCAGGCGCGGTGCTCGCGCACGCCCTGCCGCACGATCCAAGCGCCGCCGAGCTGCTGTCCCGGCTGGCGACATCATCAGCATCGACGAGTGCGGGGCCGACGCTCGAGCTGATGCAGTCGCTGAAATCAGCAACCGGTAGCAGGCGCATTGCAGACCACAACCCAGCCCCGTAATCGGTCGCAGTTTCAGCGACGACCCCATGGCCACACTCCAGAGCCCGGTAATGGGGCTTCTCAGCGCCTTCACAGCGCCCGGAGCCAAGGATTCAAAGCACTGTCCATTTTGTCGAAAGGCGACCAATGCTGACCCCGCTACGAAGCGTGACGAATGCGATGGCAATCGCGGCAATTATCGCTGCTTCGAGCGCCTGCGGGGCGCACAGCGCGACGCCCCCCGGCGCGGACGCCGCGGGTTCCGCGGCCGTGAGCTCCGCCGAGAACAACCCTCCAGGTGACATACCCGACGATCAGGCGTTCGTTGCCTACTCCCCGCCAGGAGGCGGCTTCTCCGTGTCGGTACCCGAAGGGTGGGCCCGGACTGAAGAAGGAGCCAGCACGGTCTTCACCGACAAGCTGAACACGGTGAGAATCCAGACGCAGCCGCGTCCCGCGCCCGCCACCATCGACTCGATCCGCACCACCGAGTTGCCCGGTATCAAGGCTGCTACCGACGGTTTCCAGCTCGGGACTGTCAGCGCGGCTCCGCGGAAGCCAGGCGAGGTGGTCGTGGTCACCTACCGGGGAAGCGCGCCGGCCAATCCGGTCACCGGCAAAACCTTCGACGCCGACTTCGAGCGTTATGCGTACTGGCACGCGGGGCAGGAGGTGATCCTGACACTGTCCGGCCCGGTCGGCGCCGACAATGTCGATCCCTGGCGGATCATCACCGATTCGCTGGCGTGGCAGTGATGGCAGGCGCACCCGCCTTCCCTGCTCTGGAAGCCCGGTCGCTGTACCGGTTCTACCGATCCGGAGATGAGGAGACCCTTGCGCTCCAGGGAGTTTCGCTCTCGGTAAAGGACGGTGAGTTCGTTGCCATCGCCGGACCGTCAGGCTCCGGCAAGTCCACCCTGCTTAGTTGCCTGGCT
>CAZHUU010000191.1:0-7286 GCA_964535335.1 uncultured Mycobacterium sp.
CGACGTCATCGACACCAAGCGCGGGGTGCGCAAGACGTACACCGAGGCGCTGATCGGCCGTGGCGACATCTCGATGAAGGAGGCCGAGGACGCGCTGCGCGACTACCAGGGCCAACTGGAGCGGGTGTTCAACGAGGTTCGGGACCTGGAGAAACACGAGGTCGAGCCGAGCGAGTCGGTGGAAGCCGACCAGATGATCCCGCGCGGCATGACCACCGCGGTGGACAAATCGCTGCTGGCCCGAATCGGTGACGCGCACCTGGCCTTCCCCGACGGCTTCACCGTGCACCCGCGGGTCAAACCGGTGCTGGAGAAGCGCCGGGAGATGGCCTACGAGGGCAAGGTGGACTGGGCGTTCGGCGAGCTGCTGGCGCTCGGCTCGTTCCTGGCCGAGGGCAAGCTGATCCGGTTGTCCGGCCAGGACACCCGGCGCGGCACCTTCACCCAGCGGCATTCGGTGATCATCGACCGCAAGACCGGTGAGGAGTTCACCCCGCTGCAGCTGTTGACCATCAACCCGGACGGCACGCCGACCGGGGGGCGGTTCCTCGTGTACGACTCGGCGCTGTCGGAGTATGCGGCGGTCGGCTTCGAGTACGGCTACTCCGTGGGCAATCCCGACGCATTGGTGTTGTGGGAGGCGCAGTTCGGCGACTTCGTCAATGGCGCGCAGTCGATCATCGACGAATTCATCAGCTCCGGTGAGGCCAAGTGGGGTCAACTCTCCGATGTGGTGCTGTTGCTGCCGCACGGCCATGAGGGCCAGGGGCCGGACCACACCTCGGGGCGCATCGAGCGCTTCCTGCAGCTGTGGGCCGAGGGGTCGATGACCATCGCGGTGCCGTCCACCCCGGCGAACTACTTCCACCTGCTGCGCAGGCACGGTCTCGACGGCGTGCACCGGCCGCTGATCGTGTTCACCCCGAAGTCGATGCTGCGCAACAAGGCCGCGGTGAGCGATATCCGGGACTTCACCGAGCAGAAGTTCCGCTCGATCCTCGAGGAGCCCACCTACACCGATGGGGACGGCGACCGCAACAAGGTCACCCGAATCCTGTTGACCAGCGGCAAGATCTACTACGAGTTGGTCGCGCGCAAGGAGAAGGACGATCGCGACGACGTGGCGATCGTGCGGGTCGAGCAGTTGGCGCCGCTGCCCAAGCGGCGGCTGGCCAACACGCTGGACTCCTACCCCAATGCCACGCAGTTCTTCTGGGTGCAGGAGGAGCCGGCCAACCAGGGTGCCTGGCCGACGTTCGGGCTGACGCTTCCGGAGTTGTTGCCCGACAAGCTCACCGGGATCAAGCGGATCTCGCGGCGCGCGATGTCGGCGCCGTCGTCGGGGTCGTCGAAGGTGCATGCCGTCGAGCAGCAGGAGATCATCGACGAAGCGTTCGGGTGAGCGAAGCTCAGGCGGACGCTGAGGAGAAGTCGGGCCTGCGCGAAGCGTTCGGGTAGACCCGCGCCGCCGATCGGCAGTCTCCGGGTGTACTGCTTGTGCCCGGCTACGAGCGACTATCGGGGTGCGCCGTAACCCCGGACCGCGAAGAGTCGCTCAAAGGTGGGCACAACTCATGTCGCCCGGAAACCGGGGGCCGCGGAACCGCGCGGGTGCCAGTGCTAGTTGCCGAAGCCGCCGAGGTTGCCCAGGCCGCTCAGCATCGGCAGCGGAAGCGGTGGCTGTCCATTGGCCATCGAGTCGATCGCGGCCGGGCAGAACATCGAGATCGCCGCGCCGGCGAACATGGTGCCCGGCAGTGGCCGGCCCAGGTCGTCGGAGGCCTGCGCGGCCGCATCGGCGACCTGCTGACCCGGTTCGGCGAGCATCGGGCAGACCGACTGGGCGAACTCCGCCGCGTTGCCCGGGTCGATATTGCCCAGTCCCAGGGAGTCCAGGTTGCCCCCGACGTCGTCGGTGGCGGGATCGGCGCTGGCAGGGGCGGCGAACAGGGCCGCACCGGCGATCAGGCCGGCGGCCACCAGTCCGGCGCTCGTCATACGGGAAAACATCATGATCTACCCATCGTAGGCGATCGCCCCGTCGTTAGCCGCCACGGGCAGACCGGCTAACGTGAGGCCCATTCGACACCCGTCCAAGAATTCGAGGAGCGTCATGCAGGGGTTTGCCGGGAAGGTAGCCGTCGTCACCGGGGCGGGGTCGGGAATCGGCCAGGCCCTGGCCATCGAACTGGGCCGCTCGGGAGCCAAGGTGGCCATCTGCGACGTCGACACCGAGGGGCTCGCCGTCACCGAGGAGCGCCTCAAGGCCATCGGCACCCCGGTCAAGGCCGACCGCCTCGACGTCACCGAACGGGAGGCCTTCGCCGCCTATGCCGACGCCGTCAAGGAACACTTCGGCAAGGTCAACCAGATCTACAACAACGCAGGGATCGCGTTCTCCGGCGACGTCGAGGTCAGCCAGTTCAAAGACATCGAACGGGTGATGGACGTCGACTACTGGGGCGTGGTCAACGGGACCAAGGTCTTCCTCCCCTACCTGATCGAGTCCGGCGACGGCCACGTCATCAACATCTCCAGCATCTTCGGGGTGTTCTCGGTGGCCGGGCAGGCCGCCTACAACTCGGCGAAGTTCGCGGTGCGCGGGTTCACCGAGGCGTTGCGCCAGGAGATGATGCTGGCCAAGCATCCGGTGAAGGTGACCTGCGTGCACCCCGGCGGCATCAAGACCAACATCGCCCGCAACGCCACCGCGGCCGAGGGCCTCGACGTCACCGAGCTGGCGGACTCGTTCGACAAGCTGGCCCGCACGACACCGGAGCGTGCCGCCCAGATCATCCTGGACGGTGTCCGCAAGAACCGGGCCCGGGTACTGGTGGGCGCCGACGCCAAGATCCTCGACGCGATAGTGCGCGTCACCGGATCGGGCTATCAGCGGCTGTTCTCGGCCATCCTGCCCAAGATCGCGCCGCCCAGCCGCTAGAGGAGCCTCAGCGCCCCAGCGGATGGGCCGAGAGCCACGCCTCGGCCACCGACTGCGGGTCCGCCCCGGTCGCCACCTGGCGACGCATGTCCACCAGCGCCTCGGTGTCGAGTACGCCGGCAACCTCGTTGATCGCCCGGATCTGCCGATCACCGAGTTCATTGCGGCGAAACAGCGGCACGACGTTCTCGGCCTGGATCAGCGCGGGTTTGCGATCGGCGAGCACGATCAGATCGGTGGGCACGTCGGTGTCGGCCGTTCCGGTCCAGGCCGCGGTGATCTCGCCGCTGCGCAGCGCCGCGAACATCGTTGCCTCGTCAGGGAATTCACGCGCCTTCGGCAACGTGCAGGTGCCGACGCTGCCGGGTAGGACACGGGCGCCGGTCACCGCACCCAGTCGCAGTTCCGCACAGTGCCGCACCAACGCGGTGAGATCCCTACTCCCCCAGGCCCGCGCGGTCGCGTCGGCGACGCTCAACGCGGGTTTGTCCTCGGCGGCGGTGGCATAGTCGCCCGCCCCGACCCCCTCGGGCAGCGCACCGACCATGGCCCGGTACACCTGGCTGTCGGACCGGGCGGCCGAACCGGGGGCGAACCGCTGCAACAACCGGCCGGTGAAACCGGGCACCACGCTGACCGCCCCCGAATCCAGGGCAGTCAACGGATCTTCGGCGGTCTCGACATGCGCCGCGGTGCCATAGGACCGCAGCGCGGCGGCGTACACCTGGGCCAGCAGGGCGCTCTCCGGGTCGGCCGTGGCGCCCACCGCCAACGACGCCCCCGGCCCGGCAGCCCCGCAGGCGGCCAGCACCAAGGCCAGCAGCCCCAGGGCCAGGCGCCGCCCGATCACCCTGGGTGTCAGTCGGTTTCGGAGGCGGCGGCCACCGCGGCCGCCACGGCGGGCCCCACCCGCGGGTCCAGCGGGCTCGGCACGATGTGCTCCGGCCCGAGATCGTCACCCACGACCGAGAAGATGGCATGCGCGGCAGCGACTTTCATCTTCTCGGTGATCCGCCGCGCACCGGCGTCCAGGGCGCCGCGGAACACACCCGGGAAGGCCAGCACGTTGTTGATCTGATTGGGGAAGTCGCTGCGACCGGTGGCCACGATGGCGGCGTGGCGCTTGGCCACCTCCGGGTGGATCTCCGGGTCCGGGTTCGACATCGCGAACACCAGGCCGTTGGGCGCCATCGTCGCGATCAGCTCTTCGGGAACGAGACCGGCCGACACACCCATGAACATGTCCGCGCCGGCGAGCGCCTCGGCCATCCCGCCTTTGAGCCCGTCGGGGTTGGTGCGCTCGGCCAGTTCGGCCTTGAACGGGTTGAGGTCATCACGACCGGTGTGCACGATGCCCTGCGAGTCCAGCACGGTGATGTGGGTGACGCCGCTGGCCAGCAGGATGTTGGCGCACGCGACACCGGCGGCGCCGGCCCCGGAGATCACCACCTTCAGCGAGCTCATGTCGCGGTCGAGCACCTTGGTTGCACCGAGCATCGCGGCAAGCACCACGATCGCGGTGCCGTGCTGGTCGTCGTGCATCACCGGGCAGTCCAGCGCCTCGATGGCCCGGCGCTCAATCTCGAAGCAGCGCGGCGCCGAGATGTCCTCGAGGTTGACCGCGCCGTACGTCGGGCGCAGCCGGATCAGCGTCTCGACGATCTCGTCAGGGTCCTTGGTGTCCAGCACGATCGGGATGGAGTTCAGCCCGCCGAAGGTCTTGAACAGCGCCGCCTTGCCCTCCATCACCGGCAGTGAGGCGGCCGGACCGATGTCGCCCAGCCCGAGCACCGCGGTCCCGTCGCTGACCACCACCACCAGCCGGTTGGCCCAGGTGTAGCGGGCGGCCAGGGTGTGGTCGGCTGCGATGGCGCGACTCACCTGAGCCACGCCCGGGGTGTAGGCGATCGAGAGCGCACGCTGGGTGTCCAGCGGCGCCTTCAGTTCGACGTCGAGCTTGCCGCCGTGATGAGCTTCGAAGATTTCCTCGTCCTCGATGACGAGGTGGGGGGCACGCACCGTTTCAGACACCCGGCTAGGGTACTCGACCGCCCTGGGCGCGAAATCCCCCGATCAGGCTACCGGCGCGTAGCATTTCCGCTCGGGCCCCGCAGGGTCTGACCCGCAGGTGAGGGGAGGTCACGGCGATGCCGTCGTTCCGGGCGTTACCACCATCCCTCCTGGGTGCGCACCGTGGCCGCGCCGCCGCCGAGCAGGCCAGCGCGAAGCGCATCCACGTGCCGGTGGCCCGGGCCACGGTGGACTGTGCGATCTATGTCGACGGCTACCGCCAGGCGGGCAAGTACACCCACGCCGCCGCGCTGGAGCGGGTGCACGAACTGGAGGCCGGCGGCCAGAAGGCGTTCGTCTGGATCGGTCTGCATGAACCGGACGAGCATCAGATGCAGGCGGTCGCGTCGGTCTTCGGCCTGCACCCGCTGGCCGTCGAGGACGCGGTGCACGCCCATCAGCGCCCCAAGGTGGAGCGCTACGACGACACCCTGTTCCTGGTTCTCAAGACCGTGAAGTACGTCCCGCACGAGTCGGTGGCGCTGGCCCGCGAGATCGTCGAGACCGGCGAGATCATGGTCTTCGTCGGATCCGACTTCGTGGTGACCGTGCGCCACGGCGACCACACCGGCCTGGCCGGGGTGCGCCGGAGCCTGGAGGAGGAACACCAGCAGCTGGCACTGGGCCCGTACGCGGTGATGCATGCGATCGCCGATCACGTGGTGGACTCCTACCGCGAGGTCTCCGAGTTGATGGAACACGACATCGACGTCATCGAGTCGGAGACGTTCTCGCCGGCCACCGAGACCGATATCGAACCCATCTACATGCTCAAGCGCGAGGTGGTCGAACTGCGTAGGGCGGTCTCGCCGCTCACCGTCGCGTTGGGGCGGTTCAACACCGACTTCAAAGACCTGATGTCCAAAGAGGTGCTGCGCTACATGCGTGACGTGCAGGACCACCAGGCGCAGGCCGCCGACCGCATCGCCAGCTACGACGAGATGCTGTCGTCACTGGTGCAGGCCGCGCTGGCCAAGGTCGGCATGCAGCAGAGCGTCGACATGCGCAAGATCTCGGCCTGGGTGGCGATCGCCGCCGTGCCGACGATGATCGCAGGCATCTACGGCATGAACTTCGAGCACATGCCCGAGTTGTCCTGGGCCTGGGGCTATCCCGCGGTGCTGACGCTGATGGCGACGGTCTGTGGATTCCTGTACTTCACCTTCCGCCGCAACAACTGGTTGTGACTAGCGCGGGCGCGCCGCCCGCCGATCCGGGTCCAGCACGTCGACGCCGTCGTCGAGCCAGGCCTGCCGCATCGCCTCGGCGCCCTTGAGTCGCACCCAGGCCGCCTCGGTCTGGGTGATCGGCACCGCCGAGAGGAACCGCACCGGGTCAAGCGGTGCGGGCAGCGCCAGGTCGGGAACGCCGGACTCACCGAGCAGCACCGCGGTGAACGCGGCCGCCTCCCACAACGGCGCGGACAGGTCCACCAGCGCGTCGGGCACCAGCACCACGCCTTCCACGGCGGGTGTCGCGGCGATCACCGCCATGGCGCGGGCCAGACCGGGGGTGGGGGTGCCGCCGCGCAGGGTCAGGACGACCTCGGCCCGCGGACCGCGCACCGGGTCGGCCGCACTCGAGGCGGCATCGGTCATGGGGCGACGTGAACAGCCAACGGAGACATAGGAAACGATGCCCTCGGGATCGGGGCCGAAGCGCATGACATCCATCGGCTCGACACCCAGGAACGTCACGCTGGCGGTGTCGGGGTCCGCGTCGATGCCGGTGCCGGTGAAATGCCCGCGCAGATGGTCGCGGACGGCGTCGAGGGGCCGGCTCACCTCAGGCCGCGGGCGGAATGGTGAGGTTCACTCCGCTGTCGGCATCGAAGATCTGCAGTTTGGCGGTGTCGAGCGCCAGTTCGACCGGCTGCCCCTTAGCCGCCTTCGACTCGGCGGAAAGCCGTGCGACGAATTCGTTCTCACCCGCCCCCGACTCCGCGGCCAACTCGGCCAGCTGGGCGGAACGCGCGCCTGCGCCGGAGACCGCGAAGTAGACGTACTTGTCCGCGCCCAGGGACTCGACCAGGTCCACCGTGGTCTCGAACGTCAGCGCGCGGATCCGCTCGTAGCCGTCGATCAGCGCGGCGTCCTCGAAGTGCTCGGGGCGCACCCCGGCGATCACGTTGGCGGGCGTGGGATGGCGGCGGACCACGTCGAGAACCTCCGGCGGCAGGGTCACCTCGCCGAACGGCAGCCTGACACCGACCTCGGTCAGGGTGGCCGGGAAGAAGTTCATCGCCGGTGAGCCGATGAATCCGGCGACGAACAGA
>CAZHUU010000192.1:0-7099 GCA_964535335.1 uncultured Mycobacterium sp.
GCCTGGAGTTCCGCTGCCCGGACAGCTCGGGCAACCCGTACCTGGCGTTCGCGGCCATGCTGATGGCCGGTATCGACGGCATCAAGAAGAAGATCGAGCCGGCCGCCCCGGTCGACAAGGACCTCTACGAGCTGCCGCCCGAGGAGGCCGCCAACATCCCGCAGGCGCCCACCTCGCTGGCGTCGGTGATCGATCGGCTCGAGGCCGACCACGACTACCTCACCGAGGGTGGCGTGTTCACTCCGGACCTGATCGAGACCTGGATCTCCTACAAGCGGGAGAACGAGATCCTGCCGGTCCAGATCCGGCCCCATCCGTACGAGTTCGCGCTGTACTACGACGTGTAACCCCGCGTCGCACAGGCCGGCCGAGCCCATCCGCTCCGCGATCCCCTCCGAAGTCGCGCAGCGGGTGGGCTCGTCCGCATCGCAGGGCAACCGCAGGACGACGACTGACCGCGCGTAGGACTATCCGGACCCCGGGCCGGCCAGTATCGTCGGCGCATGACCCAGAGACTCGACGCCCGCCTCGAGACCTACCACTCCCCGGTGCTCGGCCTGTTCCGGATCGTCATCGGCTTCCTGTTCGCCATCCACGGCACGACCAAGCTGTTCGGCTGGCCGGTGTCCCAGGGCGGCGCCGCACCGGTCGGCGCGTGGCCGTACTGGTGGGCCGGCGTCATCGAACTCGTCGTCGGCGTGCTGGTGCTGCTCGGGCTGTTCACCCGCATCGCCGGCCTGCTCGGCTCCGGTGAGATGGCGTTCGCCTATTTCACCGAGCACCAGCCGAAGGCGTTGTGGCCCATCGAGAACGGTGGCGAACTGGCCATCCTGTACTGCTTCTCGCTGCTGCTCATCGCCTTCGCCGGTGCGGGCGCGTTCGCCATCGGCGGCCGCGCCCGCCACTGAGCCGGCTCAGACGCATTCGAGCAGCGCTTCGCCCGACTCACCCAGCGCGCCGACGGTGGCGCACGGCTGCACCCGTCCGTCGTGATCGGTTGTGGCGCAGACGATCCCGCATCGGCCGGCGTCGACCCGTGCGGCGATGACGGGTGAGCGCTCCAGCAGCGACATGCCCACCGAGACCACGTGGGCGGAGCTGACGTCGTCGGCGCTGTGAGCCGCTGATCCCAGCCGAACGATCGAGGACAGCGCCTGCTCGATGGCGAGCCGGCTGGCTCCGTCGGGCAATTCGGCGTTCTGCCACGCCCGCATCGCGGCACGCATGGCGCCACAGTTGTGGTGGCCCAGCACGACGATCAGCGGCACGTCGAGCGTGTCGACGGCGTGCTCCAGGGTGCCCAGCACGCCGGTGTCGACGACGTGACCCCAGGTGCTGACGTCGATCAGCGATCCCCAGCTCTGGCCGAACACCACCTCGCTGGCGACGTCGGTGTCCGCGCAGCGGAACACCGCGGCTACCGGGGCGCCCTGGTGCAGGGTCTGCTGCCGGCCGCGGGTCGGCACGAAGAACAGCTCGTTGCCTGTGCGCAGTCGCTGCCAGGCGCTCATCGGATCGGACATTTCGGTCAACCTTTCTGTCGTTAGGCGAAGTAGTCGGGACGGCTGACATAGGTTTCGGTCACGAACATCACGCCCGAGGAGGCGTCGAGCAGTGGCCGTAGACCGGCCAGCAGCGCCTCGACCTTGTCTTCGGGCACCACCGTGATCAGTAACTCCAGGGTGGCCTGCTGGTTGAACAGCAGCCGGCCCTGGTGATAGCCGTTGTGGCCGAGTCCGGAGACGCCGGACAGGCTGGTGAAGCCCGTCGCGCCCACGCTCTGGATGAGGTCGCGGACCGCGGGTGCATCGCTGCCGGCGACCACCACCTCGATCTTGATCATCTTGGTCAGTGTTCTGGCCAGGGTCGGTGCTGTCATCGAACCATCTCCTCCTTATTGAGAATTTCTGTGCTGCAATCGGTTTCACTCCAGGATCGCCAGCCGCTCGGCGTCCATCGCTGCCATTGGTGCTCCGCGCTCTCTCGGGCGGCCACACACACCCACCCGTTTCCGAAGAGCCGCTGCAGGATCGGGTTGCGGTCAACCACCATGTCGATCTGGGCCAGCGGGGCCTGGACGACCGCGAGCAGCCGCATCGGTTCATGCACCAGCCGGTCACCTATGGCCACCGACTGCCAGGGCAGGCCGAGGCGAAGGTCGCCTTCGTGGCCGGCGATGACACCGGCGCCGCCGACGACGTTGTGGATCGTCTTGGTGCCGGCCCCGAACACCTCGGGCGCGACCGTGGAGAAGTAGTACTGGCAGTTGATCCACTGCGCGACCACCAGCGGAGCGGTCAGGATCGTCTCCAGCGCGCTGCCGTCCGGGTCGACCTCCGCGGAGTAGGAGTGCAGGAAGACCCGGCGCTGTAGGTCGATTCCGCGGGACACCTCGCGGGGCGCGACCAGGAAGGCCGCATTGCCCGCCAGTCCCCACTCCGGGTACACCTGGGCCCAGTCCAGCGACCGGCCCGCCACATGCCGCGCGGCCCGACCGTCGGACATCTCCCGCGGCGCGCCGGGCAGCAGCGCGCTGCGTTCGGCGGCCAGGGCGGCACCGGCGCGGGCCAGGTCGGCTTCCAGCGTCGTGAGCTGATCGCGATGGCCGGCCGGCACCAGGTGGGTGTCCAGCAGCGTGACCCGGTCGGTCGCAGTGTCGTGCTGGCCGGCCAGGAAGAACGTCTGGTCCGGAATGTCGATCCCGGCCAGCCGCAGCTCGGCGCGTACCTCGGCCTGGTTGAGGATCGCCGCGGCGGTGCGCGCATTCGGGCCACCGGCCTGCCCGCCGCAGGCGCCGCAGTCCAGCGAGGCCTGGTACGGGTTGTTCTCGGTGGTGCTGCCGTGTCCGCACAGCACCACCAGCCGGCCGAACTCGCCGGTGAGGCCCATCGTGGTCAGGGCTACCTGGGCGAACAGCGCCCGCTCCTGCAGCGACAGGTTCTCCACGCTGAGCTCGGTCGGCGCGGCCGGAGCCACCAGGTCGCGCAGCCGGTGCCGCAGCTTGCCGCTGACCGCCGGGGTCAGCGTCTTGGCCGCGGCCAGTGGCGCCGCCGCCCAGCCCGCGGCCTCGGCGAGCGTGAAGGGCGCTGCCAGAGCCTCTTTGGCGGCGTGGAAGGCCGCTTCGGCACCGGCGAGGCCGGTGACTCCGGCCACCCTGCGGGCCGCAGCGGACTCGGCGTCCGGGGCGGGTGTCTCGCGGATGTCGTGGCTCGGTTCGATCAGCACCGGGCACAGGTCGCAGGACTCGCCATCGAGCAGGTCGGTGAACCGGATGGCGACCGCGAAGAACCCGGCGAAGCCAAAGGTCTGGTAGCCGTCGAGGGTCTCGAGGTGCCGGCGCAGGCCCTCCGAGCGGGTGTCGATGCAGGCCACCACCTGGGTGTGTGGCGGACGGGTTGCCCGCGGCCGGTCCGTGGCCGACAGGGCCCCGAGCAACCCGTCCCGATAGTGGCCTTCGAAGGCGTTCTGCCACAGCATCTCTCGTGCGGTGACCGGGAGCGCGGCCAGCACCCGGGCCGCCGCGGCCATCCCGGACTCGCTCACCTCGCCGACACCCCAGGTCTGGGCCAGATGCGTCGCGCGTTGCCGCGCCGAGGGGATGCTCGCGGGCCACACCGGTTCCGGCGCGCCCAAGTCGGCGTCGGCCGGCAGCAGTGCCACCTCGTAGCTCAGCCGCATCGCGAGGTAGCCGAGCAGGTCGATGCCGGCGTCGCGGCTCGCGTACCACTGGATGTGCGCCGCCCAGCCCGGCAGCCGGGTCAGGTGCGCCTGTAGGTACGTGGCGCGCGCCGACTCGTCCACCGCCAGCGACGAGAGAGCTTGCAGCAGAGCATCATCGGCGCGTTCGGGCACCGACCGCAGCCGAGCCCGGATCCGGCGGGACAGCGTCGGGTCGGCCGGGGCGAGCCCGCGCCAGGCGGCGTAGAAGCCTGCCTCGCGTCCCGGCATCGACCAGGCGGCGGCGCCGAAGTAGGCCGCGCACCATTTGGCGGCCTGCGCGTCGACGGTGGCGGCGATCTCCGGGGCGACCCGTTCGGCGTGGCTGCGGTAGCGCCGCAGCGGTTGCGGTGTTCCGGTGCCGTGCAGCAGATCGCCCCGCAGGAGCTCGGCCGGGGTGACCTCCCGGTCGCCGAATGCCACCGCCGGGCCGGCCAGCAGGTTGGGGTACCGGCGGGCCAGCGCCCGGTCGAGGTCGGCGTCGGTGATGCGTCCCGCCTGGTACATCTCCCGGAAGCGCTGCTCGGCCAGGGTCCCGCGGGTGCCGTAGAGGTCTCCGGCGCGGCGCAGGGCTTGCTCGAAGGGCAGCGCCTCGAAGCCGGCCAGCGGGTTCACCGCGATGAACGTCTCCAGCGGGTAGTGGGTCGGTACCGCGCGCGCCGCCAGGGTGATGTCGCTGCGTAGCCGCGAACGGCGCTCGGCGAGCGCGGTTTCCGCGTTGGCGATCGTCATGAACGTGCTCCTGTCAGTTGGGTGGGCAGGGACTGCGCCGGCGGCGCGATGTGACCGGCGCTCAGGGCGCGGGCGTAGAGGGTGCGCTGCAACCCGGTGGCGCCGGGTGCCCGCAAGGCGGCGGCCAGGCCACCGAGGATCGCGAGTGCGGCCCCGGTGATCAGCCAGGTCACCGTGCCGGGTAGCGCGGCGTCGGGCAGATCCGGGGCCAGGAAGCCGGTGACCGTGCTGACCAGCCAGACATAGGCCAGGCTCACCGGCAGCAGGAAGGTTGCCGCGGTGAGGACTCCACCGGCGCCCGGCCTGCGGGTGAGCCAGCCGTTGGTCGCGGCGGCCCCGGTCACCCAGGCGAAGAGCAGCAGCGCCCACTCGGCGGTGTGGTCGCCGGGTCCCATCGGCACCACCAGGAGCGCCAGCCCGAGACCTAGGGCGGGCAGCAGCAGGGCGGGGATCGCGCTGCGCGTCCGCGTGCCTGCCGGGGGCAGCGCCCGCTTGCGCCGCCGGTAGGCGATCGCCGAGCCGGAGGACAGGAACAGGGTGGCCTTGTAGAAGCCGTGCGCGACGAGGTGGAACACCGCCGCGGCCCACAGCCCCAGCCCGCAGGTCAGGATCATGAAGCCCATCTGGGCCATGGTCGAATGCGCCAGGGCGCCCTTGACGTCGGGCTTCGCCAGCATGATGGCCGCGCCGTAGGCCAGGGTCGCCATTCCGGCGACGATGATCAGCGCCTGGACGGCCCCGGAGCTGGTGACCACCGGGCTGAGCTTGATCAGCAGCACGCCGCCGGCGTTGACCACCCCGGCGTGCAGCAGGGCCGAGACCGGCGTGGGCGCGGCCAGCGTGGCGGGCAGCCAGCGGTGGAAGGGGATCTGGGCCGAGCGCGAGAGTGCGGCGACCACCATCAGGACGGCGGCCAGGGCGACGACCGGGCCGCCGAGCGCCGCGCCGGTCAGCGCGCGCAGTTCGACAGTGCCCTGGGTGGCCGCGATCAGCCCGACCGCCGACCAGAGGGCGAGGTCACCGATCAGGAAGGACACCGCGGTGCGGCGCACCCCGTCGCGGGCCGAGGGCAGCCGCCAGTAGGTGGCCAGCAGCAGGCACAGCGCGACGCCGGCCGCGGTCCAGCCCAGGGCCAGCACCACCAGGGTGTCGGACGTCATGAGGACGGCCGAGGCGGTGGTGAGCAGGCCCGCGCCGGTGCCGAACCACCCGGCCCGGTCGTCTTCGGCGAGATAGCGGACCGCGTAGGCCTGGACGATCGTGCTGACCCCGTAGACCAGCAGGAGCAACACCACTGCCAGCCGGTCGGCCGTCACCGCCAGGATGGGGTGCGCACCGGAGCCGATCGACACCGAGGCCGGGTGTCCGGCGGCGGCGGCGACGGTGAGGACCGCCGCGCCGAGGAAGCCGAGTCCGGCGGTGCCCGCACCGAGGCGCCCCGCCAGCCGGGGGTGGTTGCGGCCGATGACGGTGGCCGTCATCGCCATCAGGAGCGGTCCGACCAGCAGGACCACCAACAAAGCGCTCAGGACCGGACCGCCGGTCGCCGTCGTCGTCATGTCCAACATGCGACACAAACTACACGTGTTTTATTTCGGGTGTCAATCTTCGGGAATTATGAGTCTCCTATGAACGACACGATGGACGCCTATTTCGTGTCACGGCAGTGCGGATCTACACTTCGGGGATGGGGGAATGGACTTTCCTGACCAATCACGCCCACACCCTGCTGTGCATCGCGCGGGATCCCGGGATCCGGCTGCGTGACGTGGCCGAGCGGGTGGGGGTGACCGAACGCGCAGCGCAGCGCATCGTCAGCGACCTGGTCGAGGCCGGCTACCTGGACCGACTGCGGGAGGGCCGGCGCAACTACTACAAGGTCAAGGCCGACCGCCCGCTGCGGCATCCCGTCGAGCGCGGGCACGACATCGGCGAGATCCTGTCGGTGCTGCACGAGGCGGATGCGCCCTAGGCGTCCAGCGCCAGGTCCTTTCGGAAGCGCCGCATCCCGTCGATCTTCTCCGATACCGGGGCGTCGGGACCGCAGTAGAACACCCACGGCATGGTGATGACGCCGTCGATGCCGGCCTGCTCCGCCCGGTCGTAGTGCTCGGGCAGGAAGGCGTCGGCGAGTGGCGTCACCACCCGATAACCGTCCATGGACAGACCCTGTTCGGCGCGCAGCGCCCGCACCTTCTCGACCCGCTCGATGGCCTGGTCCAGGGTGATCAGATCGCCGATCCAGCCGTCGAGGCGGGCGGCGCGGCGCAGCGCGATGTCGGACAGGCCGCCGCTGTAGACCGGAATCGGCGGCGGCGTGGGGGTCATCTCCAGCCGCGGGGTCTGGTAGAACTCGCCGTCGAACTCGGTCCAACCGGGCTCCCACAGCCTGCGCATCAGCTCGATCATCTCGTCGGTGCGCTTGCCGCGCCTGGCGAACTGCTGGCCCATCAGGGTGAACTCTTCTTCACACCAACCCACGCCGATGCCGAGCTCAACGCGCTGATGCTGGAGAAATTCGGCATCGAGGCGGTGCGCGGTTCCGGCGGGCGTGAGAATGCCAGGCATCTCGACAAGGGCGGGGCAAAGGCGCTCATCGCCCTGAAAAAGTCGCTCGCGGCCGGCAAGAACGTCGCCATGATCGCAGACA
>CAZHUU010000193.1:0-6936 GCA_964535335.1 uncultured Mycobacterium sp.
GGACTACCGCATGCCCGAACTCGACGGCCTGGCGGTGGTGGCCGCGGTGGTCCGCGACGAGCTACCCACCCACGTCCTGCTGCTCAGCGCCACCGAAGACCCCGCCACGGTGTACGAGGCGCTGGCCGCCGGGGCCGCGGGCTACCTGACCAAGGAGTCCGACCGCGACGAGATCGTGGCCGCGGTGATCAGCTGCGCCGCCGGTGGCGGTTATGTGCCCACCGGCCTCGCGGGCGGCCTGGCCAACGAGCTTCGGCAACGCAGCCGCGGCGACGCCACGCTGCTCTCGCCGCGCGAGTCCGAGATCATCAAGTTGATCGCCGAGGGTCTGTCGGTGCCCGATATCGCCGGGCGGCTGCATCTGGCGCCGACGACCGTGCGCACCCATGTGCAGCATCTCTACGAGAAGCTCGGGGTCAACGATCGCGCGGCCGCGGTGGCCGAGGCGATGCGCCGGCGCCTGGTGGAGTGAGCGGCTACCCCAGCACCCGGATCGGCTCGCTGCCGTCCCATTCCCGCGCCGCCGCCCGGACGAAGTCGCCCATGCCGACCGTCGTCGGGGTGAGCTCCATCAACTCGATGACGGTGGCAGGGCCGCCGGGCACCTCGAAGTAGGCGTAGCGGGCCGACACGTCCTGCCCGCCGGACCACACCACCGGCCAGCCCGCCGCCGTGCCCGCGGTCAGCGCGGCATCGAAATCCTCTGCCCAGTAAGCCAATTGGTGATAGCCGTCCTGGCCGGCGTCGGTGAACTCCCGGTAGATCGACGGCACGTCGTCGTCCTGGTGGATAACCTCGAACTGCATGTCCCCGCTGTTGGCGAACCCGATGGTCAGCGTCACCGTGCACGGCTCACCGCGATACAGCACGGACTGCTCGACGCCGCGCAGCACGAACCACGGGCCGATCCCGGCCGCCACGAAGCCAGCCAGTGTCCGATCGAAATCGGAGACCACATAACCGATCTGGCGGACCGCACCCGGTAGCACCATGTCTTCCCCCTCAGCCCGGCAGCACCGGCACGGTGCCGGGCGCCATGAACGGCCGAACCTCCGACCAGGTCTGGCTGTTCTCGCCGTTGGCGCCCGAGAGCTGCAGCACGCCACGGGCGTCGGCGACGTAGACCGCCGACGGGTTGGCCGCCACCGCCGACATCGGCGGCACCAGATTGGCGCTCGGCCCGTCGGAGTTGACCCCGTCGAGGTTCACGTACGACACCGGGTGCGCGGGATCGGTCCGGGTCACCACCATATCGTCGCCGGTGCGCCAGGACAGCGAGATCACCGAGGTGCCCAGCCCGAAGCCGATGCGGCGGGGATAGGTCAGCGCGAACTCGCCGGCGGGGGTCTGCTCCACCCCGGCCAGGATCACCTGACCGTCGATCACCATCGCGGCCCGGGTGCCGTCCCGGGACAGCTGCAGTTCGGCGATGACGCCGGGGAACCTCGACGTCAGCGCAGCCGAGTCCACCGGGATGCGGGCCGGCTGGCCGGAGGCCTCCTCCTGGATGACCCGCACCACGTTGATGCCGTCCACCACCACCCACACCGCGTCGTCGAGCGCCCACGACGGCCGGGTCAGGGTGCGCCCGTCGGTGCCCTCCACCGACTGGCCGCCGGCCGGCCCGATCCACAGCGACGACGCGGAGTCCGGCGCACCGGGCCGCAGCGTCACCACCGAGGCGACGTCGCGGCCGCTGCGGGACAGCGCGGCCGCCTTCTGGTCGCCCATCGCGCCGAACGATCCGGGCACCTTGGTGGCGCGCTGGCCGTCCAGCACCACCATCGATCCGCCCATGATCGCGTGCACGCCGGCGGTCGCGCCGTCGACGGCGCCGGGGTCGGTCGCCGCGACGTCGGTGGCGGCCCAGCCGTCGGCGAATCGGTCGTCCAGGGCGGCGCCGTCGGAGTTGATGACGTACGGGCCCTTGATATCGGCCCGCGCCATGGTCCAGATCAGTTGGGCGGCAAGCAGTTGACGGCTGTGCGAGTCGGTGGTGGTGACGTTCTGCAGTTCCACCCGCGCCCCGCCGTAGCCGCGCCCCACCCCGGTCTTGCCGCCGTCGGCGCGGGTCACCGGGCCCACCAGCTTCACCGGCGGGGCCAGCAGGTTGCGCACGGTGTTGGCCATCTCCGGTCGGGGCCCGGCGATCAACTTGTTGACCAGCTCGGTGGCGAGCTGGTCGGGATCGGACACCGCCACGTAGCGGGGATCGGGCACGACGGTCTTGCCGGTGGGGTCGACGAAGTAGAGCGTGTTGCGCTTGTAGGTGGCCTGGAACTGCTGCCAGTCCAGGAACACCCCGTTGGGCAGCCGGTTGATCCGCCAGCCGCCGGAGGTCTGCACCAGTTCGATGGGGCCGGGATCGGGCAGCTTGCCCTCGGCGGTCTCGAACACGCCGACATCGGACAGCGAGCCGAGGATGTCGGCCTTCATCGCCACCGAAACCTTGTCCGAGGACCGGGTTTCGACGAACACCACCTTGTCGATGAGCAGCGCGCTGCCCTGGTCGTCCCAGGCGCTGGACGCCGACTCGGTCAGGAACTGGCGTGCGGCCAGGTGCCGGTTGGCCGGATCGGCGGTGGCCTTGAGGAACTCCCTGAGCAGTTCGTCGGGGTCCATGCCGGGGCTGGGCTTGGGCAGGCTCTTCGGGGCGGGACGTTCGACGGTTCCGATCGCCTGCGGGGCCGACGAGTTCGGCACCCCGGCACAGGACAGCGCTGTCAGCGCGACCAGCCCGACGAACAGGGCGGTCAGCAGCCGGCGGATCACACGCTCTCCCGCTGCCGGGCGTCCCGGCGTTCTGGGGCAACGGGTTTCATCGGCAGCGGGCTGGTGGTGACCTTGTGCCCGCGCACCAGCGGCAGGGTGAGCCGGAAGCACGCGCCCTTGCCCGGTTCGCCCCAGGCCTCCAGCCGGCCCTGGTGCAGCCGGGCGTCCTCGATGCTGATCGCCAGGCCCAGCCCGGTGCCGCCGGACTGGCGCACCCGGGACGGGTCCGAGCGCCAGAACCGGCTGAACACCAGCTTCTCCTCGCCGGGGCGCAGCCCGACGCCATAGTCGCGGACGGTGACGGCGACGGTGTCCTCGTCGGCGGCCATCCGGATGCGCACCGGTTTCTGCTCGGCGTGGTCGATGGCGTTGGCGATCAGGTTGCGCAGGATGCGCTCGACGCGCCGGGGGTCCACCTCGGCGATGACCTCGTGGTCGGGCATGTCGACCTGCAACTCGATGCCGGCGTCCTTGGCCAGATGCCCGACGTTGTCCAGGGCGCTGTTGACCGTCGCGCGCAAATCGACCGCCTCCACCGACAGTTCGGCGACACCCGCGTCGTGCCGGGAGATCTCCAGCAGGTCATTGAGCAGCGTCTCGAACCGGTCGAGTTCGCTGACCATCAGCTCGGTGGACCGCCGCAGCGTCGGGTCCAACTCGTCGCTGTGGTCGTGGATCAGGTCGGCGGCCATCCGCACCGTGGTCAGCGGGGTCCGCAGTTCGTGGCTGACGTCGGAGGTGAACCGGCGCTGGAGGTTGCCGAACTCCTCGAGCTGGGTGATCTGGCGCTGCAGGCTTTCGGCCATGTCGTTGAACGACACCGCGAGCCGGGCCATGTCGTCCTCGCCGCGCACCGGCATCCGCTCGGACAGATGGCCCTCGGCGAACCGCTCGGCGATGCGGGAGGCCGAGCGCACCGGCAGCACCACCTGCCGGGACACCAGCAGCGCGATGCCGGCCAGCAGCACCAGCAGCACCAAACCGCCGGTGGCCATGGTGCCGCGCACCAGGGTGATGGTGCTCTCCTCGCTGTTGAGCGGGAAGATCAAGTACAGCTCCAGGTTGGACACCCGCGACGGCGCCGGGGTACCGATCAGCAGCGCCGGTCCGGAGAAGCCGTCGGTGTGCACCGTCGAGTACTGGTAGCTGACCTGACCGGCCTTGACGAAGTCGCGCAGCGAGCGCGGAATCTGATCGACCGGGCCCGCGGAGGTGGCCGCCCGCGGGCCGTCGCCCGGCACCACCAGCACCGCGTCGAAGGTGCCGGCCAACCCGGCGCCGGAGGTCTGCCCGGTCTTGGCGATCAGGGTGGCGCGGGCCAACTCCAGGCTGCTGTCCAGCGAACGGGCCTCTTCCCCGCTGACCACGCCGCTGACGATGTTGCGGCCGCGGTCGACCTCCTCGGTGGCGGCGCGCACCTTGACGTCGAGCACCCGGTTGGTGATCTGGCTGGTGAGCACGAAGCCGAGGACCAGGATCACCGCCAGCGACAGCCCGAGTGTGAGCACCACGACCCGCAACTGCAGCGAGCGGCGCCACACCTGCCCGACTGCCCGGCTCAGCGCACTCGTACCCCGAACCAAGGGACCCGAACGCCCCCACGGGCCGCGAACGCGCGCTCTGATCATGTGGAACTCAGGCGGATCACGGGGGTCCGGCCTTGTATCCCACTCCTCGAACGGTCAGCACCACTTGCGGATTCTCGGGATCCTTCTCGACCTTCGCCCGCAACCGCTGGACATGCACGTTCACCAAACGGGTGTCGGCGGGGTGCCGGTAACCCCACACCTGTTCGAGCAGCACATCACGAGTAAACACCTGGCGCGGTTTGCGTGCCAGCGCCACCAAGAGGTCGAACTCCAGCGGTGTCAGCGAAATCTGCTCACCGTTGCGGGTGACCTTGTGGGCCGGGACGTCGATGTCGATATCGGCGATGGACAGCATCTCGGCCGGCTCGTCGTCGTTGCGGCGCAGCCGGGCCCGGACCCGCGCGACCAGTTCCTTGGGCTTGAACGGCTTCATCACGTAGTCGTCGGCGCCCGACTCCAGTCCGAGCACCACGTCGACGGTGTCGGTCTTGGCGGTCAGCATGACGATCGGCACGCCGGAGTCCTGCCGCAGCACTCGGCACACGTCGATGCCGTTCATGCCGGGCAGCATCAGGTCCAGCAGCACCAGGTCGGGGCGCAACTCGCGCACGGCGGTCAACGCCTGCGTGCCGTCGCCGATCACCGCGGTGTCGAATCCCTCACCACGCAGGACGATGGTGAGCATCTCGGCCAGCGATGCATCGTCGTCGACAACCAGAATTCTCTGCCTCATGGAGACCATGGTGTCACCGATTCGGGATAAACCCCCGCTACCACACGCTGGCGAGTTGCACTCAGGCCGAAAGGTCGGCCGCGAGGCCTCCGGCGTCGACGTCGCCGCCGACCACCGACCAGGGTCCGCGCCAATTGCGGGCGGCCAGTTCGGCGTACACGGCGCCGGTGCGCTGCTGCAGTCCGTCGTCGCGTTCGTAGGCGTCGCGGGCCCGGTCGGCCTCCTGCACGGCGCGGCTCCTGGCGCGTTGCGCGGCCAGTTCCACCGACACGTCGAGCAGGATCTGCCGATCCGGCACGGGCAACCCGAGGCGGTCGTATTCGAACTCGCCGACCCACGCCACCGCCTCGCCGTCGGAGTCCTGGTGCAGCCGGGCGGCGCTGTAGGCGGCGTTGGACGCGACGTAGCGATCGAGGATGACGACGTCGTGCGCGTCGGTGAGCGCGGAGATGCGGTCGGCGGCACCGGCGCGGTCCAGGGCGAACAGGACGGCCATCGCGTACACCGATTCGGCCAGGTCGCCATGCTTGCCGTGCAGGGCCTCGCTGGCCAGGTCGGCGGTGATGGACTGGCCGTAGCGCGGGAACGCCAGGGTGGTCACCGAGCGACCGCCGGCCTCGAATGCCCGTTGCAGGCCACCGCTGAGTGTGCGCTTGCCCGCCCCGTCGAGTCCCTCGATCACGATGAGCACGGCCGCAGCCTAACCCCCGTTCTCCGGTGACATGGTTTGTGCCCGGCTACGAGCGACTATCGGCCGGGAGATCCGCACCGCCCGAACGATAGTCGCTCAAAGCCGGGCAGAAGGGGGGTGACTCAGAACTCGCCGCAGTTGGGCGTGGACGGCTCTCCGTTGAACCTCGCCGCGATCCATTTCATCGCCGGCTCCCCGTCGACGAACATCGGCAGGCCGTGGTTCACGATCGCCTTGTTGAGGAACGGCGGCTCCTCGTTGGTGCGGAACTCGACGTCCGCGCCCTGGGCGCACCAGTCCCGGCCGAGTTGGTTCGCCGCGGTCCACGGCACCAGCGGGTCGTAGCGATTGCTGTTGATCAGCACGGGGGCGTTCGGCCGCAGCGTGCCGATCCGCTGCTCTTCGAACATGGCGGCAAACGGCTCGGAGTTGACGATGTCGTCGATGTCGCGGGTGAAGTAGGGCTGCAGGTGCCGGAACATGAAGTTGAACATCGTCTCGGCGACGCACTGCTCGGCGGTCTTGTTCACCATGTCCTCGCCGCGCGGGGTCAGCAGCGCCCGCACCTCCTCGGCGTGCTCGGGGTAGGCCGCCATCACCGAGTTGAGCGCGTAGCCGATGGCGCCGACCAGCGCGCTGCCGTCGGCGTACGGGAAGAGCTCCCTGAGGTTGGCCGGCGGGGCGCCCGCGTAGGAGCCGACGACGTGCACATCGGGTGCATAGGTCGCGGCCAACTCCGCCGCCGAGGCCGCCGCGCCGCCGCCCTGCGAGTAGCCCCAGAACGCCACCGGGCCATGGGGATCCAGCGAGGTGTCCGGCAGTTGCATGGCCGCCCGGGCACCGTCGAGCATGGCGTGCCCCTCGGAGAGCCGGTTGACGTAGGTGTGCATCACCCCGATGGTGCCGAGGCCCTCGTAGTCGGGCATGAAGACCGCGAAGCCGCGGGCCACCATGGTGGCGACGAACATCTCCTCGTAGTTGAACGCCAGATCCGCGTTCGGCGACCAGTGGATGCCCTGGTTGAACACTCGCGACGGCGCGCACTGGTCGCCCTGGCCCTGGGTGCCGGGCCCGTAGACGATCAGCGGTCTCGGGCGCTTACCCGGCCAGTCGTTGTACGGCTCGAAGTAGGTGCCGGTGACGACGTCGGG
>CAZHUU010000194.1:0-4618 GCA_964535335.1 uncultured Mycobacterium sp.
CGCCGGGATGGAAGTGGGTGCCGCGCTGGCGGACGAGGATCTCGCCGGCCTTGACGACCTGGCCGCCGAACCGCTTCACGCCGAGTCGCTGGGCATTGGATTCGCGACCGTTGCGCGAGCTGGAAGCGCCCTTCTTATGTGCCATGTCTCTCGCCCCTTGCTACTTGATTCCGGTGACCTTGAGCACCGTCAGCGGCTGACGGTGACCCTGCCGCTTGTGGTAGCCGGTCTTGTTCTTGAACTTGTGGATGCGGATCTTGGGGCCCTTGGTGTGCTCCAGAACCTCACCGGTGACCGAGACCTTCGCCAGGTCATTGGCGTCGGTGGTCACCTTGGCGCCGTTGACGACGAGGGCGACCGGCAGCGACACCGAGGCACCGGGCTCGCCGTCGAGCTTCTCGACCTTGACCACGTCACCGACGGCGACCTTGTACTGCTTGCCGCCGGTCTTGACGATCGCATACGTGGCTGTCTCGGCCATCAGTTCCTCTTCGTTTCGCGGGCGCGCGCAACCCGTGGTTGCGCGTGCGGGTCTGTGGTGCGGGTCGCGCCGGGGTGACCGGCGATCCCACTGCCGCCGGCAGGGCCTGGCGACAACTGCTCAAGGTTACGTGACCAGCACCGGGAGGGTCAAACCGCCCTAACCGTCCAGGACCGGCGGACCGGCCGGGCGGGCGGCGGCGCGGCGCCGGGTCCGCCCCGCGCTGACCGGCGCGGCCTGGCTGACCGGGGGCGGCCCCGCCTCGTCGTCGTCCTCGTCGTCGTCCTCGTCCTCGTCCTCGTCGAGTTCGTCGTAGGGCTCCTCGTCGTCGGAGTCCTCGTCGTCATCCCCGAGGTCGTCATCGTCGATCGCGTCCTCGTCGACCTCGTCGAGGTCGATCTCGTCCTCCTCGTCGGAGTCCTCGTCGGAATCGTCGTCCTCGTCCAGGTCCTCGTCGTCGAGGTCTTCCTCGGCGGTCTCCCGCGCCACCTGATCGGCGGTGTCGGCCTCGTCCTCGGAGATCTCTTCCCGCACGAACTCGTCGGCGAGTTCCTCCTCGGACTCCTCATCCTCGCCCAGGTCATCGCCGGTCTTGCCGTTGGCGGCGGCCATGGCCTTGAACATCGGGTGCTCACCGGCCGCGTGGGACGGCACCCGCGCGACGACGGCATCCTCGGAACGGCCCTTCTTGCCGCGCTTGCCGCGTCGGCTGCCCGATTCGGACTTGCGACCGGCGGCGGCAAGGGTGTCGACCGGGTCGGCGTGCAGCACGATGCCGCGGCCGCTGCACTGCGGGCAGGTGGTGGAGAACGCCTCGATCAGGCCGGTGCCCAGCCGCTTGCGGGTCAGCTGCACCAGGCCCAGCGAGGTCACCTCGGAGACCTGGTGGCGGGTGCGGTCCCGGGACAGCGCCTCGGTGAGGCGGCGCAGCACCAGGTCGCGGTTGGACTCCAGCACCATGTCGATGAAGTCGATCACCACGATGCCGCCGATATCGCGCAGCCGCAGCTGACGCACGATCTCCTCGGCCGCCTCGAGGTTGTTCTTGGTGACGGTCTGCTCGAGGTTGCCCCCCGCGCCGGTGAACTTGCCGGTGTTGACGTCGACGACGGTCATCGCCTCGGTGCGGTCGATCACCAGCGTGCCGCCGGATGGCAGCCACACCTTGCGGTCCATCGCCTTGGCCAGCTGCTCGTCGATGCGGTGCACCGCGAACACGTCTGGACCCTCCGGACCGCCGGGCGGGTCGTACTTGGTCAACTTCGGAACCAGTTCCGGTGCAACGGAATTGATGTAGTCGTTGATGGTCTCCCAGGCATTGTCACCGGAGACGATGAGGCCGGAGAAGTCCTCGTTGAACAGGTCGCGAATCACCTTGACCAGGACATCGGGCTCCTCGTAGAGCGCGACGGCGGCGCCGGCCTTGTTGCCCTTGATCCGCTCGGCCTCCGCGGCGATCCCGTTCCAGCGCTCCTGCAGACGTTCCACGTCGCCGCGGATGTCCTCTTCCTTGACGCCTTCGGAGGCGGTGCGGATGATCACCCCGGCGTCAGCGGGTACCACCTCGCGCAGGATCTCCTTGAGGCGCTGCCGTTCGGTGTCGGGCAGCTTGCGGCTGATCCCGGTCGACGACGCGCCGGGCACGTAGACCAGATACCGGCCGGCCAGCGACACCTGGGTGGTGAGGCGGGCGCCCTTGTGACCGACGGGATCCTTGCTGACCTGGACCACGACATAGTCGCCGGGCTTGAGCGCCTGCTCGATCTTGCGGTTCGCGCCGCCGAGGCCGGCGGCCTCCCAGTTCACCTCGCCGGCGTAGAGCACACCGTTGCGGCCGCGGCCGATGTCGACGAACGCGGCCTCCATCGACGGCAGCACGTTCTGCACGATGCCGAGATAGATGTTGCCGACCAACGATGCCGAGGCGGCCGAGGTCACGAAGTGTTCGACGACGACGCCGTCCTCCATCACCGCGATCTGGGTGTAGCGGGCGCCCTCGTGCGGTGGTTCGGTGCGGATCCTGTCGCGCACCACCATCACCCGCTCGACCGCTTCGCGGCGGGCCAGGAACTCGGCTTCGGACAGGATGGGCGGGCGGCGGCGGCCGGCGTCGCGGCCGTCCCGGCGGCGCTGACGCTTGGCCTCCAGCCGGGTGGAACCGCTGATCCCCTGGATCTCGCCGGAATCACGATCCGACTTCTGGTTGCGCGGCGGACGTTCATGCACGACGGTGTTCGGCGGATCGTCGCCGGCGTTCGGGTCGGCGTCGTCGCCGGTGCCCGCCTTGCGGCGACGGCGCCTGCGGCGGCGCCGGGTGGCGCCCTCGCCGCTCGCCGAATCCTCGTCACCGCCTTCGTCGTCGCCCTCGGCCTCCTCGGCCTCGGCGGTGTCCTCAGACGCGGCGTCCTCGCCGTCCTCGCCCTCGCCGCCGCCCTGCTCACCGCGACCGCGGCCGCGACCGCGGCGGCCGCGACGACGACGACGGTTCGCCGGACGTTCGGCCTGCTCGTCGCCGTCCTGGGCGACGGACTCGTCGTCCTCGTCCTCGTCGTCGTCCTCGTCGTCGGACTCGTCGGCGACCACCTCGACCACCTGCGGGGCCACGAACAGCGGCATGTAGCCGGGCTGTTCGACGGTGCCGGTCTCCAGAATCAGCCGTGACTCGGGTTCGGCCTGCGTGGTCTCCGATGCGTCCTCGGCCTCAGCGGCGTCCTCGTCGGCCGGGTCGTCGCTTCCAGCCAGCACGTCGCGGACCCGTACCGCCACGGTGCGGTCGACGCTGGACTGCGCGCTGCGGGTGCGACCGTCGAGTTCGCTCAGGGCGTCTAGGACGCGGCGGCTGGTGGTACCGAGCACCCGCGCCAGGGAATGCACCCTCAGCCGGTCGGGAAGATCCTCGGGTGTCGCCGCGGACGCGTCCCATTCGGGCTGGTCCGGGGTTTCGGGCAGATCCTGGGTGAGGTCATCGTCGGCCACGTAGTCTCCTAGGGCCCCCGGGCGCGTCGTGTCGACGCGGCCACGCGAGGGCTTCCGCTATGCGCCCGGGTTACTTCCCCCGGGCTTGTGATGGTCTCGCTCCATACCGCCCAAGGACGGGTCCGGTGCCTGGCTGAATGTCGGCTGTGACGGTCCGCGCCGCACCGGATCGCGGTGGTCGCGCACGTCTAAGTCTTCATTCGGACGCACCTTGAGGGGCACATCCGCGACCAGTATCCCATATCGCGGACCCGATTCGGACCCACCGGCTCGGTTCGGGCCATCAGAGGCCGGGGAACCAGAGTCCGATCTCCCGTTCGGCCGACTCCGTGGAGTCCGAGCCGTGCACGAGATTGAACTGGGTCTCCAGGCCGAAGTCACCGCGGATGCTGCCCGGAACGGCCTTCTCCACGGGGTCGGTGCCCCCTGCGAGCTGCCGGAACGCCGCGACTGCGCGCGGACCCTCCAGGATCGCGGCCACCACCGGGCCCGAGGTGATGAACTCCAGCAGGGAATCGAAGAACGGCTTGCCGTCGTGCTCGGCGTAATGGGCCCGGGCCAGCTCGTCGCCGACGTGCTTGAGCTCCAGGGCGGCGATCGTCAGACCCTTGCGTTCGATCCGGCTGATGATCTCCCCGATAACCCGCCGTTCCACACCGTCGGGCTTGATCAGCACAAGTGTCCGCTCCGTCACGGCGCACAGCGTACCCGTCAGACGGGTGGCCGCTGCTGGCCGGGCAGCAGGCCCCGGCGCTGCCTGCGCAGCACCTCGGCGCGCAGGTAGGCGATCAGCAGCCAGACCACGGCGAACAACACCCCGACGAATCCGACCGCGGGATAGATCAGGAAACCGGCGATGAGGATCAGTTGCACCCCGAGGTTCACCCAGATGGCCCACGGCCGGCCCTGGACGCCGGCGAGCAGCACCAGCAGCACCGCGAAGCCGACCAGGTAGGCCGTCGACCACGCCGAGAGTCCCCCGCCCACCGCCGAGACCACCGGCAGCGCCAGCAGCACGACGATGGCCTCGAGGATCAGGGTGCCGGCCATGACGCCGCGGAAGCTCTTCCAGGGATCCGGAGCCGCTGGGCCGGCGACATCAGGACCCGGAGCCGCTGGGCCGGCGACATCAGGACCCGGAGCCGCTGGGCCGGCGACATC
>CAZHUU010000194.1:4718-6910 GCA_964535335.1 uncultured Mycobacterium sp.
AGGACCCGGAGCCGCTGGGCCGGCGACGTCAGGATCCGGAGCCGCTGGGCCGGCGGGCGTGTCGTCGTTCATTGCGGATCCCTCCCGAACAGCGTCCGGGCCACCCCGGCGGTGACCACCGACCCGGTGATGACGATGCCCGCCCCGGAGAAGCGGTCGGACTCGACGGCGGCGTCCTCGACGAGCGCGGTGGCGGTCTCGATGGCATCGGGCAGCGTGTCGGCGCGGACCACCCGCTCGGGCCCGAAGACCTCCTCGGCGCGCAGCATCAACGTGTCGACGTCCATGGCCCGCGGCGACCCGTTGCTGGTCACGACCACCTGGCTGAACACCGGCTCGAACGCCGTCAGCATCGCCATGACGTCCTTGTCGGCCATCACACCGAGCACACCGACCAGGAAGTGGAAGTCGAACTCGGTGGTCAGCGCATCGGCCAGCGCCGCGGCACCGGCGGGGTTGTGGGCGGCGTCGAGGAAAACCGTGGGCGCGCTGCGGATCCGCTCCAGCCGTCCGGGGCTGGTCGCCGCCGCGAACCCGGCGCGCACCGCGTCGATGTCGAGTTGCCGCTGCGCGCCGGCGCCGAAGAAGGCCTCGACCGCCGCCAAGGCCAGGGCCGCGTTCTGTGCCTGGTGCTCTCCGTGCAACGGCAGGAACACATCGGAGTACACCCCGCCGAGGCCCTGCAGCTCGAGCAACTGGCCGCCGACCGCGACCTGCCTGCTCAACACCGCGAACTCCGAGTCGGCCCGGGCCACCGCCGCGTCGGCCCGGACGGCCTGGGCCAGCAGCACCTCCATGGCCTCGGGCAGCTGGCGCCCGATCACGGCGACGGTGTCGACCGGGACCAGATCGCCGCGGGGGGCGCCGATGATGCCGGCCTTCTCGGCGGCGATCTCGGCGATGGTCTCGCCGAGGTACTCGGCGTGGTCGATGCCGATCGGGGTGATCACCGCGACGGGCGCGTCGACGACGTTCGTGGCGTCCCACCGCCCGCCCATCCCGGCCTCGACGACGGCGATGTCGACCGGGGCGTCGGCGAAGGCCGCGAACGCCATGGCGGTGACGACCTCGAACTTGCTCATCGCCGGGCCGCCGTCATCCTCGGACTCGGCGTCGATCATCTGGACGAACGGCTCGATCTCCCGGTAGGTGTCGACGTAGCGGGCCGGGCTGATGGGCAGGCCGTCGATGGCGATCCGCTCGACGGCGGACTGCAGGTGCGGGCTGGTGGTGCGGCCGGTGCGCTGACCGAACGCGGTCAGCAGGGCGTCGATCATCCGCGCCACCGATGTCTTGCCGTTGGTGCCGGCGATGTGGATGCACGGATAGCTCCGCTGCGGGCTGCCCAGCAGTTCCATGAGTGCGGCGATCCGCGACGTGCTGGGCTCGAGTTTGGTTTCCGGCCAGCGCTGGTCGAGGAGGTGCTCCACCTGCAGCAGCGCCGCGACCTCGTCCGGGGTGGGGTCGGGATGACTCATGCCAGGTCGGCCAGCCGAGCGGTGATCCGCTCGACCTCCTCGCCGGCCAGCTGAGCGCGCGCGCGGATCTTGTCGACGACGTCGGCGGGCGCCTTGGCCAGAAACGCCTCGTTGCCGAGTTTGGCTGCGGTGCCTGCCAATTCCTTCTGCGCTGCGCTGAGGTCCTTCTCCAGCCGGCGCCGCTCGGCGGCCACGTCGACCGTGCCCGACGTGTCGAGCTCGATGTTGACGGTGCCCCCGGACAGTCGAACCTCCACCTGGGCGCTGGCGCTGAATCCCGCCGCCGGGCTGGTCAGCCAGGCCAGCGCCGTCACCGCCGGGATGTGGCCGGCCAGGCCGGCCGGTTCGACGCCGGTCAGCCGGGCGGGCACCTTCTGCCGGTCGGCCAGCCCCTGGTCGCTGCGGAAACGCCGGATCTCGGTCACCAGCTTCTGTAGGTCACCGACGCGTTGCGCGGCAGCGAGGTCCAGGACCACCCCGGACGGCTCCGGCCAGTCGGCGATGACGAGCGACTCGCCGCCGGTCAGCGCCTTCCACAGGGTCTCGGTGACGAACGGCATGACCGGATGCAGCAGCTTGAGCAGGGTGTCGAGCACCGCCGCCAGCACCCCGGTGGTGTGCGAAACACCTTCGGCCAGCTGAACTTTGGCCAGTTCCAGATACCAGTCGCAGAACTCGTCCCAGGCGAAGTGATAGAGCGACTCACACGCCCGG
>CAZHUU010000195.1:0-6886 GCA_964535335.1 uncultured Mycobacterium sp.
GGGCAACGAGGGCCGCGGCTACGTGCTGCGCCGGCTGCTGCGCCGCATCATCCGGGCCGCCAAGCTGCTTGGTGTCGAGCGGCCGATCATGGCTGAGCTGATGACCACGGTGCGCGACGCGATGGGCCCGTCGTACCCGGAACTGGTCACCGACTTCGACCGCATCCAGCGCATCGCCGTCGCTGAGGAGACCGCGTTCAATCGCACCCTGGCCTCGGGCTCCAAGCTGTTCGAGGAGGCGGCCGCGGCCACTCGCACGGCCGGGAAGTCCGAACTCGGCGGATCGGATGCCTTCGCCCTGCACGACACCTACGGCTTCCCGATCGAGCTGACGCTGGAGATGGCGGCCGAGGCCGGCTTGAGCGTCGACGAGCTCGGGTTCCGCGAACTGATGGCCGAGCAGCGCCGCCGCGCCAAGGCTGACGCCGCCGCCCGCAAGCACGCCCACGCCGACCTGACCGCATTCCGTGAGCTCGTCGACGCCGGGCCCACCGAGTTCACCGGATTCGACGAACTCAGTTCCGAGGCACGGATCCTGGGCATCTTCGTCGACGGCAAGCGGGTTCCCGTGGTCGGCCACCAGAAGCGGGTGCACGGCGAGGTCTCCGGTGACGCCCTGCCGGAGCGGGTCGAGATCGTTCTGGACCGCACGCCGCTGTATGCCGAGTCCGGTGGTCAGATCGCCGACGCCGGCTGGATCTCCGGCACCGGCACCGGCGAGTCGGCCAAGGCCGCCGTCACCGACGTGCAGAAGATCGCCAAGTCGCTGTGGGTGCATCGGGTGAATGTCGAGTCCGGCGAGTTCGTCGAGGGCGACACCGTGGTTGCCGCGGTCGACCCGAAGTGGCGCCGCGGCGCCACCCAGGGTCACTCCGGCACCCACATGGTGCACGCCGCGCTGCGACAGGTGTTGGGACCCAACGCCGTTCAGGCCGGCTCGCTGAACCGGCCGGGTTATCTGCGGTTCGACTTCAACTGGCAGGGGCCGCTGAGCGAGGAGCAGCGCACACAGGTGGAGGAGGTCACCAACGAGGCGGTGGAGGCCGACTTCCCGGTCAACACGTTCACCACCGCCCTGGAGAAGGCCAAGGCCATGGGTGCCATGGCGATGTTCGGCGAGCAGTACCCCGACGAGGTCCGGGTGGTCGAGATCGGTGGACCGTTCTCCCTGGAACTGTGCGGCGGCACCCACGTGCACAACTCGGCGCAGATCGGGCCGGTCACCATCCTCGGGGAGTCCTCGGTGGGCTCGGGCGTCCGGCGCGTCGAGGCCTACGTGGGCCTGGACTCGTTCCGGCACCTGGCCAAGGAGCGCGCCCTGATGGCGGGGCTGGCGTCGTCGCTGAAGGTTCCCTCCGACGAAGTGCCGGCCCGGGTGGCGACGCTCGTCGATCGGCTGAAGACCGCCGAGAAGGAACTCGAGCGGATGCGGCTCGCCACGGCCCGCGCGGCCGCGGCAAATGCGGCTGCGGGCGCCGAGCAGGTCGGTAAGGTCCGTGTCGTGGCGCAGCGGATGGCGGCGGGAATGACCGCCGGTGACCTTCGATCCCTGGTCGGAGACATCCGCGGCAAAATGGGTTCGGAGCCGGCCGCGGTGGTGTTGATCGCCGAGGGCCCCGACTCCGACGGCGACAGCACAGTTCCGTTCGTCGTATCGGTCAACGCCGCCGCCCAGGATGCCGGGCTGCGGGCCAATGACCTGATCAAGCCGCTCGCCGCGGCGGTGGACGGGCGCGGTGGCGGCAAGGCCGACCTGGCCCAGGGGTCGGGGAAGGACCCGGCCGGAATCGACGCCGCCCTGGTCGCGGTGCGTGCCGAGATCGCGCGGAGCTAGCGTCTCGTGCTCTCAGCGCAGAACCGTGTGCCCGACCGGCCTGGTGTGGACGATCCAGGCCGCGGCCGCCGTATCGGCATCGACGTCGGCACCGTTCGGATCGGGGTCGCGGTCAGCGACCCCGACGGGATTCTGGCCACTCCCGTCGAGACCGTCCGCCGCGACGCCAAGCACCTGCGCAGGCTCGCTGCCCTCGTCGATGAGTACGAGGCGGTGGAGGTTGTGGTCGGACTGCCCCGCACCCTGGCCGACCGCGCCGGAACCCCCCCGCCGGACGCCGTCGCGGTCGCCGATTCGCTTGCCGCCAACATCGCAGTCCCGGTGCGCCTGGCCGACGAGCGCTTGACGACGGTCAGCGCCACCCGATCGCTGCGCGACGCCGGTGTGCGGGCCAAGGCCCAACGCAGCGTCATCGACCAAGCCGCCGCCGTTGCGATCCTGCAGGGCTGGCTCGACCAACGCCGCAATGCGGCGCCGAACCCGCCGGAGCGCAACGATGCCTGACGACCTGGACCCCGACCGGGCTGAACCGGCCGCGGTGGGACCGCCGCGGCGCCGGATGAGCCGGCAGGACCGAATCCGGGCCCGCCGCACCCACACCCGGCGACGGATCGTCGCCGGTGCGGCGATCGCCGTGCTGGCCGCGATCGTTGTCGCCGCGATCATGTTGGGCACCAGGATCTTTCACAGCGACGGCGGCGACTACGCCGGTGATGGCAAGGACGACATCGTCGTCCAGGTGCACGACGGTGACTCGACCACCCAGATCGGCCAGACCCTGCGTGACCAGAACGTCGTCGCCAACGTGAAGTCGTTCGTCGACGCAGCCAAGGACAACGCGGCGATCGCGGCCATCCAGCCGGGTTTCTACAAGATGCGCACCGAGATGTCCGCCTCGGCTGCGGTGCAGCGGCTCGCCGAACCGGGCACCCGGGTGGGCAAGCTGGTGATCCCCGAGGGCAGGCAACTCGACGACGTCAAGGCGGTCGGCTCGGACAAGACCACCGACGGCATCTTCACGCTGATCGCCCAGGCCAGCTGTGTCGAGCTGAACGGACAGCGCAAGTGTGCCGTCACCGCGGACGACGTGCGCAAGACGGCCGGACAGGCCGACCCGTCGTCGCTGAACGTCCCGGACTGGGCGACGAAACCGGTCGCCGCGCTGGGCAACAACCATCGCCGGCTGGAGGGGCTGATCGCCCCCGGCGCATGGAACGTCGACCCGTCCGGTTCGGCCCAGCAGATCCTGGCCACCCTGGTCGCCGATAGCGCCGATCACTACGTCAAGGGTGGTCTGCTCGACACCGCCAAGGCGATGAACCTGTCGCCCTACGAGATCCTGATCGTCGGCTCACTGGTGCAGCGCGAGGCCAAACCGAACGACTTCGCCAAGGTCGCCCGCGTCATCTACAACCGGCTGGCCGCCCCACAGCGCCTCGAGTTCGACTCGACGGTGAACTACCCGCTGGACCGCCAGGAAGTCGCCACCACCGACGCCGACCGCGCCCAGGTCACGCCGTGGAACACCTACGCCTCCGACGGCCTGCCCGCCACGCCGATCTGCTCCCCGGGAGACGAGGCGCTGGCAGCGGCCGAACGCCCCGAACCGGGCGACTGGCTGTACTTCGTCACGGTGGACATGGAAGGCACGACCGTGTTCACCAAGGACTACCAGCAGCACCTGACCAACATCGAGTTGGCGCGGCGCAATGGTGTCCTGGATTCCGCGCGATAGTGAGCGGGGCGCGTAGGGCTGCGGTCCTGGGTTCGCCTGTCGCACACTCGAAGTCGCCGCAACTTCACCTGGCTGCCTACCGGGCGCTGGGGCTCGACGACTGGACCTATGACCGGATCGAGTGCACCGCCGACGAATTGCCCACTCTGGTGGCAGGATTCGGACCCGAGTGGGTCGGGGTCTCGGTGACGATGCCGGGCAAGTTCGCCGCCCTGCAGTTCGCCGACGAGCGCACCGAGCGCGCCGAACTCGTCGGGTCGGCCAACACCCTGGTGCGGACCGAGCGCGGCTGGCGCGCCGACAACACCGATGTCGACGGGGTGGCCGGCGCGCTCGGTCATGTCCGCAACCTGCGCAGGGCGATCGTGCTCGGCTCGGGCGGCACCGCGCCCGCGGCCGTCGTCGCGCTGGCCAAGCTCGGCGTCACCGCGATCACCGTGGTGGCGCGCAACCCCGACAAGGCCGCCCGGCTGCTCGACCTGGCGGCGAAGGTCGGCATCGCGGCCGGCTTCGTCGAACTCGGCAGCCCGGATCTGACCGGGGTGGTCGGGCAGGCCGATGTGCTGGTCAGCACCGTCCCGGCCGAGGTGGCCGCGGAGCACGCAGCGACGTTCGCGGCGGTGCCGGTGCTACTCGACGCGATCTACGATCCGTGGCCGACCCCGCTGGCCGCCGCGGTGGCGGGCGCGGGCGGACAGGTCATCGGCGGCCTGCAGATGCTGCTGAATCAGGCCTTCAGCCAGGTCGAACAATTCACAGGCCGACCGGCGCCGCGAGCACCGATGGCGGCGGCGCTGGGCTAACGTCCCGGCATGGGCCTGCTCGGCTGCGGGGCGGCCGTCGCCTGGGCGACGGCCTTGAGCGTGTTCGACATTCGCACCCGGCGCCTGCCCAATGTGTTGACCCTTCCCGGAGCGGCGCTGGTGGTCGCCTGGCGGCGGGCACGGGTCACGGGTCGGCGGCCGTGGCCGGGGCGCTGTGCCTGGCCGCGCTGTACCTGGTCGTGCACCTCGCCGCGCCGGCCGCACTGGGGGCGGGCGACGTCAAACTGGCGCTCGGCTGCGGCGGCCTGACGGGCGCGTTCGGCGCCGACGTGTGGGTGCTGGCGGCCCTGGGCGCCCCGCTGCTGACCGCGGTGCTCGGGTTGCTGGTCGCGGTGCGCGGCGGGGCCACGGTCCCGCACGGCCCGTCGATGTGTGCCGCCAGCCTGGCCGCCGCGACGCTGGCGCTGATCTGACCCGGACCGGTGATCACCAGCTGGGCTGGGCGCCGCCCTGGTCGTCCAACCACATGGCCGCCGTCATCACCTCGATGTCGTCCGCGTCGGGGACGTCGGGGGTGAAGTCGTCGGGTGTCAGGGCTCGCTGGTGCGACTGTTCGTCATCGTGGTCGGCACGGTGTTGCTGGGCCCGCCAATCGCGGGCGACCAGCACCAGGCCCGCCACCGACAGACCCACCACCGCGCCGGCGAGGTAGACGTTGGCCATGATCAGGGCGAGCAGGAACACGACACAATCGCCGGCGGCGACGATGACGGCGTTTCGCATGGTGGTCCTCCTTGCCGCCGGGTTACCCCCTCCACCGGCGCCGAACACCCGGCGCCGCCGCCGACGGGACGGGAGCAGATTGGGTCCCGGCCGTCCCACATGGGAAGATGGGACGCGTGTTGCGATGGACGACCGCCGGGGAATCCCACGGCCGCGCGCTGGTGGCCGTGGTCGAGGGGATGGTCGCGGGCGTGCAGGTGACCTCCGCCGACATCGCCGACCAGTTGGCCCGGCGCCGGCTGGGCTACGGCCGCGGCGCCCGGATGAAGTTCGAGCAGGACCAGGTGACCATGCTGGCCGGCGTCCGGCACGGCAACACCCTGGGCGGCCCGATCGCGATCGAGATCGGCAACTCGGAGTGGCCCAAGTGGGAGGTCGTGATGGCCGCCGACCCGGTGGACGCCGCCGACCTCGACGTGGCGCGCAACGCCCCGCTGACCCGGCCCCGGCCCGGCCACGCCGATTACGCGGGCATGCTCAAGTACGGCTTCGACGACGCCCGTCCGGTCCTGGAACGCGCCAGCGCCCGCGAAACCGCCGCCCGGGTGGCGGCGGGCACGATCGCCCGGGCGTTCCTGCGCCAGGCCCTCGGCGTCGAAGTGGTCTCGCACGTCATCTCCATCGGCGCGTCGGAGCCCTACGCCGGCCCGCCGCCGAACGCCGCGGACCTGCCGGCGATCGACGACAGCCCGGTGCGGGCCTTCGACGCCGTGGCCGAGGCGGCCATGATCGCCGAGATCGAGGCCGCCAAGAAGGACGGCGACACCCTCGGCGGGGTCGTCGAGGTGGTCGCGCACGGCCTGCCGATCGGGCTGGGCTCGTTCACCAGCGGGGAGAACCGCCTCGACAGCCAACTGGCCGGCGCGGTGATGGGCATCCAGGCGATCAAGGGTGTCGAGATCGGCGACGGGTTCGAGACGGCCCGCCGCCGCGGCAGCGCCGCCCACGACGAGATGTATCCGGGCCCCGACGGCGTCGTCCGGTCCACCAACCGGGCCGGCGGTCTGGAGGGCGGCATGACCAACGGACAGCCCCTGCGGGTGCGCGCCGCGATGAAGCCGATCTCGACGGTCCCGCGCGCGCTGGCCACCGTGGACATGGCCACCGGCGAGGAGGCCGTCGCGATCCACCAGCGGTCCGACGTGTGCGCCGTGCCTGCCGCCGCCGTGGTGGTGGAGACCATGGTGGTGCTGGTGCTGGCACGTGCGGTGCTGGAGAAGTTCGGCGGCGATTCGCTGGCCGAGACGCGCCGCAACATCGACGGTTACCTGCAGGCGGTGGCGCAGCAGGCCCCGTCGGAGTCCATCCGGGCGTCGGGGTAGCGCGATGGCGCCCAAGGCCGTGCTGGTCGGTTTGCCCGGGTCGGGCAAGTCCACCATCGGGCGGCGCCTGGCCAAGGCGCTGGGGCTGACGTTGCTCGACACCGATGCCGCGATCGAGGAGAAGACCGGTCGCACCGTCGCCGACATCTTCGCCACCGACGGTGAGCCGGGCTTCCGCCGCATCGAGGAAGAGGTGATCCGCGAGGCCCTACAGAGCCACGACGGCATCCTGTCGTTGGGCGGGGGTGCGGTCACCACCCCGGGAGTCCGTGAGGCACTGGCCGGGCACACCGTGGTGTACCTGGAGATCAGCGCCGCCGAGGGGGTCCGCCGCACCGGCGGCAACACCGTCCGCCCACTGCTGGCCGGCCCGGACCGCGCCGAGAAGTACCGGACGTTGATGAACGAACGGATCCCGCTGTACCGGCGGGTCGCCACGGTCCGGGTC
>CAZHUU010000196.1:0-5967 GCA_964535335.1 uncultured Mycobacterium sp.
AGGCCGTCTCGGCCTTGGGGTCTGTTGCGTCGGAGTGGCGCGGGCGGCGGCCGACTTCATCCGACGCAACGTCCGGCTTGCGCCTCCCGGTGGCGTCGAAGTCGTAGCCGAACAGCGACAGCCCGACCAGCAGGATCGCGCCGCCGACCACCGCCGGGTCGGCCACGTTGAACACCGGCCACCAGCCGATCGACAGGAAGTCGACGACGTGCCCGCGCAGCGGCCCCGGCGAGCGGAAGAACCGGTCCACCAGGTTGCCCAGCGCGCCGCCGAGGATCATGCCCAGTCCGACCGCCCACCACGGTGACACCAGCCGGCGGCCCATCCAGATGATGCCGACCACGACCCCGACCGCGATGAGGGTGAGCACCCAGGTGTAGCCCGTCGCCATCGAGAACGCGGCGCCGGAGTTGCGGACCAACGTCCAGGTCACGGTGTCACCGATGATCGACACCGGCTGGCCGGGGGTCAGCAGCTTGACGGCGAGCACCTTGGTTACGACATCGAGCGCGAGCACCACGGCGGCCACCGCCAGCAGCAGTCCCAGCCGCCGCCGTACCGTCGGCTTTTCGACCCGGTGGTCGTCGGCGGGGGTCACCGGCTCGGCCTTCCCCGTGCTGTCCTCGCTCACGCCCCCATCATTCCCTAGTGCCGGTGCCGTGGGCGTATCCGCACCCGTCGGCGGCGGGCTGCGAAGATGGCAGCCATGTCCGGTCTCGTCGTCGTCACCACCGGCGGAACGATTGCCACCAGCACCGATAGCAACGGTGTGCTGCGCCCGGCCCACGGCGGCGCCGAGCTGGTCGCGAGCCTGGATGCGCAGTTCGTGGACCTGATGTCGGTGGACAGCTCGCAGCTGGGGCCGGCCGACTGGGTGCGGATCGGTGCCGCGGTAACCGACGCGGTGGGCGGCGGCGCCGACGGGGTGGTGGTCACCCACGGCACCGACACGCTGGAGGAGACCGCGCTGTGGCTGGAGCTGACCTACGGCGGGACGCCGCCGGTGGTGCTGACCGGGGCGGCGCGGGCCGCCGACGACCCCGACCCGGACGGTCCGGGCAACCTGCGCGACGCGCTCGCGGTGGCCGCCGCACCGGCCGCGCGCGACCGGGGCGTGCTGATCTGTTTCGGCGGTGCGCTGTCGGCCCCGTTGGGCACCACGAAGCTGGGCGGTGCGGCCGTGTTCGGCGGAACCGAGCCGGTGGGCGCGGTGGCGAGCGGCGTGGTCACGATGAGTGGACCGAGGCGCCGGGCGTATCTGGGGCCGGTCTCCGAGGTGCCGAGGGTGGACATCGTGTCGGCCTACCCGGGCGCGGACGGCACTGCGATCGACGCCTTCGCCGACGCCGGGGCACACGGCCTGATCGTCGAGGCGATGGGCGCGGGCAACGCCGGGCCCGCGGTGGTCGACGCGGTGGGCCGGGCCTGCGCGCGGGGGCTGGCGGTCGCGGTGACCACCCGGGTTCCCGGTGGCCGGACCAGCGCGACCTACGGACCCGGTCATGATCTGGTGGCCGCCGGGGCCGTCATGGTGCCGAGATTGCGGGCCGGTCAGGCCCGGGTACTGCTGATGGCCGCGCTCGGGGCCGGGCTAGCCGTCGGCGACGCCATCGCCCGCTGGGGCTGAGCGGGCAACAGCCGCAACGTATTCCGGCCAGTCCAGGCTGTCCACCGGGTTGGCGGAGGTCAGGTCACAGGCCTCGACGGCGAACGTCCGCATCAACCCGGGTCCGCTCGACCGGGTCTCGAATCGCACGCTGACCACCCCGTGCCCGGCGCCCTGCACCCAGCCGTGGCCGAACTCGGGGTGGGTGACGTCGTCACCCACTCGCCAGCCGCCGGCCTCGGGCGCCGGCTCGGGAACCGGCACCTGCGGGTCGGCCAGTTCGGCCTCCTGCTGCTCGAGGTCGGGAAACAGCGATTCCTGCCGCACGTCGCTCAGACCCGAAAAGCCAACGCCGACAAGCCGAATCGGGCCCACCTCACGAGGGTCGAGCAACAGCCGGCGGGCCGTCGCGGTCAGCGTCCCGACGTCGGCGGTTGCGTACGGCAGGGTGGCCGACCGGGTGAGGGTGGACATGTCGGACTTCTTCAGCTTGACCGTCACCGTGCGGGCGCCGCGACCGTCGCGGTCGAGCCGGCGGTGGGCGTGCTCGGCGATCGGTCCGGCCGCCTCCCGCAACTGCTCGAGGGTGGTCAGATCCACCGGGAAGGTGGATTCGGCGCTGATCTGCTTGGCCTCGGCCCGCTCGACCACCGGTCGGTCGTCGATACCGCGGGCGAGCCGGTGCAGTGCAGGCCCGATGCCGGCGCCCAGGATGTTGGCGGCCTCGCCGTCGGACAGCGCGGCGAGCTGACCGACGGTGTCGATGCCGAGCCGGTGCAACTTCTCCTCGGCGACCGGGCCGATCCCCCAGAGCCGGCGCACCGGCAGCGCGTGCAGCAGCGCGAGTTCCTCGTCGCGCCGGATCACCCGGATGCCGTCGGGTTTGGCGAGCTCCGAGGCGATCTTGGCGACCTGCTTGCCCGACCCGGCGCCCACCGACGCGACCAGGCCGGTCTGCTCGCGCACCCGTAGCCGCAGCCGCTGACCGAACCGCTCCACCTCTTCGGCGCGGGCCCCGGCCAACTCGGGCGGCTCGCCGAACGCCTCGTCGAAGGAGAGCTGCTCGAGCACCGGCACCATACTGCGCACGGCGTCCAGTACCCGGCGACTGGCCAGCCCGTAGACCACGCCGCGCGGCGGCAGCACCACCGCACCGGCCCCCACCAACCGCCGGGCCTGGTGCATCGGCATCGCCGAGCGGGCGCCGAAGACGCGGGCCTCGTAGCTGGCCCCGGCCACCACACCCCGGCCGCCGAGGCCGCCCACCAGCACCGGCCGCCCCCGGAGCGTCGGGCGGGTCAGCTGTTCGACGGACGCGAAGAACGCGTCCATGTCGAAGTGCAGGACCCAGCGCTCCACGCGTCTATTCTGCGGCCGGTGCGTCAGGCTTTGGCGATCGCGACGCGCACGCCGTCGCCGATCTCCACCGGGTCGGCGGGTTCACCGAACGCGAAGCTCGTGGCCAGGATCTCGTGGGCGATGAGGTCGCGGTGGGTACGTGCCCACTCCGCGCGGGCCGGCGGCACCGACATCACCACGGTGATCCGGTCGCTGACGTCGAGGCCGCTGGACTTGCGCAGGTCCTGCAGTTCACGGATGCGGTCCTTGGCCCAGCCTTCGGCCTCCAACTCCGGTGTGACGGTGCCGTCGAGCACCACCAGGCCGACGCCGCCGGGCAGTGCGGCGGTGTACTCCTCGTCGGCCGCCACCAGTTTGGAGCTGTACTCTCCCGCATTGAGCACCACCTCCCCCGCGGTGAGCGTCCCGTCCGGGTTGAGCACCCCCTCGCCGGCCTTGACCGCCTTGATCGCCCCCTGCACGGCCTTGCCCAGCCGCGGGCCCGCGGCGCGGGCGTTGACGGTCAGCTCGAACCGGCCGTAGGTTGCGATGTCGTCGGTGAGTTCGACGGTCTTGACGTTGAGCTCGTCGGCGATCAGGTCGGCGAACGAGTCTAATTCCTTCGGATTATCGACGGCGACAGTCAGTTTCGGCAGCGGCAGCCGCACCCGCAGCTTCTTGGCCTTGCGCAGCGACGACGCCGCCGAACACACCTCGCGGACCCGGTCCATGGCGGCGACGAGTTCGGGGTCCTTCGGCAGCGCATCGGCTTCCGGCCAGTCGGTCAGGTGCACCGAACGACCCCCGGTGATGCCGCGCCAGATCACCTCGGTGGTCAGCGGCAGCAACGGCGCCGCCAGCCGGGTGGTCACCTCCAGCACGGTGTGCAGGGTGTCGATGGCGTCGGGGTCCTCCTCCCAGAACCGCGAACGCGACCGTCGCACATACCAGTTGGTCAGCGCCTCGGCGAACTGGCGCAGCTGTTCACAGGCACCGGAGATGTCGCACTCGTCCAGCGCCGTGGTCAGATCGTCACGCAACGCCGCCAGCTTGGCCAGGATGTAGCGGTCCAGCACGTGCGCCGAATCCGTGCGCCAGGTGCCGACTTTGGGTGCGTACAGCGCCAGGAAACTGTAGGTGTTCCACAACGGCAGCAGCACCTGGCGGACACCTTCGCGGATGCCCTGCTCGGTGACGATGAGATTGCCCCCGCGCAGGATCGGCGAGGCCATCAGGAACCAGCGCATCGCATCCGACCCGTCGCGGTCGAAGACCTCGTTGACGTCGGGGTAGTTGCGCAGCGACTTCGACATCTTCTGCCCGTCGCTGCCGAGCACGATGCCGTGGCTGATCACGTTCTTGAACGCCGGGCGGTCGAACAGCGCGGTGGAGAGCGCGTGCATGACGTAGAACCAGCCGCGCGTCTGCCCGATGTACTCGACGATGAAGTCGGCCGGGCTGTGGGTGGCGAACCACTCCTCGTTCTCGAACGGGTAGTGCACCTGCGCGAACGGCATCGAGCCGGAGTCGAACCAGACGTCGAAGACGTCGTCGATGCGGCGCATCGTCGACCGCCCGGTGGGGTCGTCGGGGTTCGGGCGGGTGAGCTCGTCGATGAACGGGCTGTGCAGGTCGGGCTCGCCGTCGCGGTTGCGCGGCAGCGTGCCGAAGTCGCGCTCGAGCTCCTCGAGCGACCCGTACACGTCGATACGGGGGTGGTTGGGGTCGTCGCTCTTCCACACCGGGATGGGCGAGCCCCAGTACCGGTTGCGCGAGATCGACCAGTCACGGGCGCCGGAGACCCACTTGCCGAACTGCCCGTCCTTGACGTTCTCGGGAACCCACTCGATCTCCTGGTTGAGCTGCTCCATGCGGTCGCGGAACTCCGTGACACGCACGAACCAGCTGGAGACCGCCTTGTAGATGAGCGGATTGCGGCAGCGCCAGCAGTGCGGGTAGCTGTGCTCGTAGCTCGCCTGACGGATCAGGCGGCCGTCGGCCTTGAGCATCTGGGTGAGCGGCTTGTTCGCGTCGAACACGTGCATGCCCTCGACGTCGCGCACCGTGCTGAGGAACCGGCCGCCGTCGTCGACGGAGATGATGACCGGGATGCCGGCCGCCTCGCAGACCCGCTGGTCCTCCTCACCGTAGGCGGGAGCCTGATGCACGATGCCCGTGCCGTCGGTGGTCGACACGTAGTCGGCGACGAGGATGCGCCACGCGTTCTGCGTGCCCCACCTCTCGACGTCGGCGTAGTAGTCCCAGAGGCGGGCGTACTCCACACCCTCGAGGTCGCGGCCGCGGACCGTGCGGCTGACGGCGGCGCGCGCCTCGTCGGCCGAGTCGTAGCCGAGGTCCTTCGCGTAGCCGCCGACGAGGTCGGAGGCGAGCAGGTACTCGGCGCCGAGCACCTCGGTGTTCTCGCCCAACCGACGAAGCGCAGCTTCGTCGGCGCTGGCGTCGCGGCGACGATCCACCGGATCATCGCTCCCAGCTCCAGCGCGCCCATGCACCTCGGCGTCGGGCGTGCCGTTCGGGCCGCTGGGGACGACGGAGTACTCGATGTCGGGGCCGACCGCGAGCGCCAGGTTCGTGGGCAGCGTCCACGGCGTCGTCGTCCACGCCAGGGCGCGCACGGCGGTGAGGCCCAGCGCCTCGGCCTTCGTACCGATGAGGGGGAAGGTCACCGTGACCGTCTGGTCCTGGCGCATCTTGTAGACGTCGTCGTCCATCCGCAGCTCGTGGTTCGAGAGCGGGGTCTCGTCCTTCCAGCAGTACGGGAGCACGCGGTAGCCCTCGTAGGCGAGGCCCTTGTCGTAGAGCCGCTTGAAGGCCCAGAGCACGCTCTCCATGAAGGTCGTGTCGAGGGTCTTGTAGTCGTTGTCGAAGTCGACCCAGCGCGCCTGGCGCGTGACGTAGTCGCGCCACTCGCGGGTGTACTGCAGCACGGACCGGCGCGAGGCGGCGTTGAAGACCTCGACGCCCATCTCCTCGATCTGGCTCTTCTCGGTGATGCCGAGCTG
>CAZHUU010000196.1:5977-6866 GCA_964535335.1 uncultured Mycobacterium sp.
CCGCGAGCTCGGCGGGCAGGCCGTGCGTGTCCCAGCCGAAGCGACGGTCGACGCGGTGCCCGCGCATCGTCTGGAAGCGCGGGAAGACGTCCTTCGCGTAGCCCGTGAGGAGGTGCCCGTAGTGAGGCAGTCCGTTGGCGAAGGGCGGGCCGTCGTAGAAGACCCACTCGTCGCGACCCTCGCGGTTCGCGATGGAGGCGCGGAAGGTGTCGTCCTTGCGCCAGAACGCGAGGACGCCGTCTTCGATCGTCGGGAAGTGCGGTGACGGCACGACGCTCGACACGAGCTCGCTGGCCTCGCCGTGCTCGGGGGCGAAGTCGGCAGGGTCGGACTTGGGGTAGACCATGGTTCTCCACTGGAAGGCTCTTCCACGAGGACGAACCCGGAGCTGCGCTCCGCATCCGCGGTACCACCTCGCTTGCCAGGGCGTCTGCGTCGTGCGTGGTACTGGTGCTCGTGCTTCTGCGTCTGGCCGCTCGTCTGGGCTGTGTCGGGCCCGCCCGCCCGGTTCTACTGAGCTCTCGCCGTTCTTCCGGAGACTCCCCGGTGATGGCCGGATCGACGTCGTCGAGAGGAGATTCTACAGGCCTTCCACGACCTCCGGGGGCTCGATTCCGTCTCCCGCGGATGCGTCGGCCGACCGGAATCCTGTCAGCACCGGATGCACGGCGACGACCGCGTAGGCGCCCGGGCCCTCACGGCCCGGTCCGGCGGTCGCCCACTCCCCCACGGCTGCGGCGGTGGCGCCCACCACCGCGAGCGAGATGGCGCGCGCCGACGGGGATCCGGGGCCCAGGCGCGAGGCCAGGAAGCGCTCGATCACCTCGGGCTTTTTCAGGATCTTGTCGACCTCGGCGTTCAGCACGATGCGCGAGGCCTGGGGATCGGC
>CAZHUU010000197.1:0-6742 GCA_964535335.1 uncultured Mycobacterium sp.
ACCTCGGTGTTCTTCAGCACCCGGTCGATGCGGGCCTTCTCGACGTTGATGATCTTGCCGCGCAGCGGCAGGATCGCCTGGAACATCGAGTCGCGGCCGCTCTTGGCCGAGCCGCCGGCCGAATCGCCCTCCACCACATAGAGTTCGGACTTCCTCGGATCGGTAGACCGGCAGTCGGCCAGCTTGCCGGGCAGGCCGCCGATGTCAGTTGCGCTCTTGCGGCGCACCAACTCCCGCGCCTTGCGCGCGGCGATCCGGGCCTGTGCCGAGGACACCGCCTTGTTGACGATGGTCTTGGCGTCCGACGGGTTGGCCTCGAACCAGTGGCTGAGTTGCTCGTTGCAGATGCGCTGCACGAACGACTTGACCTCGGTGTTGCCCAGTTTGGTCTTGGTCTGACCCTCGAACTGCGGCTGGGCCACCTTCACCGAGATCACGGCCGCCAGACCCTCGCGGATGTCGTCGCCGGTGAGGTTCGCGTCCTTCTCCTTGAGCAGCTTCTTGTCCTTGGCGTACTTGTTGACCACGCTCGTCAGCGCCGCACGGAAGCCCTCTTCATGAGTGCCGCCCTCGTGGGTGTTGATGGTGTTGGCGAAGGTGTGCACCGACTCCGAATAGCCGGCGTTCCACTGCATGGCAACCTCGACCTCGTGGCCCTCACCCTTGCCGGAGAAGTCGACGACGCTGTTGTGAATCGGTTGCTTGGTGCGGTTGATGTGCTTGACGAAGTCAACCAGGCCGCCGGGGTAGTGGAAGGTGCGGTGCTTGACCTTCTGCGGGGCGGCGGCCGCCTCGGCGGCCTTCTCCTCCGCGGACTTCGGCGCCTCTGCGGTATCGCTGACCACCTCGTCGACGACCTCTTCGGGGGTGACCCGCTCGTCGGTCAGGTTGATGGTCAGGCCCTTGTTGAGGAAGGCCATCTCCTGCAGCCGGCGCGCGACGGTCTCGAAGTCGTAGGTGGTGGTCTCGAAGATCTCGGCGTCGGCCCAGAACCGGATCGTGGTGCCGGTCTTCTTGGTCGCCTCGCCCTGCTTGAGGGTGCCGGGCACGGAGCTGTCATAGGTCTGGAACCACTCGTAACCGTCGCGGCGGATGTCCGCCTCCAGCCGACTGGACAGCGCGTTCACCACCGACACACCCACACCGTGCAGGCCGCCGGAGACGGTGTAGGCGCCCTCCTCGAACTTGCCGCCGGCGTGCAGCACGGTCATCACGACATCGACGGTCGGCACACCGGAGTCGTGCATGGCCACCGGGATGCCGCGGCCGTCGTCGGTGACCTCGACGCCGCCGTCTTCGAGCAACCGCACGTCGACCTTGGTGGCGAAACCGGCCATCGCCTCGTCGACGGCGTTGTCGACCACCTCCCAGACCAGGTGGTGCAGACCCCGCTCACCGGTGGAGCCGATGTACATGCCGGGGCGTTTGCGAACGGCCTCGAGACCCTCGAGAATCTTGATGGAGTCCGCACCGTAGGACTCCTGGTTCTTCTTCTTCTGGGCAGCCACAGTCGGACAGGTCTCCTCGGGGTTCACAGGCGGGTGGTCCACAGACCTCCCGCACGACTCGACACAGTCTACCGTCAACCACCGACCGGACCGATTCTGCGGCGGCGTTTCTACACACCTAGTTGAGCCGTGCACAGAATTTCTCGGATCGGCATACGTCCCGACGCTTGACACGCCAGTCGGCGACCTCCACGCGGCTGTCAGCCGATTGTGATAGTGGGCCTCAGCCGTAGGTGTCCCGCGGCCCCCGGCCGGAGATGTGTCGCGGCCCCTTGCGCCACGACGGCGCCGCCGGACCGGTGATCTTCAGAGCCTTCACCACGCCGTCGCCGACGGCCGCGGCGATCTTCGCCAGCAGCTGGGCCTGCACCATCCGCAGCTGGGTGGCCCAGGCGGTGGACTCGGCCGTGACGCTGAGCACCCCGTCCCGTAGCGCGGTCGGCTCGGCGTGCTCGGCGATCTGTTCCCCGACCACCGCCGGCCACTCCGCGAAGACCCTGCCCTCGGCAACCCGCGGCGACCAGCCGCGGCGGGCGGCCAGATCCCGCGCGGCAGTCCCGAGCGGCTGCGGGTCGCGCCCATCGGGTCCGGGCCCCGACCACGCGCGCCTGCCGGTACCCGCACCGCGCCGGGTCGTGGGGGAGCGCCGGCCTCGGCCCACCTCCTTGCCCTGGCTGCGGGCGGCACCGCGGGCCTCTTCCAGCGCGCGGCGCACCAGGTCCATGCCGGGCAGCCCGCTCAGATGTTCCGGCGGGCCGGCCGGTGTCTCGGCGTCGCCGTCGGATTGGGTCACGGGCCCACCACCGAGACCGGGCCGGATTCGTCGTCGCGCAACGAGACGCCGATGCGGCGGGCGTCCCAGTCGGCCGGGATGTCCTCGCCGACCGCCGCGGTCACCAGAACCTGTTCGGCGGACGCGGCGACACCGGCCAGGGCCCGGCGGCGGGCGGTATCGAGTTCGGCGAAGACATCGTCGAGCAGCAGCACCGGTTCGCTGCCCTCCGCACGTAACAGTTCGTACGACGCCAGTCGCAGCGCCAAAGCCATCGACCACGATTCCCCGTGGCTGGCAAAGCCTTTGGCCGGCTGGTCGCCGAGCCGCAGTTCCAGGTCGTCGCGGTGCGGGCCGACCAGACACATGCCGCGCTCGAGTTCGGCGTCCCGACGGCGCGCTAGCGCCGCCAGCAGGGCGGCCTCGAGGAACTCCACGTCCTCGGCCGAACTGTCCAGTTCGATCCCGCTGCGATAGCCGATGGCCGCCGCCCGCGATGCGGGGGCCAGCAATTGGTAGGCCTTCTCCACCTCGGGCGCCAGTTCGTTGACCAGTTCCAGCCGCGCCGCCATCAGCTGGGCGCCGTGCGCAGCCAGGTGCCCGTCCCAGACTTCCAGGGTGTCCAGGGCACCGCGGTCACCGCGGAACCGTGCTCCCGCAACGGATTTCAGCAACGCGGTGCGTTGCTTGAGAACCTTCTCGTAGTCGGCGCGCACGCCGGCGATCCGGGGCCTGCGCACCGTGGCCAGTTCATCGAGGTAGCGGCGGCGTTCACCCGGGTCGCCGCGTACCAGGGCCAGGTCCTCGGGGGCGAACAACACCGCCCGGACCGCGCCGAGCACCTCGCGGGTGTTGCGCACCGGCGAGCGGTTCAGCCGCGCCTTGTTCGCCCGGCCCGCCGCGATCTCGATGTCGACGGCCAGTTCCCGGCCCTCGTTGACGACGATGGTGGAGATCACCGCGCGGTCGGCGCCGGACCGGATCAACGGCGCGTCGGTGGCCACCCGATGCGAGCCCAAGGTGGCGCAATACCACAGTGCCTCAACGAGGTTCGTTTTACCGAAGCCATTCGATCCGACGAAGACCGTCCGACCGGGCGTCAACTCCAGTTCGACGTTCGCCCACGACCGGTAGTCGCGCAGCCCCAGGTGCCGGACGTACATCCCTAACCCGACAGCGGAACCCGTTTGACCGCGTGTCCGCCGAACTGGTTGCGCAGTGCCGAGACGGCCTTCATCGTGGGGGAGTCGTCCTGGCGGGACGCGAACCGCGCGAACAACGAGGCGGCGATCACCGGCATCGGCACCCGATGGCGGATCGCTTCCTCCACCGTCCAGCGGCCTTCGCCGGAATCCTCGGTATAACCGGAGATGTCGACGAAGTTGGGATCCTCCTTAAGCGCCTTGGCCAGCAGTTGTTGCAGCCACGAGCGCACCACGGTGCCGTTGGTCCAGGCCTGGATGACCGCCTGGGTGTCGGTGATCAGCGGTTCGGCTGCCAGCAGTTCATAACCCTCGGCGTAGGCCATCATCAGCCCGTACTCGATACCGTTGTGCACCATCTTCGCGTAGTGACCGGCGCCGACGGGGCCCGCATGGACGAAGCCGTCGGCGAGTTCCCCGGCGGGACGCAACGTGTCGAAGATCGGCATGACCCGGGCGATGTCCTCATCGCTGCCGCCGACCATCAGGCCGTAGCCCTCCTTGAGGCCCCAAACGCCACCGGACACCCCGGCGTCGACGAAGTCGATGCCCTTCTTGGCGAGTAGTTCGGCGTGCGGGCCATCCTCGGTGTATTTGGAGTTGCCGCCGTCGACCACCAGGTCACCGCGGCTGAGAACCTCAGCGAGTGCGGTGATGGTCTCGTCGGTGATCGGACCGGACGGCACCATCACCCACACCACGCGCGGAGCGGTCAACGCCTCGGCCAGCGCGGCCAGGCTGGGGACATCGCTGACCTCGGGGCGGGGGTCATACCCGATCACCTCATGGCCGCCGCCGCGCAGCCGCTCCCGCATGTTGAAGCCCATCTTGCCCAGGCCGACCAAACCGAGCTGCATATGCGCGCCTCTCTCGTGGGTTCGATCAGCCCGGCAGGCGGACCGGCATCAGCAGATATACGTAGTCCGTCTGGACCGCGGGGAACGGTCCGGGGCCGCCGGCAGCCACATCGTCGTCGCCGGTGGGACGCAACACCGCGGGACGACTCGGGGTGGTGAAGCCGAACGTCACCCGATCGGTGTGCAACGACCCCAGACCGTCGGTGAGATAGGTGGGATTGAAGGCGATGGTCAGGGGCTCGCCTGCGAATTCCACCGACAGGTCCTCTTCAGCCTCCCCAACGTCGTCACCACCCGCCGACAGATGCAGCACACCGTCACCGAATGTCATCCGGACCTGCGCACCCCGGTCCGCCACCAGGGCAACGCGTTTGATGGCCTCGGTCAGTTCGGCCACCCCGACCGTGGCGACGGCGGTGTGATCGCTGGGCAACAGCTGCCGGAACTTCGGGAACTCGGCGTCGAGCAGCCGGGTCGTGCTGCGCTTACCGGCGCTGCGGATACCGAGCAGCCCTTCCTTGCCCACCGCCGAGCCGGCGCCGAGCGCCAGGTGCACATCGGTACCCGAGGTGCCGGCCTTGGCCGCCTCCGCCAGGGTCTTGGCCGGAACCAGCACCGCGGCCTCCAGGCTGGGCGACGACGTCGACCAGGTCAGTTCGCGCACCGCCAAGCGGAACCGGTCGGTGGCCGCCAAGACCACGGTGTCCCCGGAGATCTCCACCCGGATACCGGTGAGCATCGGCAGCGTGTCGTCTTTGCCCGCGGCCACGGCGACCTGACCGATCGCCTCGGCGAACAGGTCGGCGGAGATCACGCCGGTCTCCTCGGGCAACGTCGGCAGGGTCGGGTAGTCCTCGACCGCCAGTGTCGGCAGGGAGAAGCGTGCGCTGCCGCAGGTCAGCGACACCCGGCGGCCCTCAACAGTGACGTCGACCGGTTTGGCGGGCAGCGACCTGGTGATATCGGACAGCAACCGACCGGACACCAAAACGCTTCCGGGAGAGGCTATTTCAGCCGGAACCCGGACCTCGGCCGAGATCTCGTAGTCGAAGCCGGAGATCGTCAGGCCCTCGTCGGATCCGGTGAGCAGCAGGCCGGCCAGCACCGGGATGGTCGGCCGCGACGGCAGGCTGCGAGCCACCCAGGCCACCGCGTCGGCGAAGTCCTCCCGCACCAGGCGGAACTTCAAATCGGAATCAACCGTCGTGGTCGCCACGTCCATAGTGTCCCTTCGTCACCCTGCCAAAGCCTTGTCCGGCGCCGGGGCCGCCCTCGGCCAGCCGGTGCGGGCAGTGACCTGTGAGCGACAGCCAGTCGGCGTCAGAAGACCAACCGTAGAGCGTCGGACGCCATCTTGAAAGGTAATCGATGTGGGCGACAAGAGCGCCCCGAAGGCTGGTCGGCGGCCCTGTGAATGCGCTGTTCCCCAACGGTGTTCTTCTGAGAAGAAACTAGAGATATCTAACGGCAGTAGTAATAGGGCCTGTGCATCCTGTGGATGATCACACCTACTGCCTGGTCGGGGGTGGTGCCGGCATGTTGATGAGTTGTGCATGGTTAGTGGGAGAGCCGGGTTGCGATGTGGATGCCCGGTAGTTGTGGGCGACCGTCCCAGCTCGATGGGCAGCCCGGCCGGTGTTCTCCACAGTGGTGTACACAGGGTGTTGACGTAACAGGTGATACGGCTGTGGCCAAAGTTTTTTGATCGGAATGACCGAAAACGGGCTCGAGTCAGCGCTTGGAGCGCTGGCGGATCCGAGTGGTGAGCTCCTTGACGTGATCGAACACCTCACGACGGTAGGCCATTTCGCCAAGGATCTTCTTCTGCGCGTACATGACCGTGGTGTGGTCACGGCCGAATGCCGACCCGATCTTCGGTAGGGACAGGTCGGTGAGCTCCCGGCACAGGTACATCGCGATCTGCCGGGACTGGGCCAGCGCCCTGGTCTTACCCGGGCCACGCAGTTCCTCGACGGTTGTGTCGAAGTACTCGGCGGTGGCCGCCATGATCGTCGCCGCGCTGATCTGCATGGTGCCGGCGTCAGCGATCAGGTCGCGCAACACGATCTCGGCCAGTGACCGGTCGATCGGCGTCTTGTTCAGCGATGCGAAGGCCGTGACGCGGATCAGCGCGCCCTCGAGCTCGCGGATGTTGCGTTCGATGCTGCTGGCGATCAATTCCAGGACGTCGTCGGGCACATCGAGGCGCTCCATCTGCGCCTTCTTGCGCAGGATGGCGATGCGGGTCTCCAGCTCCGGGGGCTGGACGTCGGTGATCAATCCCCACTCGAAGCGGGTGCGCAACCGATCCTCGAGGGTGGCCAGCTGTTTGGGCGGGCGGTCCGAGGAGATGACGATCTGCTTGTTCGCGTTGTGCAGCGTGTTGAAGGTGTGGAAGAACTC
>CAZHUU010000198.1:0-3547 GCA_964535335.1 uncultured Mycobacterium sp.
GATGTCGATCGCGCCGCCCTGCCCGCCGCCGCCCAGGGCCGCAGCACTGAAGTGGAAGATCCCGCCCTCGAACGAACGGATCTTGCCCCACGCCACACCGGTGCCGAGCATCACCACCACGGCGAACAGCGCCATGACGGTGCGGCCTACCCGCCGCGGACCCGTCACAGACGTCACTTCGGTCTCGGCTGGCATCAGCCCAGGCTACTGGCGAGGTGGGCGCATACCCGGTAGCCGAAACCGGCGTGCCAGACTCGTCGTCATGGCTCAACGGATCGTGATCACCGGCGCCGGCGGTCAGGTGGGCGGCTTTCTCGCTGGTGAGGCCACTCGCCGGGGCTGGAAAGTGCGCGCGTTGACCCACAAGGAATGGGATATCACCGACCCGGCGGCCGCCGAGCGGTTCATCGACGAGGACGACCTGGTGGTCAACTGCGCCGCGTTCACCAACGTCGACGCCGCGGAGGCCGAACCGGACGCCGCCTACGCCATCAACGCGACCGGGCCGGAGAACATCGCCCACGCCTGCGCCCGCGCGGGCGCGCGGCTGGTGCACGTGTCCACCGACTACGTATTCGGCGGTGACCAGCACCATCGCTACGAGGTCGGCGATCCGACCGCACCGCTGGGCGTGTACGGCAAGAGCAAGCTGGCCGGTGAGGTGGCGGTGCTGGCCGCGATGCCGGACGCCAAGGTGGTGCGCACCTCGTGGGTGTACACCGGCGGCGCGGGCAGCGACTTCGTGGCCGTGATGCGCCGGCTGGCCGCCACCGACAAGGTCATCGACGTGGTCGACGACCAGACCGGATCGCCGACCTACGCCAAAGACCTGGTGAACGCGCTGTTCGAGGCCGGTGAGGAGAGGGTCCGCGAACCGATCCTGCACGCCGTGAACGACGGGGCGGTCAGCCGCTGGGAGCTGGCCCTGGCGACGTTCGCCGAACTCGGCCAGGATCCCGAACGGGTGCGCCCGGTGAGCACCGACGCGTTTCCCCGGCCCGCGCAGCGCCCGGTGTACTCGGCGCTGTCGATGGAGATGTCGGTCCGCGCCGGTCTGACCCCGCTGCGGCCGTGGCGGGAGGCCCTGGCCGCGGCGCTCGCCGTACCCGTCGAAGACGGACCGCGGTGAGCGACGAGCATCCCCTGCCCGTGGTGACGGTGACCTATTCGCCGGGCTCCCACCTGGACCGCTTCCTGTCCTCGTTGACGGTGGCCACCGACCGGCCGGTGACGGTCGTCATCGCCGACAACGGCTCCACCGACGGCACCCCGGAGGAAGCGCTGGAGCGCTATCCCTATGCGGAGCTGCTGCGCACCGGCGGGAACCTGGGCTACGGCACCGCGGTCAACCGCGCCGTGGCCAGGCTGGCGCCGGACGCCGAGTACGTGCTCATCGCCAACCCGGATGTGGTGTGGGCGCCGGGCAGCGTCGACGAACTGCTGGCGGCGGCCGACCGCTGGCCCCGCGCGGGCGCGCTCGGACCGCTGATCCGCGACCCGGACGGCTCGGTCTATCCCTCCGCGCGGCACCTGCCCAGCCTGATCCGCGGCGGCATGCACGCCGTGGTGGGCTTCGCCTGGAAGGGCAACCCCTGGACGAAGACCTACCGCCAGGAGCGGGTCGAGCCCAGCGAGCGGCCGGTGGGCTGGCTGTCGGGTTCCTGCCTGCTGGTGCGCCGGGCGGCGTTCGACCAGATCGGCGGGTTCGACGAGCGCTACTTCATGTATATGGAGGACGTCGACCTCGGCGACCGGTTCGGCCGGGCCGGTTGGCTCAACGTCTACGTGCCGTCGGCGGAGATCCTGCACGACAAGGGCCACTCGACCGGACGGGATCCCGCCCGAAACCTGCGGGCGCACCACGACAGCACCTACATTTACCTGACCAGCCGCCATATCGGCTGGTGGCGTGCGCCGCTGCGGTGGACCATGAAGGGCGCCCTGAAGGTCCGGGCCCGCGCGGCGGTGCGCAAGTCCCGGCGGGAGCTGGCGAGAGGGAGGGGCCGGTGAGAGTGGATCCGTCCAAGGTCGACGCCGTCGTACTGGTCGGCGGCAAGGGCACCCGGCTGCGCCCGCTCACCCTGTCGGCGCCCAAGCCGATGCTGCCCACCGCCGGGTTGCCGTTCCTGACCCACCTACTGTCGCGGATCGCCGAGGCCGGTATCGAGCACGTCATCCTCAGCACCTCCTATCAGGCGGCGACGTTCGAGGCCGAGTTCGGCGACGGGTCCAAGCTCGGACTGCAGATCGAATACGTCACCGAGGAGGAGCCGCTGGGCACCGGTGGCGGGATCGCCAACGTCGCGCCCCGGCTGCGCAACGACACCGTGATGGTGTTCAACGGCGACGTGCTCTCCGGTGCGGACCTGACCCAGATGCTGGCCGCGCACCACGACACCCAGGCCGAGCTGACGCTGCACCTGGTCCGGGTCAGCGATCCGCGCGCGTTCGGCTGCGTTCCCACCGACGACACCGGCAGGGTGCTGGCTTTCCTGGAGAAGACCGAGGACCCGCCCACCGACCAGATCAATGCCGGCACCTACATCTTCAACCGGGCGATCATCGACCGCATCCCGCGCGGGCGCGCGGTGTCGGTGGAACGCGAGGTGTTCCCGGCGCTGCTGGAGGACGGTGTCAAGGTGTGCGGCTACGTCGACTCCACCTACTGGCGTGACATGGGCACCCCGGACGACTTCGTGCGCGGCTCGTCCGATCTGGTGCGCGGCCTGGCGCCCTCACCCGCGCTCGGCGGGCAGCGCGGCGAGAGCCTGGTGCACGACGGCGCATCCGTGGCCCCGGGCGCGGTGCTGATCGGTGGGACGGTGGTCGGCCGCGGCGCCGAGATCGGACCCGGCGCCCGGCTGGACGGCGCGGTGGTCTTCGACGGCGCCCGCATCGACGCCGGATCGGTGGTGGAGCGCTCGATCATCGGCTTCGGCGCGCACATCGGGCCCCGCGCGCTGATCCGCGACGGCGTGATCGGCGACGGCGCCAACATCGGCGCGCGCTGCGAACTGCTGCGCGGCGCCCGGGTCTGGCCCGGGGTGACCATCCCGGACTGCGGGATCCGCTACTCCTCCGACATCTGAGTCCGCGTCCGCGCGATCGCCACCAGGTGCGCCAGCGCGCAAGATTGGCCTCCGTGAGCGGGAAGCAGTAGCCGAGTTCGGAAACCGCCTCTTCCTTGCCGGTGATCGGGCTCGTGATCCGCCCGATGTACGATCCCATGCCGTAGCCCTTTTCTTTCACGTAATTGCTCTGGCCGAGATTCATCGTGCCGCCCGCTCCGGCAAAGGCCACGGCGCCGAGCAAGAACGCCGGGTCGAGGCCGGTGTCGGCGACCGACGGAATCTGAAACGACGTCAGTCCGGTAAGCAGCGCCGTCACGGCGTCGAAGCGGATGAGGCAGACGCCGAGCACCACGACCAAGATCAAGATGAACGACACCAGGAACAACTGAATACGTTCGACCGTTTCATAAATCACGGGCCCCGTCGTCAGCGCGAAGCCGCAGAGCAACAGTGTGGCGACGGTGATGTGCGGGATG
>CAZHUU010000198.1:3557-5011 GCA_964535335.1 uncultured Mycobacterium sp.
GTAGGGCGCGTGGATCGCGCCGTCGGCCCCGAGCTCCGGTCGGAAGACGAGCCAGCTAATCATTTCGCTAGTGCCGCGCGCCCAAGCCGGAATCATCCACGGCACGATGTTGAGAAACAGGAACAGGCCGGCCCAATGCTTACTGAGCCGCGCGAAGCCTGTCACGGCGCTTTCCCCGGTGGCCAGCGCCCAGCGGGTGATTTCCATATTCAGGAAATATTGCGTGACGACGCCGATGACGCAGGCCCAGAAGAAGACGAACCCGGACTTGTAGGTCAGGTACGGCCAGAAGATGAACTCGCCGCTGCCGAGCGCGAGCCCGGCCAGCATGATGCTGGGGCCGATCATTTTCCGCAGCGGCACCGGCTCCGGCAGGTCGCGCACGCGCAGCGGCGGCAACACGCCGCGCGGATAGTCGGCAATCGCGGCGTCGGGGGACGATTCGTCAGCGGCGTCCGACATAGGGCAAAGCGCTCGGGCAGGTAGGGACGGGGTGGTGCGAGGCTTCCAGTGATACTCGCCCCGCCGGCCGGAAACAAGCGCCGCCGGTCGACCGATTCATATTCCGTAGGGAACGCGGTCCGCGGCGTTCCGCGACGCGCGGAATGACCAATGACCAAGCACCCAATTCCAAACAAATCCGCAACTTCAATGTCCTCATGTGCGCCGCCGCGCGTTTTGGAAATTGCTGCTTCGGTCATTATTTGGAATTTGGTGCTTGGTCATTGGAATTCACGCGGCCCGCGTTACTGCACGACCTTATGCACGATCTGCCCCATCTCGAGCTTTTGCACCCACTTCTGAATGTTGGGCCGGCGCTTGAGCGGCGCGTCTTGCGGCGTGAAGGCGATCGACAGGCCGGTGATGCGCACGAGGTTCCAGTAGGCCAACGTGCGGAAATCGAGATTCTCGTGGTCCAGCGTTTCCACCAAATACTTGGCCATGCCTGCCTTGAGTTGCTCGTCGTCGTAGCTCCAGAGCATGCGGTAGAGCTCCGCCCCTTTCACGGGGCCGTGCTGCTTCACCATGGCGCTGCGAATGCCTTCGGCGTAAAACGGTCCCCAGTCTTGCGCTTCCGCCAAGTAATTCAGGTAACGCTCCCAGGTGCTATAGCGCTGCGCTGCGTCGTTCAGCGGCGGCATGTAGTCGTCGAAAATGCCGAGCTGCGCCAAACAACGCAGCGCGAGCTGCTGGTTTTCGCTCCGGCGATCTTCGACGAGTTCTTCCAGCGCCACCTTCACGGCCTTCCCGCCGCGCAGCGTGATCTCGACGTAGTCGGCCGCTTGGCGCTCCAGCAGGTCCCGTTCGTCGGCCGTCATCCACAGCGGCGCCGCGCCGCCGGCCAGCGGCGAGAGATCGGTCGATTCGGTCCAGAGCCATTGGCCCGGGCCGGTGAGCTTCTGCGAATCGCCCGCGCGGACCGACCAGCCGACTTCGCCGCTCTTCACCGTGAC
>CAZHUU010000198.1:5021-6681 GCA_964535335.1 uncultured Mycobacterium sp.
GGCCAACGACCTCGCGACCGCGACCGATCTGGTCACCGTGACGACGAGCGCCCAAGGCAACGGCGCCGCGGCGGGATCGGTGCCGACGTAACGGCGGAACACGTGTTCCAGGGCCACTTCCGCGCCCCCCAGCGTCAGGCCGACGCTCTTCGCGCCGTCTTCCAAGCGAAGCTGCGCCTTCGGGCCGCCGACGGTGAACATCATCAAACGCCCGCGCAGCAAGCGCAAGCCGGGTACGCCCGCGGTATCGACCGGTAAGATTTCCACGGCGGTGCCGCCGAGCAAGTCGACCGTCAGGCCGTTGCCGAGCGCCACTTGCGGACGGTACGCGGGGAGCGCGAGCAAACGATCGCCGACGGAAATCGCATCGCGGGGTTGCACGCGGAGCCAGCCGTTCTGCGGATCGAACCGCAGCAACACTTGCGAGAGATCGGAACTGACGCGCCCCACTTGCTCGATCTTCAGCGGTTGACCGCTGACGGCGGGCGTCGCGACGACGGCGGCCGTGCCGGTCGCGGCGGGCTTAGGCGGCGCGCCGGTACCCGCCGGGGTGCCTGAAACCATCGCTCCCGGAACCGGCGGCGACGGCGCGGCCGTGGATGCGGCCGGAGCCGCGGCGGCCGTGTTCAACGCGGAGTCGGGCTGGCGCAAGCCGGTGCCGCCGCTCATGGCCGTGCCGCTCGCACTCGCCACGGCGACGGGGGGCGCCGCGGCGGTGGCGCGCGGGGCCGTCGGCTGCGGAGACGAAGTCGTCGCGGCAGGTGCCGTGGGGAGCGGAGCGGGCAGGGTCGCGCTCGGGCTCGGCAAGCCGGGGCCCGTCGGCGCGGCGTCGGGCGCGATGACGACCTCCGGCGGCTTGCGGGCAAAAATCTTTTCGGCCAGCGGCCGTGCGAAGCCGGGCAAGCTGTCGTACGGCACGAGCGCCAGCGCCGCGCAGGCGCCGATCAACCCCAACGCCAACAGGATCAGCGCCGCGGTGACGAAGTTCGGACCCGACTTCTCGACCGGTTGCTCTTCCGGCTGCCGCAAGTAGTCGGGCACTTCCGCCTTGCGACGTGCGTCGGCGGGCGCGGCCATGGCGACGCTCGCCGGGCGCGGCGCTCCGCCGGCGACGGGCGCCGCGGTCGGCGCCGGCTCGCGCACCGGCTCGGCCTTGAGCGGCGCGCCCTGCGGTTCGTGCAACAAGCCGTACATCCGCTGCCGCGCTTGCGGGTCGATCTCCGCCGGCTTCACGAGCACGAGCGAAAGAATCTCATGGCACGCGGCCACCTCGGCCATGTGGACGTCGGACGTCATGCAGACGTTTTCAAAGTCGCGCACGCCGTCGTCGGAAAGGCCGTAGTCGAGATACTCGGCGACGGTGTTCGGGTCGAGCCCCAGCCCCTTGCCGAGCACTTCCGGTGCGCCGATGCGCATCCGCTTCGTGATCTCGCGAATGTGATGGACGAGCGTGGAGACGTTTTCGCTTTCCGCGATCTTCGCCTCGACCGCCTTGGCATCGCCCGGCTCGAGAATGTTGTCGAGATACGCAAGCAACACACGCAACGTGAGACGCATGGCCGGAACTTTCGCAAGAACTGGAGTTGTCGATTGTTTGGGGAAGACCGCTGTCGGACGATCGCGCAACGTGGCGCGTCACCCTTATTAGTGACGTCACGCG
>CAZHUU010000199.1:0-6664 GCA_964535335.1 uncultured Mycobacterium sp.
GCACGATCAAGATCGAGATGAACTTCCTGCCCGACGTCTACGTCCCGTGCGAGGTGTGCCAGGGCGCCCGGTACAACCGCGAGACTCTCGAGGTGCACTACAAGGGCAAGACGATCTCCGAGGTCCTGGACATGTCCATCGAGGACGCGGCGGAGTTCTTCGAGCCGATCACCGGAATCCACCGCTACCTGAAGACCCTCGTCGACGTGGGGCTGGGCTACGTGCGGTTGGGGCAGCCAGCGCCCACACTGTCCGGCGGCGAGGCGCAGCGGGTGAAACTGGCCGCGGAACTCCAGAAGCGTTCGACCGGGCGGACCGTCTACATTCTCGACGAGCCCACCACCGGCCTGCACTTCGAGGACATCCGCAAGCTGCTCAAGGTCATCAACGGCCTGGTCGACAAGGGCAACTCGGTGATCGTCATCGAACACAACCTCGATGTCATCAAGACCTCGGACTGGATCGTCGACATGGGTCCCGAAGGTGGTGCCGGTGGCGGAACCGTTGTCGCCCAAGGCACTCCGGAGGACGTGTCGGCCATCCCGGCGAGCTACACCGGCAAGTTCCTCGGTGAGGTGCTCGGCGCGCCGGCGCCGAAGCGGACCACCCGGCGCCGGAAGGTCAGCGCCTAGCCCGCTGCCGGGCCCTTGTCGCGGTCGCGCATCGAGGCGCGGATCTCTTCGAGCTTGTCGTGCGCGGCCTTCTGCCGGGCCTCGTACTGCTCTTCGACGCTGCGGCCTTCGGGGGTCTCCGCGTCGAGTTCGGCCGCCCCCAGCGCGGTCCCGTATCGGGTCTCGATCTTCTCCTGGACCGCCTCGAACGTCGGCACGCCCGATGTCGAGTAGCCGGGATCCGGATCGGGCACCACGACGGGCGCGACGGGAGTCGGTGCCGCAGCGACCTCTGCGGCGGGTGCGGGTTTCTCGGACCCGGTCTCCTCGTCGGGGCGGGCGGGTTGGTCGACCATGACAGTCACCGTACCCCCGGCGGTCCGGTGATCCGCCGGGTCAGCGCGCCGCGGGCTGCCGTACCGGGAGCGGGTGTCCTTCCGCCGCGATCGTCTCGTTGCCCGACCGCGGCACCGCGCCCGGGAGCGACACCCGATCCACGCCGGGCGTTCCGATCTGGCCGGCCAGCCACGGCAGCGCGGCGGCGAACGCGCGGGAGGCGAACGGCCAGTCGTGCTTGCCGGCCCCGGGCACCACCGCGCAGTCGATGCCGTAGGTGCTGCCGAGTGCGCACAGCGAGCTCGCCGCTGCGGACTGATCGCCGGGGTTGGGGGCGGCATCGCGTCCGCCCAGGCCGACCGCACCGATGTCGATGGTCACCGGGGTGCGGTGCTGCGGCGGCGACGGGCTGCCGGAGATGGCGAACCAGCCCGAAACACCTTGGTAGGGGCCATGCCTGGTGATGACGGTCGCCGGATCGAAGGACGCGTACGCCGCGGCGTCACCGCCGAAGAGGCGTTGGACCGTCTGGGTCTTGGTGCCCGAGTTGGGCGCGAAGTCGCCGGCGATGTCTTCGAAGGCACTGAACATGTCGGGGTGCATGGTGGCCAGATCGACCGCGCAGGTGCCGCCCATCGACCAGCCCACGACGCCCCAGTTCCTCCGGTCCGGGCTGACGCCGAAGTTGTCGACCAGGAACGGCACCACATCCTTGGTGAGGTGGTCGGCGGAGTTGCCCCGCGGCCCGTTGACGCATTCGGTGTCATTGTTGAACGTGCCGCCGGCGTCGACGAACACGAACACCGGTGCGTTGCCGCCGTGCGCGGCTGCGAACTTGTCGATGGTGTTGACCGCGTCACCGGCGCGCAGCCAGTCGGCCGGCGTGTTGAACTCGCCGCCGATCATCATCACCGTCGGCAGCTGGGGCGGCGGGTTGGTGGCGAAGTAGGCCGGCGGCAGGTACACGAGCTCGCCGCGGTGCTTGAAGTGCGACGCATCCGAGGGAATGGTCACCGGCACCACCTTGCCCGCGGGCGGGACGGCGTGCCGGGCGACCATCTGGGCGACGGTGGCCCGGTCGGTCTGGTCGGGTAGCGGGCCGGCGGTCAGCTGGTTCCACGCCGTCTGCACGGTGGGGAAGTAGCCGACCCACAGATTGAGCATCAGGGCCGAACACAGCAGGCAGAGCGGCACCGCCAACACCGACACGCCGCGACGCCACCACCGCGCACCGGGCCAACCGACAACGGCCACCACGGCGGCCACCCCGGTCAGGAAGATCCAGACCCACAGTTGGTGCGGTGCCACATCACCCGCCAGCCCGTTGGTCTCGATGTTGCGGTGGATCAGCCACGCCAGCGCCAGCCCGGTCAGGGCCGCCAGGGGCAGCCACAGCAGCCGCCAGCGGCGGGAGCGCCAACCGACGGCGAACACCAGCACGACAGCGGTGACCACCTGCACCGCCGCCGGCACCCAGCCGTGCATCAACGAAAAGTGCTGGGGGAACGGGCCTGGGGAATCCGCCAGCACGGTGGTGGCGACAACCGTCATCGGTAGTGTCACGCCCATATCCTGCCGAGGATACCTTCGCACTTGCTGTGAACGGGTCAGCGCGGCTTGGCCAACGGGAACGGGAGCGTCTCGCGGATGCTGTGTCCGGTTATCAGCATGACGACCCGGTCCACACCCATCCCGAGGCCACCGGTGGGTGGCATCGCGTACTCCATGGCCTGCAAGAAATCCTCGTCGAGTTCCATCGCCTCGGGGTCGCCGCCGGCCGCCAGTAGCGACTGTTCCTGGAGTCGTCGCCGCTGTTCGACCGGATCGGTGAGCTCGCTGTAGGCGGTGCCCAGCTCGACACCCCAGGCCACCAGGTCCCACCGTTCCGCGACGCCGGGCTTGCTGCGGTGCGGCCGGGTGAGGGGGGACACCGAGGTCGGAAAGTCGGTGTAGAACGTCGGGGCCTCGGTGTGCTCCTCGACCAGTCGCTCGTAGAGCTCCAGCACCACCGCGCCCGCGTCCCAGTGCCGCAGGTAGGGGACTTTCGCGGCGTCGCACAACCGGCGCAGCGTCGGCAGGTCGGTCTCGGGGTCGACGTGCTCGCCCAGTGCCTCGGAGACCGCGTCGTGCACGCTCTTGACCGTCCACCGGCCGGAGATGTCGACACGCTCCAGGGCGCCGTCGGTCCCCGGGCGCATCACCACCGCCGAACCGTTGGCGGCCACCGCGGCGTTCTGGATGATCTCCCGGCAGCCGTCGATCCACACCAAGTAGTCGGCGTGCGCCTGGTAGGCCTCCAGCAGGGTGAACTCCGGGTTGTGGCTGAAGTCGACGCCCTCGTTGCGGAACGCGCGGCCCAATTCGAAGACCCGTTCCACGCCGCCGACACACAACCGCTTGAGGTAGAGCTCGGGGGCGATCCGCAGATACAGGTCCAGGTCGTAGGCGTTGATGTGGGTCTTGAACGGCCGGGCGTTGGCGCCACCGTGGATCTGTTGCAGGATCGGGGTCTCGACCTCGAGGAAACCCTTGGCGAACAACGTCTCCCGGATGGACCGCAGCACGTTGCTGCGGGCGGCGATCAGTTCCCGCGTCTCGGGATTGATGGCCAGGTCGACGTATCGCGCCCGGACGCGAGCCTCGGGGTCCTGCAGGCCCTTCCGCTTGTCCGGCAGCGGGCGCAGGCACTTGGCCAGCAACCGCCAGTTCTGCACCAGCAGCGACCGGGTGCCGTTCTTGCTGTAACCCATCCGGCCGGTCACCTCGACCAGGTCACCGAGGTCCACGGCGGCGAAGTCGGCGGCCACCCCGTCCAACTCGGCCTTGTCCAGCAGCACCTGAACCTCACCGGACCAGTCCCGGAGCTGGGCGAACAACACGCCGCCGTAGTCGCGGGTCCGCAGGATGCGGCCGGCCACACTCAGCGTGAGGGTGTCGTCGGCGACCAGCGCCTGGGCCACGGTGTGGCTCGGCGGCCTGCCCACCGGGTAGGGGTCGATCCCGTTGTCGCGCAACGTCTTCAGCTTCGACATCCGGACTCGCACCTGGTCCGGCAGCCGCGACTCCTCGACCGTGACGGTCTCGGTGGGCAGGTTCGTGAAGTCGGGGGCGCTGCCGTCGGCGTGCAGCAGTCCGGACGCGGCGAGCCGGTGCGGGACCGCGGAGTAGTGGCCGGTGTGCTGCTTGCCGCGCCGGGAGAACGGCAGGACCAGGAAGCCTTCGGCGATGACCGAGGCCACCCCGACCCGCGGGATCAACCGGGCGTCCTCGTAGCAGGCGTATCGCGGCACCCACTGCGGCTGGTACTTCATGTTGGATCGGTACAGCGTCTCTAGTTGCCACCACTTGGAGAAGAACACCAGCAGCGCCCGCCACAGCCGTGCCACCGGTCCCGCACCCAGCTGGGCGCCCTGCTCGAAGGCGGACCGGAACATCGCGAAGTTCAGCGAGATGCGGTTGACCCCAATGGTTTCCGCCTGTTGGGCCAGTTCGGACACCATCAGCTCGATGGTGCCGTTGGGCGACTGCGGTGAGCGGCGCATCAGGTCCAGCGACAGCCCGTTGCTGCCCCAGGGCACCAGCGACAGCATCGCGACCACCTGATCGTCGCCCTCACCGCAGTGGACCGCCTCCACGAGCAGGCAGTCGCCGTCGGCGCTGTCGCCGAGCCGGCCCAACGCCATCGAGAAGCCCCGTTCGGTCTCGGTGTCGCGCCAGGCGTCGGCCCGCTTGATCACCTCGGCCATCTCCTCGGCGGAGAACTCCCGATGCCGGCGCATCCGGACCGACAGCCCGGAGCGGCGGGCGCGGGTGACCGCCTGGCGAACCGCCCGCATGTCTGGCCCGGACAAATGGAAGCTGTCCGGATAGAGGATCGCCTCGTCGCCGAGTTGCAGCGCGTTGAGGCCGGCCTCCCGATAGGCCTGCGCCCCCGTCGAACTGGCCCCCATCACCCCGGGGGCCCAGCCGTAGACCTGACACAACTCCAGCCACGCCGCGATGGCCTGCTGCCAGGCGCGGGGATCACCCACCGGGTCACCGCTGGCCAGGCACACCCCGACCTCGACGCGGTAGGTGATCGCCGCCCGGCCGTTGGGGGCGAAGACCACCGACTTGTCGCGCCGGGTGGCGAAGTAGCCCAGCGAGTCGTTCTTGCCGTAGACCTCGAGCAGGCCGCGGATGGCCGACTCGTCCTCGCCGGTGAGCGCGTTCTCGGCGCGCTGGGATTGGAACAGCACGATGGCGGCGATGATCAGGGCCAGCGCCCCGAACAGGCCGAAGATCGCATTCAGCAGCACATGCGGGCGGCCCACGAACAGATCGGGATCGGCGGTGGCGAAGCCGCTGACCCGGTTGATCGCATAGGCCAACCGGTATTCCGGCTGCAGGGAGCCGGGGAACAACTCCAGCAGCCCCCATGCCAGCAGGATGCCGATGACGTTGCCCGCCACCAGCGTCGCGGCGGCCTTGAGCAGCGCGCCCCGGCGCACCTTGGCCCAGAACTCCCGGTAGGCCAGCAGCAGGATGATCGTCGCGATGACGTGGAAGGTCAGGCCGAAGATCTCACCGAAGCTCTGCAGCCGGGTCTCGTCGCCCTCGATCAGGTAGCCGACGTTGAATCCGATGGCCAGCACCAGGTTCACGATCAGGGCCCACCACGCCACCCGCTTGCGCGCGGCCAGGGCGCCGGCCAGCAGGGCCAGGACGGTGGCCCAGGCGAAGCTGGTGTCCGGGAAGTTGAACAGGTAGGCGTCGATGAACTCCCGCGGAACCTTGATCAGGTGGCGCAGGAACGGCGACACGCTCGAGATCAGCGACATGGTCGCGATCACGCCGATGATCCAGCCGGCGGCCGTCGGGACCCAGTGGAACCTGGAGGTCGGCCTACGGAGGGTCGTGGTCATAGGCGGCCAGGATATTCCCTCTACCTGCGGGCTGGGGAGATTGACCTACCAGACGGGACCGGTGTACTTCTCACCCGGACCGTGGCCGGGCTCCTCAGGCGCGGCGCTGGCTTCCCGGAACGCGAGTTGCAGGCTCTTCAACCCGTCGCGGACCGGCGCGGCGTGCGGGCCGAGGTATTCGGCCGAGGCGGTCACCAGGCCGGCCAGCGCGGTGATCAGCCGGCGGGCCTCGTCGAGGTCGCGACCGTCACCGGCGGCGGGATCGGGGGCGGACAGACCCAGCTTCTCGGCCGCGGCGCTCATCAGCATCACCGCAGCGCGGGTGATCACCTCGACGGCGGGAATGTCGGCCAGGTCGCGGACCTGCGGTTCGTCGGCTGGGGACGATGCCGGGTTTTCCGTCATGCCTGCTAGACTGGCATGCACGACCGTCCCGGCGTACGCCAGGGACAGCAAGTGGAGTCCCACTCCCACCGTTGGCCACACCGGCCCAGCGGTCCGGTCACGAATACCCCAGGGTATTCGTTCTGCGGTTCCCGCAGGCGGCTGACGCCGTGATCGGTCGGCATCGGGCCCTGCTTTACGCAGGGCCTTTTCGCTGAGGGCGTGGCGTTTCCCAAGCTGAACCCGGGTAGTTCTCCGTGGTCGGTCCGCATGTGACCACGAACCAGGGAGGCCCCATCAGCACTGAGACCCGTGTCAACGAGCGCATCCGCGTACCTGAAGTCCGTCTGATCGGACCGGGTGGCGAACAGGTAGGCATCGTGCGCATCGAAGACGCCCTCCGCGTCGCCGCGGATGCCGATCTCGACC
>CAZHUU010000200.1:0-6528 GCA_964535335.1 uncultured Mycobacterium sp.
CGCCGCGGCCGACGGCCCCGCACCCTGGTACCGCAGGCCGATGCCCGTCGTGGCCGCCGCGCTGCTGGTGGTCCTGGCCGCCGGGGCGGGCACCGCCCTGGCCCTCGAGCAGGACGGCAGCGCCGCCCCGGCCGCACCCACCCCGAGCATCAGCACCACGCCTCCGCCGCCGGCACCGCAGGCCGCGCCGTCGCCCGAGGCCCCGCCGGACCCGGCGGCGGCGCCGGTGCAGAACCAGGCCACGCAGGCCCCGGCGGCCGCCCCGACCCGGGTGGTTCAGGCGCCGCCGCCGGTCACGACCGAGGCAGCTCCGCCGCCGCCACCGCCGCCGGTCACCGAGACGGTGACCAGCACGGCGGTGTCGACCGCGCCGCCGGTCACCGAAACCGCCACCGTCGCACCGGCACCGACGTTCCAGCCGGGGCCGCTGATCCCGACCATCCCGCCGATCCCCAAGATCCCGGGCCTGTCGCAGTTGCTGCCGCTGCCGGCGGCGTCAGGCTGAGCCGGCCCGCTTCTTGACCAGGACCAGCTTGGCCAGCGGAATGGTCATCGGTTCGGGCGCCCCGGCCAGTTCGGCGGCCACCAAGGCCTCGAGTCGTTCCACGAAGCCGGCCGCGCGGGCGTCGGCGATGCCGCCGTCGAGGGCGGCGGCCAGCGACGGGAAGATCGCCGCCTGCAGGAACCCGGCCCACTTCGCACCGAAGGCGGTGGCGTCGTTGTCCAGCCGGTACTGCGCCCAGAACCGGTCCTCGGCGTTGAACAGTTCGAGGTGCTCGATCGAGAGTCCCTCGAACCGTCCCGACGGGGCGAACGGAGCCCGAAAGTCCTTCTCGTCCCGGGCCATCGAGGGGACCGACATGCGGCGAGCCTCCTCGGCCGTGATGTCGCCGTCGTCGACCAGTTGGCGCAACCCGGTCACCACCGCGTCGAAGGCGGCGTGGTACCCTGAACCGCCATCCGGCTCCATCGCCATCGCGAGCACCACCAACCGGCCCCCGGGGGCCAGTTCGCGGCCGCGGAACGCGACGAACTCGTGCCAGTCCTCGGCGGCCTGCCGGGCGTAGGCGCGCCGCACCTCGTCGTCGGCGCTGTAGGAGACCTGCACATGGTCCGGCACCGGCATCGGTATCCGGCTCAACCAGTGCACGGCCCACGAACTCCAGCCCAGCGCAATGCTGTTCGACGGCAGGATCTGTTGGTAGAACGAGCGGCCGACCGACGACGCGAACACGGCCTGCTCCTTCTTCAGGTAGCTGTCCGGGTCGTCGGCCAGGGTGGCGAACAGCGCGCTGAAGTCGTTCCCCGGGACGTCGGTGTGGACGACCAAGATGGCCCGGTCCGAGCGGGTTCGCCCGCGCAGCACCCGGATCGCGGTGTTGAGCGGCAGCAGCGAGTTGTACCCGTTCGCCGCGCCGTAGTCGGCGATCGCGATCGGCTGTGGCGCCCTGGGTAGCGGCACACCGCCCGCGGCCTCCTCGAAAAGCGCTATGGCGGGCTGTAATCCAGCCGCCTGCAGGCGTGACGAGGCGGAGTAGGTGGCGCTGTCCATCGGTTGTGGACGCACCACGAAGCTGGATTCGGGCACCGTCAGTTCCGACGCCGCCGATGCAGCAGCAGTCCGACGACGATGCCGATGGCCAGCATCGCGGTCAGCAGCAGCCACATCGGCGACTCCACGGTGATCCACAGGACGTGCACCTGCTTGCGGTCGCGGTTCTGCCCGATGAACACCGCGGCGAGGCCGACCAGCAGGATGGCCAGCCAGTAGCGCAGCGCGAAGCGACCTACCGCACCGCCGGCGTGCCGGGTTTCGTCAGGGGACATGGCGACCTCCTTATCGTCAGCAGGTGACGGTAGTCGCCCCGTCGTCAATTGTCGGGATATCGCACGCCGGTGAGCTGTTCGGAGAGCCTCCACAGCCGGTGGCAGGCCTCGGGGTCGGACGCGCGATCCAGCACCTTGGCCTCGGCGACCCCGCCGCCGGCCATCTCCATGAACCCGGTCGGGCCGTAGAACACCCCGCCGCGGGCCTGCGGGTCGACCGCCGCATACAGCACCGGCAGGATGCCCTCGTCTACCTCCTGCCACATGAAGGGCAGGTAGCGCCAGCTGAACTGGTAGAACCGGGCCAGCGCGGTGGGCTTGGCGCGGCCGTGCGAGGGCCCGCTGATCTGCAGGTTGGTCTTGCACAGTCCCGGGTGCGCGGCGTTGGACATCAGACCCCAGCCGTGTCGGCGGCTGAGCCGGTCCAGTTCGATGGCGAACATTAGCGTCGCGCTCTTGGACTGCGAGTAGGCGGCGTTGGCCGAATAGGACTTCTCGAAGTTGGGGTCGTCGAGTTTGATGCCGCCCAGTCGCGCGGCCAGGCTGCTCAACGAGACCACCCGGGCGTTCCCGGCGGCGCGCAGCAGCGGCAACAGATACGCGGTGAGCGCGAAGTGGCCCAGGTGGTTGGCGCCGAACTGCAGCTCGAACCCGTCGGAGGTGGTGTCCCGTTCGGGCGGCTGCATGACGCCGGCGTTGTTGACCAGGATGTCGATCGGGCGGCCCTCGGCGTTCAGCTCCGCGCCGAGCTCGGCCACGCTGGCCAGCGATGACAGATCGATGCTCTTGAGCGTCAGCTTGGCGTCGGGGACGGCGGCGCGGATCTGGGCGGCCGCGGCCTCGCCCTTGGCGCGGTTGCGGATCGCCATGACGACGTCGGCGCCCGCGGCGGCCAGGCGATGCGATACGCCCAGGCCCAGGCCGCTGTTGGAGCCGGTGACGACGGCGAGTTTTCCGGACAGGTCGGGAACGGTGAGGGAGAGGTCAGTCATGCCGGGAACATTAACAGAACAACGGTCTGATAACAAGAGAACGAAGGTCTGCTAAATTGTGGGCTGTGACCGCGACTTTCCAGCGGGCCCGCAGGCCCGAACAGCTGGCCGCCCGGCGATCGGCGATCCTGGCCGCGGCCCGCGCGGCGCTGGCCGATCGGCGGGTCGACGAGGTCACCCTGCGTGACATCAGCGAGGGCGTCGGGCTGGCGAAGTCCAACGTGTTGCGGTACTTCGACAGCCGCGAGGCGATCTTCCTGGAACTGCTCGACGAGGAATGCCGCGACTGGCTCGACGCGTTGGGCGGCACGCTCGGCCGACCGCGTCCCCGGAAACCGGGCTATGTCAACGAGATCCGGATCGCCGACACCATCGCCGAGTCACTGGCCGGCCGGCGGTTGATGTGCGAACTGCTCGGTGCGATGGCCGGGGTGCTGGAACGCAACATCTCGGTGGATTTCGCCCGGGACTTCAAGGTCCGGGCGATGAACAACATCGCCGCGCTGTCCGAACTGATCGGCGGGCAGCTGCCGTGGCTGCCCGCGGAGTTCACCGCGTTCGTCGGCGAGGGCATCCTCACGCTGGTGGCCGGGATGTACCCGTTCTCGGTGCCCACCGACGCCGTCCGGCAGGCGATGGCGGAGCTGGATTTCCCCGACCCGCAGTGCCGGTTCCACGACGGCCTGCGCATCGGACTGACCACGTGGCTGATCGGGGCGTCCGCGCAGCAACCCGCGTGACACACTTCGAGCCATGAAGGGGAGCTGGACCGTATCCCGGATCTTGACCGTCACCGGGATCGTGACGCTGATCGTCGGCGGGGTCGGCTTCCTCTTGGTCACCACGCTCAACGCCTTCACCTTCGACGAGTTCGACGCCTACGGTGAGGTCCCGATCCCCGGCACCGGACAGGTGCAGCTGCCCGCCGGAGAGGTCAAGATCAGCTTCCACACCGAGGTCAACGGCTCAGGGTCGGGTTCATTCCGGTATCCACCGCTGAAACTCAGCATCGAGCCGCCGGACGGGGCTCCCGATCCGATCCTCACCGAGAACCACAGCGGGACAACGAACGTCAACGGCGACACCCACATGCGCATCTGGACCGCGCAGGTCCCGGTGGCCGGCACCTATCAGGTCCGGACCGGCGGCGACGTCAACGGCTACATCAACCCGCGGCTGGCGTTCGGTCACGACAGCGACTACGACTACCTGCACTACGTCTTCGTCGCGCTGTTCGGCGTCGGGATGCTGGACATCATCATGTCGCGGGTGCTCAAGCGGATCCAGGACCGCCGCCCATCGGCCGCCGTGGAACCCGGCCCGGGTCCGGTCGATCCGGGTCGGCCGATCGCCCCGGTCCTGCCCGCTGGCCCATACACCCCGTCCGAGGAAGGGGTGCGCATCGAACAGCTGAAAACCATTGCTGGACTGCGTGATTCGGGTGCGCTGAGCCCAGCGGAGTTCGAGGCCGAGAAGCGCCGGATCCTGCGGGTGGACGGCGTCTAGACTGCCGAACATGAAGGCGGTCAGCTGTGTGCGGGGAGATCTGTCGGTGATCGAGATGCCCAAGCCGCGGCCCGCGGCGCGCCAACTGGTGCTTGACGTGCACAGCTGCGGGATCTGCGGATCGGACCTGCACGCCAAGGACCACGGCGACGAACTGGCCGACATCCTCGACGAGGTCGGCTACCACGACTGCATCCGTGCCGACACCCCGACGGTGATGGGACACGAGTTCTCCGGGGAGGTCGCCGAGCGGGGAGCGAAGACACCCAAGTCGCTCAAGGTCGGCACCCGGGTGGTGTCGTTCCCGATGGTGCGGTCCCACGGCGGCGTGCAGTTGACCGGGCTGTCCCCGTTGGCGCCGGGCGGCTACGCCGAGCAGGTGCTGGTCGAGGCGTCGATGACGTTCCCGGTGCCCAACGGGCTGTCGATGGACATCGCCGCGCTCACCGAACCGATGGCGATCGCCCTGCACGCGGTGCGGCGCAGCGAGACCACCAAGCGCGACACCGCGGTCGTGATCGGCTGCGGGCCGATCGGGCTCGGGATCATCTGCCAGCTCAAGGCTCTCGGGGTGCAGACCATCATCGCCAGCGACTTCTCGCCCGGCCGGCGCGCGCTCGCCGCGCGCTGCGGTGCGCACGTCGTCGTCGACCCGAAGGTGGACTCGCCCTACGACCGGGCGGTCGGCAAGGGCGTGGTGACCGACTTCGCCGGGCTCGGCGAACTGGCCGTCGGCTCGATGGAGAAGCTGCGGAAGCTACCCGGCTGGTTGCACCTCTACCGCGCGGCCGACGCCCTCGGCGCCGCCGGCCCCAAGCGGCCGGTGATCTTCGAATGTGTCGGTGTGCCGGGCATGATCGACGGCATCATCACCGCCGCGCCGCTCAATTCGCGGGTGATCGTCGTGGGGGTGTGCATGGGTGCCGATCAGATTCGCCCGGCGATGGCGATCGGCAAGGAGGCCGACCTCCGCTTCGTCTTCGGCTATACGCCGCTGGAGTTCCGCGACACCCTGCACATGCTGGCCGACGGCAAGCTCGACGCCGCACCCCTGGTGACCGGCAAGGTCGGACTCGACGGGGTGGCCGCCGCGTTCGACGCGCTGGGTGATCCCGAGACGCACGCCAAGATCCTCATCGACCCCCGGAGCGCGGCCATCACGCCCTAGCGCCGCATCGTCAGTGGTTCGTGCCTGGATCGGCCGCTTCCTCCTCGCCGGCTAGCGCCGCATCGTCAGTGGCTCACGCCCGATCGGCCACTTCCTCCGCGCCGACTAGCGCCGCGTCGTCAGTGGCCGCGCGCCACCCAGTCGTCGTAGTTGACCAGTTCGTCGCCGATGCGGGTGCTGTCGCCGTGGCCGGTGTAGACGACGGTGTCGGCAGGCAGCTTGCCCAGCTTGTCCTTGATCGAGCCGAGAATGGTCGGGAAGTCGGAGAACGAGCGCCCGGTCGCGCCCGGGCCGCCCTGGAACAGCGTGTCGCCGGAGAACACCGCGCCCAGCGCCGGGGCGTACAGGCAGGTCGAGCCGGGGGAGTGCCCCGGCGTCGCGATCGCATGCAGTTCGATGCCATCGGCCTTGAGTACCTGACCGTCCTCGATGGCGCGAAAGCCCTTGTCGCCGTGTGTCATCTCCCAGAGCATGGTGTCGGCCGGATTCAGCAGGATCGGCGCGTCGAAGTCCTTGCTCAGCTGCGGTGCGACGGTGATGTGGTCGTTGTGGCCGTGGGTGCAGACCACCGCGACGACGTGCCGGTTGCCGACCGCCTTCTCGATCGTGGTGGCATCGTGCGCCGCGTCGATGACGATGACCTCGGAGTCGTCGCCGACGATCCAGATGTTGTTGTCGACTTCCCAACTGCCGCCGTCGAGTTCGAAGGTGCCGTGGGTGACCACCCGCTCGATGCCGCTCATCACAGGACCACCACTGAGCGCAGGACCTCGCCGGCGTGCATCTTGTGGAAGGCGTCTTCGATGCCGTCGAGGCCGATGCGTTCGGAGACGAATTTCTCCAGTGGCAGCCGGCCCTGACGGTAGAGGCTGATCAGGGTGGGGAAGTCGCGTTCGGGCAGGCAGTCGCCGTACCAGGAGGACTTCAGCGAGCCGCCGCGGGAGAAGAAGTCCACCAGCGGCATCTCCAGGGTCATATCGGGTGTCGGAACACCCACCAGCACAACGGTTCCGGCCAGGTCGCGGGCGTAGAACG
>CAZHUU010000201.1:0-6482 GCA_964535335.1 uncultured Mycobacterium sp.
TGTCAACAGAACTTTCTTAAACCGTGGGCAACGTCACTCTTTGTTGCATTCGGCGTGTCTTGCTGTTCCGACCGGGGCCACTACGGCTAGCGCGCGGGGTACCGAGGTGAACGTCATCTCCTCCCGCAGCCCCAGAAAATCGCCATCCACCTGGCACAATACCGGTCGGGCAGTGGTGATCCGCACCCAGCTGAGGTCATCCTCACGCAACAGGTGGCGAGCCTTGATGTCGGCCTTCTTCGACAGCATCCGACGGACCAGAAGGAGGTTTGCGATGACATTCATGCTCGTCACGGCAAAGAGGCCGAGTCCGGTCTCGAATGATGTGTCCGGATTCGTCCAGACCGGGCGGGCGTTGGCGTAGGTCCACGGGCTGGCGTTGGACACGAACGCGAAATGCACCCCGTCGACCGGTTCGCGGTCCGGCAGATGCACGGTGAGTGCGGGCTCGGACCGGGCGTTGGACAGCATTTCGCGCAGCGCGATGCGCATATAACGCCCGGCGGTGACCTTCCGGCCCTTGGCGCGCTGGGTCTCCACTGCAGCCACCACATCACCGTCCACGCCCATGCCGGCGGTGAACACCGCCCAGCGTTCGCCGCAGTCCATCAGGCCGATCCGCCGCCACGACCCGTTGCGGCGGTGCTCGCCGAGCAGGTCGATCAGCTGATTGGTGGCCACGGTGGGATCGGGGCTGATGCCCAGCGCGCGGGCGAAGACGTTGGCCGAGCCGCCCGGCACCACCGCCACCGCGGGAACCGGGCCGTCGTTCACCTGGCCCGGCACCCCGAGCAGCCCGTTAACCACCTCGTTCACCGTGCCGTCACCGCCGTGGATGATGACCACGTCGATGCCGTCCCGGCGGGCGTCCCGGGCGATCTCCACGGCGTGGCCGCGGTGGTTGGTGTGCGCCACGGTGAGCTCAACCCGGCTTTCCAGGGCGTGGGCCAATAGATCTCGCGCCGCGGCGGTCGTCGAAGTGGCGTTCGGGTTGACGATCAGCACGGCGCGCACGAGGCATGAGCCTAATCGGACCTCTAGGCTCGGGTCCGTGACCGTTCCCGCCCCGCCCGCCGTGCGACGCGCCGCCGTGCTGGTGGCCGTCGAGGGCGCGGTCGGACTGCTGGCGGCGGTGGTGTTCCTGGTGCGCGGCCTGGCCGGCGCCGACCAGCACGTGGTCAGCGGGTTCGGCAACGCCGCCTGGTTCACCCTGATCGGCGGCGCGGTGCTGGCGGCCGGCTGGGCGCTGTGGACGGGCCGGCGATGGGGCCGGGGCCTGGCGGTGTTCGCCCAGTTGCTGCTGCTGCCGGTGACCTGGTACGCCGCCGTCGGCTCACACCAGTGGTTCTACGGCATCCCCGTCGCGGCAGTCGCGCTGGCCGTGCTCGCGTTGTTGTTCAGCCCGAGCGCGCTGCAGTGGATCGGCTCTCAGGATTCCTCGGCCAGCGCCGACAACTCCGAGCCCGACACCCGATAGGTGATCCACTCCGACATCTGCCTGCCGCCGACCGCGTCGTAGAGCCCGACCGCGTTGACGTTCCAGTCCAGCACCGCCCAGCTCAACCGGCTGTAGCCGTGCCCGACGCACTCCCGGGCCAGCGTCGCCAGCATCGCCCTGGCCAGCCCCCGGCGGCGAAATGCCGGGCGCACGAACAGGTCCTCGAGGTAGATGCCCGCCACGCCGTCCCAGGTGGAGAAGTTGCGGAACCACACCGCGATGGCGGCCGGTTGGCCGTCGACCTCGGCGATATGACAGAAACCCACCGCGTCGGCACCGAAAAGCGCTGTACGCATTTGGTTTTCGGTGACCGTGCATTCGTCGGCGGCGCGCTCGAACTCGGCGAGCTCGCGAACCATCGCGACGATCTCGGCTTCGTCGCCCGGGCGGGCGGGACGGATCAGGGTCATTGTTGGACTCCCAGTGCCGACAGGATGGTCCGGAATTTCGTTGTGGTTTCGTCGACTTCGTCGTCCGGATCGGATTCGGCCACGATACCGCCGCCGGCCTGGGCCAGCGCCTCGCGGCGGTCCGCGGACACCTGGGCGCCGCGGATGGCCACCACCCAGCGGCCGTCGCCGCGGCCGTCGCACCAGCCGACCGCCCCGGCGTAGAAGCCGCGGTCGCCCTCGATCTCGCCGATCAGGTTCACCGCGGCTGCGGTCGGCACCCCGCCGACGGCCGGTGTCGGGTGCAGTGCCAGCGCCAGATCCAGTGCGGTGGTGGATGTTTCACGAAGGGTGCCCCGGATCGGGGTGGACAGATGCCACAGTGCGGCGGTGCGGCTGAGTTGGGGTTCGGCCGCGACGTCGAGCTCGCTGCACAGTGGTTCCAGGGCGGCGCGCATGGTGTCGACGACGAGTTGGTGCTCGTGCCGGTTCTTGCCCGAGGCCGCCAGCGCGGCTCCGTTGGCGGCGTCGGTGTCCGGGTCGGCCGAGCGCGGCGCCGACCCGGCGAACGGCTGGCACGTCACCCGGGAGCCCGCCCGCGCCACCAACAACTCGGGGCTGGCGCCTACCAGGGCGGTTCCGGCGAAGCGGGCACCGGCCGGTGACAGGTCGGCCAGGTACACCGTGGCCTCCGGATCGACGGACAGCCGCTGCACCAGGGTCGGTAGGTCCAGGGCGCCGTCGGCGACCAGCCGCAGCGCGCGCGCCAGAACCACCTTCTGCAAAGGGCTTCCGGGCTCGTTCAGTCGGTCCAGGGCCGCCCGGATACGCGCCCGATGCTGAGGCGGCGCCGGCAGCATCTCGGCGATCCGCACGCTCGGCAGCGGGGCGGACGGCCAAGCCGGCAGGGCGGCGCCGAACGTCACCGATACCGGTGCGAACAGGGCGGCCTCGCTGCGCAGGTCGAAGGGCAGGGCGCCGACCACCATGTCGGCCGCGCCGTCCCGCAACGCGGCCGCGGCGGCGGCCACGTCGGGGTAGCCCGTGGCGATCCCGTCGGCGACGACCGTCCCGGCGGGCCCGCTCAGCACGAAGGCGGGTCCGGAAGGGGTCACGTCCCGGTGACCGGCTCGCGGTGGCTGGTCATGCCCAGGCCCGACAGCTGGCGCAGCCCGTACTCGAAGCCGCACACGGCCACCGACGCCGCGCCGAACCCGTACCGGGAGCCCTCCCGCAGCGGCTGCTCGACCCACCGGGTCACCACCGCGCGGGAGAAGTGGCCGTGGCCGACGAACACCACGTCCCGGTCGACCATGTGGTCCAGTGCGTATGCAACGGCCTGGTCGGCGCGCATGCTGACCTGGTCGACGCTCTCCCCGCCCGGGCAGCCGTAGGTCCACAGCAGCCAGCCGGGGGTCTCGGTGCGGATCTCGTGGGTGGTCAGGCCCTCGTAGTCGCCGTAATCCCACTCGGCCAGCAGCGGTGACACCTCGTCGACCGTCAGCCCGGCCAGCTCGGCGGTGGCCAGGGCGCGTTGGCGCGGGCTGCTCACCACCAGGGCGCGGTCCAGCCCCAGGTGCTCGAGGGTGTTGGCGGCCAGTTCGGCCTGCTCGCGCCCGACGTCGGTGAGGTCCAGGTCGGTGCGGCTGGTGTGCTTGCGGTCCCGGGACCATTCGGTTTCGCCGTGCCGCAGCAGGACCAGCCGATGGTTTCCGAGGCTCACGTCCACTGATTCTGCCGGATCGCGTGGTCTGCCGTGCCAGCCGGGACGTCGCGCCGCCGAACCTGTAAGGATGGTGAGGTGACCCGAGTACTTGCGGTGGCCAACCAGAAGGGTGGCGTGGCCAAGACGACGACGGTCGCGTCGCTGGGTGCGGCGCTGGTCGACGAGGGCAAGCGGGTGCTGCTCGTCGACCTCGACCCGCAGGGATGTCTGACGTTCTCGCTGGGCGCCGACCCGGACAAGCTGCCGATGTCGGTGCACGAGGTGCTGTTGGGCGAGGTGGAGCCCGACGCCGCGTTGGTGACCACCGCGGAGGGGATGACGCTGCTGCCCGCCAACATCGACCTGGCCGGCGCCGAGGCGATGCTGCTGATGCGGGCGGGCCGCGAGTACGCGCTGAAAACGGCGCTGGCCAAGCTCGACGATCAGTTCGACGTGATCATCATCGACTGCCCGCCGTCGCTGGGCGTGCTCACGCTCAACGGGTTGACCGCGGCCGACGAAGTGATCGTGCCGTTGCAGTGCGAGACCCTGGCGCACCGCGGGGTGGGTCAGTTCCTGCGCACGGTCACCGACGTTCAGCAGATCACCAACCCGGAGCTGAAGATGCTGGGCGCGCTGCCGACCCTGTACGACTCGCGCACCACGCACAGCCGCGACGTGCTGCTGGACGTCGCCGACCGCTACGACCTGCCGGTGCTGGCCCCGCCCATCCCGAGGACGGTGCGCTTCGCCGAGGCCAGCGCGTCGGGCTCCTCGGTCTTGGCCGGGCGAAAGACCAAGGGCGGCAACGCCTATCGCGAGTTGGCGGCGGCCCTGCTCAAGCATTGGAAGTCCGGCAAGGCGCTGCCGACGTTCACCCCGGAGAGCTGAAGCGCTACTTGGCGCCGAAGGCGGCCAGCGTGCCGCCGTGCTGCTCGAGCACGATCGAACCGGTCACGCCCGGCACCACCGGACCGTCGCCGGCCGGATGCGTCAGCGGGATCAGGCGCTCATTGGCGCCGGTCGCCGCGTCGTAGACCCCGATCCCGCCGGCCACCGGGACCAGCAGCTTGCCGGCCATGATCGTGGCCGGGCCCACCGGGGACAGCGGGCCGGTCGTCTCGATGGCGTACCGGTGGTGGAGGGTTCCGTCGAAAACCTCCACACCGGAGCCGGTCCACCAGGTGAAGAAGTCGCCCGCGCGGGTCACCGCCGCCGGACCGGTCAGTTCCGGTGCCGTCCGCAAGACGGTGTCGGAGACCTTGGTGCCGGTGTCGTCGTACACCACGACCTGGGGCTGCGGGGACGGCAGGTACACCGCGGTCGTGGTGCCCGACACCGCCAGCACCCGCGCCTCGGAGTCGGTGGCCACCCCCGGCAGCGGCACGTTCTTGGTTTCCGGCTCGTCTTCTTCCTTCGCCGGTTTGAGCAGGGTCAGGCGCAGGTCCTTCTGGTCGCGGCAGGCCTCGAGCACCGCGACGGCAGCATCGCTGCCCGCCGTCGACATCAGCGTGCAGCCGGTGCCGACGCCCTGGTTGATCGGCTTCACCCGGGCGTCGATCTCGCCGTAGGACAGCATCCGCACCAGGTCGGAACGCCACAGCTCCAGCCGGGTGGGACCGGCCGAGAGGATCGCGCTGCCATTGGAGGTCACCACGACGTGCTTGTCGGAGTAGGACGTCCGGGTCGGGCCGCGGCGGCCGGTGCCCGCGTCGATGCCGCTGACCTGCCCGCAGCCCCGGACGTCGGGGTAGACGGCCACCGCGAGGTCGTAGATGTAGGACACCGCGCACAGGTCGGTGTCCCGGGCGAAGGTCCAGCGGTTCTGGCCGGTCTGCGCATCGCGGCCCTCGACGGTCCGGCCGTCGCCGGTCACCGCGGTGCCGCCGATCACCACCGGGCTGGGTGTCCGCGGGCTGGCCGCCGTCCACAGCTGGGCCAGGGTGTCGGGGACGACGCGGGCCGGGGCCGGGTTCGGTGCCGGTGTGGTCGCCGGGCGGCTGACGGTGGCCCGCGCGGAACTGTTCCACCAGAACAGCGCGGCCACCACGGCCACCACAGCTGCGATCGCCGCGGCGACGTTGGCGGCGCTCAGCCGGCGGTCGGGGTGGCGGCGTCCGCCGCGTTGCGCGGCCGACGACGCCGACGGCGCTTGCGGGCCGGACTGCCCTCACCGGACGCCCCGGCGCCCTCGGCGCTCGCGCCGTCGGCGCCGCCCTCGGCGGGCTTCGCCACGTGACCGGTCGCCGACTCACCGCTGCGGGTGCGGCGGCGGGACCGGTTGCGGGCGGGACGCTCGCGGTTGGAGTCCGCCGAGCTGATCCGGGTGCCGCCGTCGGCGGCCTTGGCCTGCTTCGGCTTGCGTGCTGCCCCGATCGTGCCGGTGGCCTCGGTGGGGATGCCGAGCTCTTCATAGAAGTGCGGCGAGTTCGAGTACGTCTCGGCGGGGTCCGGGCACTCCAGCTTGAGGGCCTTGTCGATCATCGACCAGCGATCCAGCTCGTCCCAGTCGACCAGGGTGATCGCGATGCCGGTCTTGCCTGCGCGGCCGGTGCGCCCGATCCGGTGCACGTAAGCCTGCTCGTCCTCGGGGATCTGATAGTTGATGACATGCGTGATGTCGTCGATGTCGATGCCTCGAGCCGCGACATCAGTCGCGACCAGCACGTCGACGTCCCCGGTGCGGAAGGCCTTGAGCGCCTTCTCCCGGGCGATCTGGCCGAGGTCGCCGTGCACGGCGCCGACCTTGAAACCGCGTTCGGCGAGCTCGTCGGCCACCTTCTGGGCGGTGCGCTTGGTGCGGGTGAAGATCATCGTCGCGCCGCGGCCCTCGGCCTGCAGGATGCGGCTGACCATCTCGACCTTGTCCAGGGCGTGTGCGCGGTAGACG
>CAZHUU010000202.1:0-5835 GCA_964535335.1 uncultured Mycobacterium sp.
GCCCAGATGGAGCGGGCGGTCAAGGGTCTGGTCGACGGCCGCTACCAGTGGGTGGTGTTCACCTCCACCAACGCCGTGCGTGCGGTGTGGGAGAAGTTCGGCGAGTTCGGTCTGGACGCCCGGGCGTTCTCCGGGGTGAAGATCGCCTGTGTCGGTGAGGCGACCGCCGACCGCGTCCGTGCCTTCGGTGTCAGCCCCGAGCTGGTGCCCTCCGGCGAGCAGTCCTCGCTGGGCCTGCTCGACGAATTCCCGGAGTACGACAGCATTTTCGACCCGGTCAACCGGGTGCTGCTGCCGCGCGCCGACATCGCCACCGAGACGCTGGCCGAGGGTCTGCGCGACCGGGGCTGGGAGATCGAGGACGTCACCGCCTACCGCACCGTGCGTGCCGCGCCGCCGCCCGCCGAGACCCGGGAGATGATCAAGACCGGCGGGTTCGACGCCGTGTGCTTCACCTCCAGCTCGACGGTGCGCAACCTGGTCGGCATCGCGGGCAAGCCGCACGCCCGCACCATCGTGGCGTGCATCGGGCCCAAGACGGCCGAGACCGCAGCGGAATTCGGCCTGCGGGTCGACGTGCAGCCCGAGACGGCCGCGGTGGGCCCACTAGTCGACGCGCTGGCCGAGCACGCCGCCCGGCTGCGGGCCGAGGGCGCACTGCCGCCGCCGCGCAAGAAGAGCCGTCGCCGCTAGCCGCGGAGCAGGCATCCATGCCCGGTTTCCCCTCGCATCGTCCGCGCCGACTGAGGTCGACCCCGGCGCTGCGTCGACTGGTGGCCCAGACCTCCTTGGAGCCAAGGCATCTGGTGCTGCCGATGTTCGTCGCCGACGGGATCTCGCATCCGCGGCCGATAACGTCCATGCCGGGCGTGGTGCAGCACACCCGGGACTCGCTGCGCCGCGCTGCCGCCGAGGCCGTCGACGCCGGCGTGGGCGGCCTGATGCTCTTCGGTGTGCCGCGCGACGGTGACAAGGACGCCCTCGGATCCTGCGGGCTGGACCCGGACGGCATCCTCAACGTCGCCCTGCGTGATCTCGCCAAGGACGTCGGTGACGCCACCGTGCTGATGGCCGACACCTGCCTGGACGAGTTCACCGACCACGGGCACTGCGGCGTGCTGGACGCCCGCGGTCGCGTCGACAACGATGCCACCAACACCCAGTACGTGAAACTGGCTGTGGCACAGGCGGAGTCGGGCGCCCATGTGGTAGGTCCCAGCGGCATGATGGACGGTCAGGTGGCCGCCATCCGGAACGGCCTGGACGCGGCCGGGTTCACCGATGTGGTGATCCTGGCCTACGCCGCCAAGTTCGCCTCGGCGTTCTACGGCCCGTTCCGCGAGGCGGTGGCCTCCAGCCTGCAGGGCGACCGGCGCACCTATCAGCAGGACAGCGCCAACGCCCGGGAGGCGTTGCGCGAGATCGAACTCGACATCGACGAGGGCGCCGACATCGTGATGGTCAAACCCGCGATGAGCTACCTGGACATCGTGCGGGCGGCCGCCGACATCTCACCGGTCCCGGTCGCCGCCTACCAGGTGTCGGGGGAGTACGCGATGATCAGCGCCGCCGCCGCCCACGGCTGGATCGACGCCCGGGCGGCCGCACTGGAGTCGCTGACCTCGATCCGGCGCGCCGGTGCCGACATCGTGCTGACCTACTGGGCGGCCGACGCGGCGGGTTGGCTGGCGTGAACCAGGAACTGCCCGCGAAGACCCCGCCACGCCCGGAAGACGTCGAGACCGGTTTCTGGCTGTGGCTGATCTCGCTGCCGCTGCTGCTGACCGGCTACCTGGTGGACGCGTTCACCGCCGCCCCGAAGCACACCTCGATGTTGGTGCACGCCATCACCGCGATCTTCGCGGTGCTGCTGGGCGCCCTGGTGCTGACCTTCCTGCTGCTGATGCGCTCGGGGTACCGCTGGGCCCGCACCCTGCTGTCCGGCGGCGGGATCTCCACCATCATCTACACGCTGGCCAGCCTGTTCACCGTCACGCGGCAGCCGGTGGCGGCCATCGTGTTCGCCATCACCGGCATCGTCGGGTGCGTGCTGATCGGCGGCGGCATGTACCTGCTGCACCGGCAGGACGGCCACGGGTTCTTCACCCGATGACCGCTAGGCTGGCCCGACCATGACCCCCACCGAACCGCGACCGGCGTTGGTCACCGCCTCCTTCTGGTTGTGGCTGGCGGCCGCGACCCTGCTGATCCTGACCGGCCTGACGCTGCTGCTGTCCGGCCCGGTCCCGCCGTTCTTCCGCGCCGCCGGGGCGCTGTGGATCGCCAGCGGTCTCGGGCTGGGCTTCCTGGCCGGGCGGACCCGGCTCGGCGATGCCCGGTTCCGCCGGGCGGCGGTGGCGTTGTCGGTGTCGCTGACGGCGTTGCTGGGGGTGTTCTCGCTGATGAGCCGCGGGGTGCTGTGGCTGGTCATCATGCTGCTGATGCTGGTGGCCTCCGCGCTGGTGATGCGGCCGGCCGCGGCGAGCTGGTTTGACGGGGCCGACCCGGTGGCGCCCGATGCCTGAGGTCGGACCCGTTGAACAGCCGGGGGAGCAGCCCGTGGCCGTGCCCGAGGTGCTGTTCTTCGAGAACGGCGCCACCTGGTACTGGCTGCTGGCCGGCCCGCTGTCCGCGGGCGCGATGCTGATGATCCAGCTCAAGGGCGGTATGGGCGTCCAGTGGTTCATCCCGACGGTGTTCTTCGTGCTCGTCACCGGGTTCCTGATGCTTCAGGTGAAGGCGGCCCGGATCCACACCAGCGTCGAGCTGACCCGCGACTACCTGCGTCAGGGCACCGAGACCATCAAGGTGGCCAGCATCGTGCGGGTGCTGCCCCCGGCGGAGTACAAGGCCGGCGCCCGCAATGCCGAGAAGTGGCAGTCCGCCCGGGCGCTCGGCGAGCTGACCGGCGTGCCCCGGGGGCGGACCGGTATCGGCCTCGAGCTCACCCACCATCGGACCGCGCAAGCCTGGGCCCGCAAGCACGAGCGGCTGCGCGAGGTCCTGGCCCGGCTGGTCGACGGCGAGGATCTCGAGGACCTGCTCCGGTGAGGCATGTGGTGCAGCTGGTCCTGGCCGGGCTGGCGGTGGTGGGCGCCGTGCTGAGCTGGTTGCGGTCGTCCCGGGTGGTCGACGTGGCGCCGATCGCGGACGGGCAGCCGGCCACCACGTCGGTGGTCTACCACGCCCCGATGATGCTGTTGACACTCGGACTCGCCACCACCGCGGGGGTGCTGCTGGTGCTCGGCGTCGCCGGGCTGGTGCGGGCCCGCAACCGTCGACGGGCTCAGAACACCCGGGTCTGACCCTCCAGCACCGGAACTGTTTCGGGCAGCTTGTAGGTCTCGATGCCGTTGCGGAACATCACCGCCTCGCGGGCGTGCTCGGGCAGGTGCTTGACCAGCCAGCGCGGGTCGTCGAACGTCCAGTGCGGATAGTCCGAGGAGAACAGCAGGATCTTCTCGCACTCCATCCACTCGAAGGCGCGCAGCAGTTCGGTCTTGTCCTCGGGATAGTCCAGCGGCTGGGTGGTGAACTTGATGTGGTCCTTGACGTACTCGCTGGGCTTGCGCTTGATGTCCATCCAGCTCTTGCGGGCGTCGTAGATCGCGTCCATCCGCCACATCAGCGGCAGGATCCAGTTGAAAGCGTGTTCCACCAATACGATTCGCAACGTCGGATAGCGGTCGAAGACCCCGTCGAAGACCAGGCTCATCACCTGGTTCGCGGCCAGCAGCGAGTAGGTGACCATGAAGTCGTGGTTGTAGCTGGGGAAGCCCACCGGCGGGATCGGCAGCGTCTCATGGGTACCGCGGGCCAGGTGGCAGCTCACCGTGATGTCGTGTTTGGTGGCCGCCGCCCAGATCGCGTCGTACTTCGGGTCGCCCCAGGACGGGCGGGGCTCGGCCTTGATCAGGATCTGCGACATGTACGGGTGCCCGGCCCACTTCTCGATCTCCAGCGCGGCCCCGGCCGGGTCCTCGATGGCCACCGAGATCGAGCCGCGCCAGCGTTGATGCCAGTTGGTGCGGCAGTCCAGCCAGTGCTTGTCGATCCAGATGTTGGTGGCGATCGCCGAGGCCTGCGCGGCTTCGGGTAGCCGCGCGCTGGCGGCCAGCGGCTCGAGGATCGCGATATCGGCGCCGGCCTCCATGATCAGCTGGCGGAACATCAGCTCCGGGTCGCTGCCGGCGAACTCGCCGTCCTGGGGGAAGGTGTCCACCCGCATGGCGTAGGCGTGCGCGTAGTCGGGGGCGTCGTAGTAGATCTTCTCGCCGACCGGGTGGGACATGAAGTACTTGGTGCGCCACGGCTCGGGGAGGTATTCCAGCAGGACACCCCGCCGCGGCACCGGATGCACATCGGAGTCCACGCAGCGCACGGCGATGCGTTCGGCCGGTGCGGCGCGCTGTTCGGCGTGCGTGAGCGTCATGGGACCAGTGTCCTCCCTCACACCCCCTTGACGATATACCCCCCAGGGGTATAGTCCAAGTATGGCGACCACCGATCTGCTGCTGACGGGGATGAGCTGCGCCTCCTGCGCGGCCAAGATCGAGCGCAGCCTCAACGATCTGGACGGCGTGCAGGCCACGGTGAACTTCGCCGTGGAGCGCGCGCATGTCGAGCACAGGGCTCAGATCTCCGAGCATGACCTGATCCATGCCGTGGAGAGCACCGGCTACCACGCCTCGGTGATCGACCACTCCCGTATGGGCGAGAACCACATGAACCACGACGTGCCCGCCGACCAGCTGCGCCCGCGGCTGATCGGTTCGGCGCTCCTCGCGCTGCCGGTACTGGCGCTGTCGATGGTGATGCCGTGGCAGTTCCCCGGCTGGCAGTGGGTAGTGCTGGCACTGACCACCCCGATCGTGTTCTGGGGCGGTTACCCGTTCCACAAGGCCGCGTTCAACAGCGCCCGCCACGGTTCGTCGACGATGGACACCCTGGTCTCGATCGGCACGCTGGCCGCATATGTGTGGTCGACGGTCGCGGTGGTGACCGGAGCCGCTGGGCCGGCGACATCGGGCAGTGCGCATGGTCACGTCTACTTCGAGGTGGCCGCCGCCGTGACCGTCTTCCTGCTCGCCGGTCGCTACGCGGAGGCCAAGGCCAAGCGGTCGGCCGGGGCGGCGCTGCAGGCGTTGCTGTCACTCGGGGCCAAGGACGCCGCCGTGCTGCGCGACGACACCGAGGTCCGGATTCCCGCCGCCGAACTGCGGGTGGGTGACGTCATCGTGGTGCGCCCGGGCGAGCGGGTGGCCACCGACGGCGTCGTGGTCGACGGCGCCTCGGCCCTGGACACCTCGGCGATGACCGGCGAGTCGGTGCCGGTCGACGTCCGGGCCGGCGCCGACGTGCTCGGTGGCGCGGTCAACACCTACGGCCGAATCCTGGTGAAAGCCAGCAAAGTTGGCCCGGACACCCAGCTGGCCCGGATGGCCCGGATGGTCTCCGACGCGCAGAGCGGCAAGGCCTCCATCCAGCGGCTGGCCGATCGGGTCTCGGCGGTCTTCGTGCCCGCGGTGTTGATCATCGCGGCGGTCACGCTGGCCGGCTGGCTGCTGTCCGGCCAACCCGTCGCGGCTGCGTTCACCGCCGCCGTCGCGGTGCTGATCATCGCCTGCCCGTGCGCGCTGGGCCTGGCCACCCCGACTGCGATCCTGGTCGGCACCGGCCGCGGCGCGCAGCTGGGCGTGTTGATCAAGGAGCCGCAGGTGCTCGAGACCGTCCGCGGCATCGACACCGTCGTGCTGGACAAGACCGGCACGGTGACCACCGGTGCGATGAGCGTCGCCGACGTCGAGGGCACCAACGCCGATACCGTGCTGGCCC
>CAZHUU010000202.1:5845-6465 GCA_964535335.1 uncultured Mycobacterium sp.
CCACGGTCAGTTCGGCGGTCACCGATTTCGTCAACGAGCCGGGTACCGGGGTGCGCGGTGTCGTCGACGGGGTGACGGTCCGGGTGGCGCGCGCGTCGGACGACGACGGTCGCACCAGCGTGGCGGTGAGCTGGGATGGTGCCCAGCACGGCGTGATCCGGCTGGTCGACGCCGTGAAGCCGAGCAGCGCCGAGGCGATCGCCGAGCTGAAGTCGATGGGCATCACCCCGGTGCTGCTGACCGGCGACAACGCCGCCGTCGCGGCCCGGGTGGCCGCCGAGGTGGGCATCGCCGCCGACGATGTGATCGCCGGTGTGCTGCCCTCGGAGAAGGGCGACGTCATCAAGAAGTTGCAGGCCGACGGTCGCCGGGTCGCGATGGTGGGCGACGGCGTCAACGACTCGGTCGCGCTGGCCACCGCCGACATCGGCATGGCGATGGGCACCGGCACCGACGCCGCGATCGAGGCCGGCGACATCACGCTGGTGCGCGGGGACCTGCGCACCGTGCCGACCGCGTTGCGGCTTTCGTCGCGCACGCTGCGGATCATCAAGCAGAACCTGTTCTGGGCGTTCGGCTACAACGTGGCGGCGATCCCGCTGGCGGCGTTCGGCCTGCTC
>CAZHUU010000203.1:0-6381 GCA_964535335.1 uncultured Mycobacterium sp.
GGACGGCCCCGACGATGGTGGGCCCCCCGATCGCGACCTCCGGGTAGGAGAACGTCGCGGCGCTGCTAGCGATGACGAAGTCGCAGAAAAGGATTCCGGTCAAACCGTAGCCGATACAGGGTCCGTGCACGGCCGCGATGGTGGGCTTGAACAGTTCCATACCGGACTCGAAGGAGTTGATCGTCGGCTTCTCCCAGAAGGTGCCGCCGAAGGTGCCGACGGAGCCCTCGCCGTCCTTGAGATCACCGCCGGCGCAGAACACGTCGCCATTGGCGGTCAGGATCCCCACCCAGGCGTCCTCCTCGTCGCGGAACCGGTCCCATGCCGCGTTGAGATCCTGGCGCAGCGCACCGTTGATCGCGTTGCGCGCCTCGGGACGGTTCAGCGTGATGGTGGCGACGTGGTCCTGCAGCTCATAGGTGACGAGGCTCATGGGTTCAGTGTCGCCCATCACCGCCTATTGGCTAGGGTGAGTGGGCCGTGAAAGTTCTTACCGCCCTGTTCGGGCCCGCCGATGCGATCGACCGTGCCCGTGCGCTTCGGGACGCGGGTGCCGCCGGGGTGTTCACGTTCGAGGGTCCGCACGACGTGTTCGCGCCGCTGACCCTGGCGTCCACCGTCGGTGGCCTGGACCTGCTGACCAACGTGGCGATCGCCTTCCCGCGCAACCCGGTTCAGCTCGCGCACCAGGCCTACGACCACCAGGTGCTGGCCCAGGGCCGGTTCACCCTGGGGCTGGGCACCCAGATCCGCACCCAGATCGAAAAACGTTACGGCGCTTCGTTCGACCGCCCGGTGGCCCGGATGGCCGAATTGGTGGCGGCGCTGCGGGCCATCTTCGCCACCTGGGAGACGGGTGAGCGGCTGGACTTCCGCGGTGAGTTCTACCGGCACACCCTGATGACGCCGACCTTCAACCCGGGGCCTAATCCCTTTGGCCCGCCGCCCATTTACCTCGGCGCGCTGGGCCCCCGGCTGACCCGGGCCACCGCCGAGGTCGCCGACGGGCTGCTGGTGATGCCGTTCGGGTCGGCGAAGTTCCTGCGCGAGGCCACCATGCCTGCGGTGCGCGACGGGTTGGCGGCATCCGGGCGGACCGAAGCCGAGTTCGCCATCGTGCCCGAGATCATCCTGTCGGCCGGCGAGGACCACGACGCCACCCGCCGGCTGCTGTCGTTCTACGGTTCCACCCCCGCGTACCGCCCGGTGTTGGACATCCACGGCTGGGGGGATCTGCAGCCCGAACTGAACGCGATGTCCAAGCAGGGCAGGTGGCAGGAGATGGCGGGCCTGATCACCGACGAGGTGCTGCACACCATCGCCGCGTGCGGCACCCCCAAGCAGATCGCCGAACACATCCGCGAGCGGGTCGACGGCATCTCCGACACGGTGTGCCTGTATCAGCCCGGACCGATCGCCACCGAGGTTCTGGCCGAGATCGTCGACGAATTGAACTCCGCGCGTTGATTCAGAACCCACGGCGTCAAAGTGCGAGTAACGGCGTGCGTAGGTTCTGACTCAACGCTGCAGTGCGTCTCCGGACCGACATGCCCCCTCAGAATCCGCTATCACCGGCGATACCTGATAGCACCGGCGATAGCGGATTCCAGGAAAGTGTCTTGCCTCCGGAGCGGCTACGGCGCGACGGTCAGCCAGTCGGCGAAGCCGGACGGGTCGTGCCGACCGAGCGCGCCGTGCTCGAACAGGCCCCAGCCCTCGGAGGTCGTGTCACCGTCGTGGCACACCGCCCGGCCGACGTGGTCGATCACGCCGAACCCGGACCGCCCGATGATCGCCGGGTCATTCATGTCGTAGGTGAGCCGCTCGGTGAACTTCTCGCCCTTCCACACCCCGTGGATCCAGTCGGAATCCCCGCCGTAACCGCCGCCGACATGGATCGGCACCGGCAACTTCGACTCGACGTCGAATCGTAGTGGCGTACCGGAGGCGTCGGTCGCCTCGACGGTGGCGCCGGTCGGGATCCGGGTGCCGGAGCGGTAGTGGATCTTCACCCGCGGCCAGCCCAACTGCTCGACGCGGCCGTCGCGCCAGATCCGGGTGCAGTCGTTCAGCGAGCGGAAGCCGTCCGGCGCCTCCTGGATGATCACCACGATGCCGAAGTCCTCGAACGCCATCGGGATGTACAGCCACCACATGCCCTCGAACGGCGGATCGGCCGGCCGTCCGGGCGGCTCGGCCTCGCCGATCGGCCGGATGCCCCAGGACCGGTCGCGGCTGCCGATCCACACCGCGGGATCCACCGCGATCTCCTCGCCGTCGATCATGATGCGGCCCGCCCACGACCCGACCTGGGCGAAGCGCTGCGCGTCGAGGGTCACCCGATTGCCCTGGCGCATGATGTGCGGCTGCTCCTGGACCACCGGGAACAGCCCCTCCCAGGTGAGATCGGCGGCCACGCCTTCGGTCTCGTCCATCGTGATCCGGAGCTTGTGCAGCGGCTCGAGGACCTCGACGCGGTAGGCGCCGACGTGCTGGTTGAGCCGGTCCTGGTCGATCGCGTCGGACAGGTGCACCGCGGTCTGGGTGTCGCCGCGGCGCACCAGAAAGAAGGCGTCCTTGACCCCGAGGTTGGGGTAGTAGCCGATCCCGGTGATGACGAAGATGTCGCCGGTGCGGTCATGGGCGTTGAAGTAGGACCGGTCGTAGAAGTTGCGGTCCGAGGCGCCTGGCCACGCGATCGGCTGGGGCACTTGGTGGACGGGGTATTCGTCCATGGGTCCGAGCATGGGTCAGTCCTCCTTGTTTTCCCGGGTCGCTTCGCTCCTGCCCTCCGGTGCCTCGATGAGACGACGCAGCAGGCTTGCGTGATAGAACAGCGACTCCACGTCCTCGGGCTTCTCCATCTCCCCGAAGTGCACGCGGCGCGCCCCGGTGCGCATGAAGACGCAACACCAGATCACCCCGGAGTAGACGTAGAACCAGTTCAGGTCGCCGAGGTCGGCGCCGGTGAGCTTCTGGTAGGTGGCGCGCACGTCCTCCTCGCGCATCACCGCCGGCAGCCCCGGCATACCGGCCAGGCCGGCCAGCTCCTGGAACACCATGTGTGCGAAGATGATCCAGGCCACGTCCAGCTCGCGCGGGCCCAGGGTGGCCATCTCCCAGTCCAGCACGGCGACCGGGCGGAAGTCGTCGTAGAGCACATTGCCGATGCGGGAGTCACCCCAGGCCAACACCGGCTCTCGCGCGGCGACGTCGGCGGGGAAGTTGTCCTCGAGCCACTTCAGGCCCTTCTCGACCAGCGGGGAGCGGCCGATGTCGGGGACGGCGAACTCGTACCACTCGGTGAGCCAGTTCAGCTGACGGCGCAGCGGGGTCTCACCGGCCGGCACGGCATCGGTGAGGAAGCCGAACGTCTTGTCCGCGTTCGGAATCGAATGCAGCTTGGCCAGCACCTCGACGGTCGCATCCTGCAGCGCCCGCTGCTGTTCCGGCGGCGCGTCGGCGAACCAGTTGCCGCCGAAGGTGTAGGGCATCACGTCGGGCGGAACCACACCGTCGACGTGATCCATCAGGAAGAACGGGCTGCCGAGCACCGTGCCCGTCGCGTCGATCCAGCGCACCTTCGGCACCGGCACGTCGGTGAGTTCCTCGACCAACCGGATCACGTCGTACTGGTGGTCCATCCGGTACTGGGTGAACACCGGCACGTCTTCGGCGGTGGGCGCCACCCGGGCCACCCACTTCTGCTCGACCGGCTTGCCGTCCTGGGTCCAGCGGCCGGTCAGGATGATGGTCTCCGACGACATGCCGTTGGAGTCGACGCCGCTCTCGACGGTCACCTCGGGCTTCACTCCGCCCGGCATGACCGTGGCCAGCCACTCCGAGAGCAGCGCGGGAACGGTGCTGACGTCCCGGCCGGAGCGCTGCATGTGCTCGACATTGGTTTCGACAGCCGGTTCGTTGGTCACCCTCGTCGTCCTCCAACCCTATTTCGATACGGCGCGTAGCGTTATAAAAGCAGACCCGCCTACCGATGACAAGGGACCGGTGCGCCTAGCCTTCGGAGCCCAGGAAGTCGATCAGCAGCTCGCTGCACCACTCGGGGGATTCCAGCGTCAGCCAGTGGCCCGCCCCGTCGAGCCGCTCGTACCGCCACGGCCCGCTGACGAACTGCCCCGACTCCTTCATCTGGGGTTCGAGCACCGCGAAGTCGTCACTGCTCCACACCCCCAGGGTGGGCGCGGTGATCGGCGGCAATTGCATCGGCGGGGTGATGAGCCGGGTCGGGCCCAGGTTCGCGCGATACCAGTTCAGCCCCCCGGTGACGTGGCCGGGACGGCTCAGCCGCTCGACGACCCCATCGGAATCGGGATGGCGGGTCCAGGCCCGGAAGTTGGCAAAGTCGTTGGCCGACAACCATTCCTCGGCCACGCCCTCGAACTGGAACAGCAGCATGTACCAACTCATCGCCAGCTGGTCGTAGTCGACCTGCTGAAACGCGGTCGGATGGCCGACGCTCAGGCAGGCCAGGTGGTCGATGCGGTCGGCCAACAGCGCCCCCAGTGCCCAGGCCAGTCCTGCGCCCCAGTCATGGCCGATCAGGTGGGTGCGCGGCACCTCGAGTGCGTCGAGCAGGCCGATGACGTCGGCGAGCAGCATCGGGGTCTGGTACTCCTGCACCTCGGTGGGCCGGTCCGATTCCCCGCAGCCGCGCAGATCGGGCGCGATCACCCGGTAGCCGGCGGCCACCAGGGCGGGGATCTGGTGGCGCCAGACGGTTCGGTCGTCCGGCCACCCGTGCAGCAGCAGCACATCGGGCCCGTCGCCCTCGATGGTGACGTCCAGGGTGATCCCGTTGGTGTCAACCCGCATCGGTCCCGTCCTCTCGCGCTCGGTGGCCCTGCTTACCCGCCGCAGATTACGATACGCTCGGTAGCGTTATGAGTGCCGAGCCGTCGCCAGTGGAGAAGGTGGGCGTCGCGGGGCGTCCCCGCGATCCGCGCATCGATGCCGCGATCCTGCGCGCCACCGCCGAGCTGCTGGTCGAAACCGGTTACGCCAACCTGAGTTTGGCCGCCGTCGCCGAGCGGGCCGGGACCACCAAGACCGCGCTGTACCGGCGCTGGTCCAGCAAGGCCGAGCTGGTGCACGAGGCCGCGTTCCCCACCGCGCCCACCGCACTGGCCACGCCTGCGGGTGATGTGGCCGCCGACGTCCGCGCCATGCTGGCCGCCACCCGCGACGTGTTCACCAGCCCGGTGGTACGGGCGGCGCTACCCGGCCTGATCGCCGACATGGGTGCCGACCCCGAACTCAACACCCGGGTGATGGCGCGCTTCACCGACCTGTTCGCCGCCGTGCGCAACCGCCTGGTCGAGGCGGTGCACTGCCGGGAGGTACCGGCCGGCGTCGACCCGGACCGGCTCATCGAACTGATCGGCGGTGCCACGATGATGCGGATGCTGTTGGTGCCCGAGGGTGAACTCGACGACGGCTGGGTGGATCAGACCACGGCCATCCTGGTGCACGGCGTGGCCCTGTGAGCGAGAGGACGAAGCGATGAGTGGACGTCTGGCCGGCCGGGCCGCGATCGTCACCGGCGCCAGCCGCGGGCTGGGCCGGGCGACCGCGCTCGCGCTGGCGGCCGACGGTGCGGCGGTGGCGGTGGTCGCCCGCACCCAACAGCAATGGGACGAGCGGTTGCCCGGCACCATCGGCGAGACCGTCGCCGCCATCGAGGCGGCGGGCGGCCGGGCCGTCGCGATCCAGGCCGATCTGCTGGAGCGCGAGGACATCCCGCGGCTGGTGCAGGAGGCCCGCGATGCGCTCGGCCCGATCACCATCCTGGTCAACAACGCCGCGTTCACCGCGCCCGGCCGCCCACCCAAGCCCGACGCCGCGCCCAAGGCGGCCAAGCCGGCCAAGTCGGCCGGGGCGACGAAGACCGCCAACGCCGACTGGCCCGGCTTCCTGTCGATCCCGCTCGCGGCCTATCGCAGGCACTTCGAGATCGGCGTGTTCGCCTCCTACGAACTGATCCAGTTGGTCTGCCCGGACATGTTCGACGCCGGCCTCGGCTCGATCATCAACATCACCTCGGTGGCCTCGCGGGTTCCCGGCGACGGGCCGTACCACAATTTCGCCGGGGGAGTACTGCCCGGATACGGCGGCTCGAAGGCCGCGCTGGAACACCTGACCTGGTGCGCCGCCTACGATCTGCAGCGGCGCAACATCGCGGTCAACGCGCTCGCCCCGTCGCGGCCCATCGCCACGCCCGGGCTGTCGTACTACCGCACCGAATTCGACAGCACCTCGCCTGACGACGAATTCGCCCGCGCCGCAGTCGAACTGGCGCTGGTCGACCCGAACGTGGTGACCGGCCGGACGATCGGGCATCTCGAGGTGCTCGACGGCAGCTTC
>CAZHUU010000204.1:0-6096 GCA_964535335.1 uncultured Mycobacterium sp.
CAACACCGCCCTGGATGTCGAGTTGGGTGTGCGCGCCGTGTTCGAGTCGCCGACCGTGGCCGGCCTGGCCCGCCAGGTCGAGGCCGGGGCCGATGACGCGGGTCCGAGCCACGGGCCGAGTTTCGCCGATGTGCATGGGGTGGCGCCGAGTGAGGTGCATGCCAGTGATCTGAGGTTGGAGAAGTTCATCGACGCCCCCACCCTGCTGGGTGCGCCGAACCTGCCGGCATCGGTCGGCGAGGCGTCCACCGTGCTGCTAACCGGGGCGACCGGGTTCCTGGGTCGCTACCTGGTGCTGGAATGGCTGGAGCGGCTGGCACCGGTTGGGGGCACGCTGATCTGCCTGGTGCGCGGTGACTCCGACGAGGCGGCGCGCCAGCGTCTGGAACGCGCCTTCGACACCGGCGATGCCGCACTGCTGGCCCAGTTCCGGGCGCTGGGTGCCGACGGTCGGCTGCGGGTCGTCGCCGGCGACAAGGGCCAGGCCAACCTGGGCTTGGACGACCAGCGCTGGGCGCAGCTCGCCGACCGGGTGGATCTCATCGTCGATTCCGCGGCGTTCGTCAACAGCGTGCTGCCGTACAGCGACCTGTTCGGACCCAACGTGGTGGGCACCGCCGAACTCATCCGGTTGGCCATCACCACCAAGCTGAAGGCCTTCACCTACGTCTCGACGTCGGACATCGGCCGCCAGGTCGAGCCGGGGCTGTTCACCGAGGATGCCGATATCCGCGAGATCAGCGCCACCCGGGTGGTCGACGGCAGTTACGCCAACGGCTACGGCAACAGCAAGTGGGCCGGCGAGGTGCTGCTGCGCGAGGCCCACGACCTGTGCGGGCTTCCGGTGTCGGTGTTCCGCTCCGGCATGATCATGGCCGACCCACGCTTCACCGGGCAGTTGAACCTGTCCGACACGGTGACCAGGATGATCTACAGCGTCATGCTGACCGGGGTGGCGCCGGGTTCGTTCTATCAGCGTGACGCCGCGGGTAATCGGCAGCGGGCGCACTTCGACGGCCTGCCGGTGGGCTTCGTCGCCGAGGCCGTTACGACCTTGGGGGCCGAGGCCGAGGAGGGCTTCGCCACCTACCACGTGATGAACCCGCACGATGACGGCATCGGCATCGATGAGTACGTCGACTGGCTCATCGAGGCCGGCTACCCGATCGAACGGGTGGAGGACTTCGGCGAGTGGGTGCATCGCTTCCACGCGGGCCTGGCGGCCCTGCCCGAACGGCAACGGCACAACACCGTGCTGCAGATGCTGTTGATCCTGCTGCACAGCAACCACGACGTGCAGGCGCCTGAGCCCACCCTGGGCTCGTTCGCCCCCACCGACAGGTTCCAGGCTGCCGTGCAGGCCGCCCATATCGGCGCCGAGGGCGACATTCCGCATGTCACCCCGGACGTCATCACCAAGTACGTCACCGACATGCAACACCTCGGGCTGCTCTGAGGCGGTCGGTGAGCACGGGGGTGCTGGAGCCCGCTGCTGGGCTTCAGCACCCCTTACTGAACTGCTGGCCTGCAGTTCAGCTAACAAAATATGCGTGTATCCGGAAGGTGGATGACCTGCCCGGTCGCGTCCCCCCGCGAGTTTCGGGCATCACTGATAGCTAACTTGCTTGAGCTGCTCGTCGGTCCGGAACAGAAACGATTACCGACATAATCATCGGTTTTGGTGAGTGCACTGCAAAGATTGGTAACCGAACAGCAAACAAGATAGGGTGGCTGACATGGTGCGAGACGTGCTGTTGATGACCCTGCTGGTGGTGCTCAATCCATTTCTTTTGGCAATCATCTTGCTGATCGTCTCCCGGCCACGTCCGGTGCAGAATCTGTTTGCCTTCTGGGTCGGATGCATGATCACGAACCTTCCGATCTTCCTGGTCCCGTTGGTCGCTCTGCACGCAATCCCGTCCTTCGCGAACTTTGCCCACGACCTGGCAACTCCGGCGCCGGGTGTCACCCTCAAGCCGATCCAGCTCGGCGCTGGACTGGTGATGCTCTTGGTGGCCGGCCTCGTGGCCATGCGGCATCGAAAGCGGCAGCGTACGGAGATTCTGGCGCCGGTCTCCGTTGGTGGGGATTCGGCAGTTCTGCTTATGGAACGCCCCGAAGAGCCCATGGCAGATCTGCGCCCACCGACTAGATTCGACGATCTGCTCGCCCGCGCCAGGGCGGTGCTCGAACGCGCAAGAACTGCGTGGGAGGACGGAAACCTCTGGCTTTCTGTGCTTTTCGGCATGGGGTGCGTGCCCTCACTGACGATGGTGCTGCTGGTGGACAGCCTGATCGTTGGTTCAGGGGCCGCGATTGGCATGCAGATCATCGTCGCCGTCGTCTTTGTTCTGATGATGTTCATCGTGCTCGAGGCCGCGCTGCTCAGCAACGTGTTCGCGCCGGAGAAGACGCATGCCGTGCTGAAACCCCTGCACCGGTGGTCGGCCGATCACATCAATCAGATCGTATACACCCTGTTGGCCGTCGTCGGGGTGTGGAACCTCGTTGTGGGCTTGGGTCTCGCCTGAGCCTGCTGAGCGCGAATCTGTCACTCTCGTCATGGTGTTGCTCGCGGCTCTGGGGCTTGCGCTGCTCGGGTTCGCCGGGGAACCCAGGCGGGGCTGAAACCCGTGCACGACTGGGCTTCGGCCAATCGTCAGCAGATCCTCATCGGGATGCTGTTCGCATTCGGAATGAGGCAGCTGGTGAAGGGCCTGGCCATCGCCTGAGGCGGCCGGGAGGACGGGTCAGCGGGATGCCCCGTTGAACCATTTCGTCTTGATCCGCCAGGAATGCGCCGAGGCGACGGCGAACCCCGCACCGCACGTGCAGGCGAAGAACCACACCAGGGTGCCACCCTCCAGGGCCTGCAAGGGTGGGGCGTAGGCCGTGACGATGCGGATCGCGCATGCCACGATGCCGGCCCCGGAGGCCACCAGGTAGACATTGGCGATCCGGCGGGACCGCGGGTCGCGGCGCAGCACTAACAGGGCCCGCGAGCCGTAGCCGAGCAGGTAGATCAGCATCCCGCAGAGCAACAGCCAATACGTGCTGAGCCAGAAGTCGGTGGGCACGTCGAAGAAATCGGACCGGTAGATCGCGGCACCGTTCCCCAGCGAGAAGGTGGCCAGCATCAGCGGGATGCACAGGGTGGCGGGCCGCTCCACGTATTGCTTGAACGCCGACTGCAACGCCTTGTCGTCCTGCAACCGACCCACGGCGTTGTAGACGATGGCCGACGCGGCCACCACGTAGCAGTCGTGGCCGATGTAGTCCTCGAGGTTCCACTTCCCGGTCAGCGCGTGCAATCCCCGCCCGACCGTCTCCGATGCCAGCGGCGACATCAACAGAATGGCGGCCCCCTGCAGGGCGATGTTGAGAGTGGCGGCCACCTCCCAGCGGCAGTTCCACGTCACCCGCCGGATCCACAGGCTCCACGCGATACAACCCACTGTGATCGCGATGATTGAACAAAGAGCCATGGTGTCGCCTTAACCGCCCGAATAAACGTCAGCAAATACTACAGCGGTGGAGCATCCTGGCGCGGATGTAATTCGGACAGTTTGACGCGCGGGGGCGCCGAGGTGGCGGAATTAATTGTCGCGACAGTAAATGGCGTCGATTCCACATATCGCCACACGTCCTGTCGGCTCATCAACCCGAACCGGATCTGCAGGTCCGGATAGCTCAGATCGAATCTGCCTGCCAGCAAGCGCAACTCTTCGGCGTTGGGGTAGTCGGCATCCTTGATCCGCCGGTAGTACGTGCTACTGGAGATGCCCAGCGCATCATAGATGTCCTTGGCATCGACATCGCCGTCGAGAAGGTATTCGAGCAGTGCCTTGAGTTGTCGGCCGTTTTCGTCGGTGCGGGGCACTTGTTCACAATAACCCGAACCTCCGGTAATGGGTAATGGCAACCACGGACGGTAATTCAATATGGAAATTGACATTGCCGTCACAGTATTGGGATGCGTCTCCCAATTCTGGGACATCGGCTGTACGGTGGGCGACATGATCTCCCCCCTCTTGACCGATCCGTCCAACAAAGTGCGGGTGGTCGACGACGAAGCACCCGGTCGCCCGCTGCCCGAGGATGTGGTCCGGATGTCGGTGCCGCTGTCCACCGTGCTGACCGCCGAACTGGACGGCGCGGTCGCTGCGATCCGGTGCGGTGTCGAGGAGATCCTGCTGGCGGCACTCGGCCGGTCGATCGCACGAACCATCGGTGTCGGGCTGGTGACGGTCAGTGGACTCACCACCGTCGTACCGATCCGGCTGTGCTGCGCCACCGCTCGCGAACTCGACGCGGACGGCATGCTCGCCGATGTGCGCGCCTCGCTCGGTGCCCTGCCCCAGGTCGTGCACCGACCCGCGGACGTCGTCTTCTCCTACTTGGGCATGCCGCCGGACCCCACCCTGGGATCGCTGCAACTGGCCGACGGACCGGCCCTGGGCGTGCTGGCCTACCGCGGCGCCGGAGTGCTGCAGATGGACTGGTGGTACGACGAGCGACGCCTGGAGCCGAGCACCGTCGAGGAACTCGCCGCCCAGTTCCGCCTCGGCCTGATCGAGCTGGCTTCCGAGGCGGGCCCGGCCGCCGACGCGGCGTAGCCGCCGGCGACGGTAGACTCCCGGACATCGGCGTCGATCCGGCCATCACCGGGGAGCCTTCGGAAGAACGGTCCGCGACCATCCGTCGGGGCCCAGTAGAACCGAACGGGCGGGCCCGTTACAGCCCGCATTGAGCGACGCACGCCCGCGCGTGCGTAAGCGGGGTGGTACCGCGGCGCTCGCGCACCTGCGCGTCGTCGTCCCCGTGCCCGAGGAGACTTCTGGCACAGGAGACGACAGACACCGTGACCGAGAATGGCTATCCCAAGCCGGCCGGCTCACCGGACTTTCCGGCCCTCGAACTCGAGGTCCTGGACTATTGGGCCGCCGACGACACGTTCCGGGCCAGCATCGCGCGCCGCGACGGCGCCGAGGAGTACGTCTTCTATGACGGGCCGCCATTCGCGAACGGACTGCCGCACTATGGCCACCTGCTGACCGGCTACGTCAAGGACATCGTCCCGCGCTACCGGACCATGCGCGGCTACAAGGTGGAACGCCGATTCGGCTGGGACACCCACGGCCTGCCCGCCGAACTCGAGGTGCAACGCCAGCTCGGTATCACCGACAAGGCGCAGATCGAGGAGATGGGCATCGAGAAGTTCAACGACGCCTGCCGGGCCTCGGTGCTGACCTACACCGACGAATGGCGGGCCTACGTCACCCGCCAGGCCCGGTGGGTGGACTTCGACAACGACTACAAGACCCTCGACCTGCCGTTCATGGAGTCGGTGATCTGGGCGTTTAAGCAGTTGTGGGACGCCGGGTTGGCCTACCAGGGCGTCCGGGTGCTGCCGTACTGCTGGAACGACGAGACGCCGCTGTCCAGCCACGAGCTGCGGATGGACGACGACGTCTACCAGAGCCGTCAGGACCCGGCGATCACCGTGGGCTTCCGGGTGGCCGCGCCGGGCTCCGCTCTTGACGGGGCGCACCTGCTGATCTGGACCACCACGCCCTGGACCCTGCCGTCCAACCAGGCGGTGGCGGTGAACCCCGATGTCACGTATGTGGTTGTGCGCGTGGGGGATCGGCGGTTCGTACTTGCGCAGGCGCGGCTGGCCGCCTACGCCCGCGAACTCGGCGAGGAGCCCGAGGTTCTCGCCACACTGCCCGGTGAGCAACTGCTGGGCCTGAGCTACCTGCCACCGTTCCCGTACTTCTCCGACTCGCCCAACGCCTTCCAGGTGCTCCGTGGTGACTTCGTCACCACCGAGGACGGCACCGGGATCGTCCATATGGCGCCGGCCTACGGTGAGGACGACAAGGCCACCACCGACACGGTGGGCATCGTTCCGGTGACACCGGTCGACTCCAAGGGCCGGTTCGACGCCAGCGTGCCCGACTATCAGGGTCAGCACGTCTTCGATGCCAACCCGCAGATCATCCGCGACCTCAAGAACGGCACCGCGGCGGCCGCGGTCAACGCACCGGTGCTGATCCGGCACGAGACCTACGACCACTCCTATCCGCACTGCTG
>CAZHUU010000205.1:0-6036 GCA_964535335.1 uncultured Mycobacterium sp.
CCCGATCCGGATCATGGCCGGGTCGGGCACGTTGTACACGTTGCGCTGCTACTTCGACGACCAGCCCATCTTCCTGGGCCGCAACGGGCGGATCAGCGTCTTCAGCTCCGAGCGGGCGCTGGCGCGGTACCTGGCCGACGAGCACGATCACGACCTGTCGGACCTCAGCACCTACGACGACATCCGGACCGCCGCCACCGACGGTTCGCTGCGCGTCGAGGTCACCGAGGACAACATCTACGTGCTGACCGGCCTGGCCGACGACATCGCTGACGGGCCCGACGCCGTGGACCGCGATCAGCTGGAGTTGGCGGTCGAGTTCATTCGCGACGTCGGGGACTACTCCGAGGACGACACCGTGGACCGGCTGCTGTCGGCCGACCGCCCGCTGGGCAAGCTGGTCGAGCACATCCTCGACTCCGACTCCGACGCCCGCCCGGGTAAGCCGTACACGGCGGCGGCGAAGGAGTGGGAGCAGCTCGAGAGGTTCGTGGAGTCGCGGCTGCGACCCGAATAGGGATGCAGACGGCGACGACATCGGGTGCCGAGTCGTGGCTGCGACCCGAGTAGTCAGGTGACGCGGGTCCAGGGCTGACAGTTGATCGACTCAAACGCCTTCACCGTCGGGTTGATGTTCGCGTACATCGGGCCCATCGAGATGTTCGTCTCGACGACGTGATCCTTGTTCGCGTCGGGTGTGCTGTAGGTGAACCACAGGCACATCGAATCCTCGGTCGGCACATCGTTGATCCAGACGCCCCACGTCGATCCGGTGCCGGCCGTTCGGTAGAGACCCGGCGAAATATCCGGCCCCACAACGAAAAAGCCGTTGCCCGGGATGGGATCGAGCGGATCGGCGGCAGCGGGCGGCACCAATGCCATCGCGGTGAGCGAGGCTATCAGCACGACCGTGGCGCAGCGCAGACGCTTCAGTGCCATAGGGCAGCGTATGCCGCTACGCCGGCTCTGTCAGCGCCTCACCCAATCTGGAATGGAATCTTGAACAAGGAAACAAATAGAGGGACACGCGTGCCGTTATCGCGCATACTTGACGCGTGGTCACCGACCACGGCTGACTGGGGAGCTAGCGATGACGATTCAGGCCCGGGCTGAGGTCACCCGGCAGACGATCATCGCTGCCGCGGTGGATTTGTTCGACACCGACGGCTACGGCAGTACGACACTCGGCCACATCATCGACCGCGCCGGAATCACCAAGGGCGCGTTCTACTATCACTTCCCGACCAAGGAGTCGGTGGCCGCCGGGATCATCGAACAGGCCGACGCCGCGATCGAGATCGCCACCGCCGGAGCGTTCGGTTCGCCACCGGGACCGATGCTGGAATGCCTGATTCGATCCAGTTTCATCAGCGCCGATGTCACCCGCAACGACAGCCTGGTTCGGGTCGGGAACCTGCTCCGGCAGGCGTTGAACCAGATCAGCCCGTCCGGAGCCGCGCCCTATCTGGCGTGGCGGCGGGTGGTCGTCGCCATGGTTCGCCGGGCCGCCGCAGAGGGCGATATCCAAGCCGGTATCGACGTCGACGCCGCGGGCCACGCCATCTGGTCCAGCCTGGTCGGCACCGCACTGCTGTCGGGTGCCACCGGAGAGGATCCCATCCCGCGGCTTGCCCAGGTCTGGGTGGTCACCCTGCGGGGCGTGGTCCCCGCCGAGTCGCTCGGGTACTTCAGCGAGTTCGCGAATCGGATAACCCAGCAGTACCAGCGCCCTCAGCCGATCAGCACCGCGTAGCGCGGTTTGATCACTTCGTCGATGATGGCCAGCCGCTCGTCGAAGTGCAGGAACGCCGACTTCATCGCGTTGATGGTGAACCGCTCGAGATCGCTCCACCCGTAGCCGAACGCCTCGACGAGCCGGGACATCTCCTGGGTCATCGTGGTGTCGCTCATCAGCCGGTTGTCGGTGTTGACGGTGACACGGAATCGCAACCGGGCCAACAGATCGAAGGGATGGCTTGCGATGCTCTCCACGGCGCCGGTCTGCACGTTGGAACTCGGGCACAGCTCCAGCGGAATTCGCTTGTCCCGCAGAACGGCCGCCAGCCGGCCGAGCCGCGCGGCGCCGTCGGGACCCACCTCGATGTCGTCGACGATGCGCACACCGTGACCGAGCCGGTCGGCCCCGCAGAACGCCAGCGCCTCGTGTATGGACGGCAACCCGAATGCCTCGCCGGCATGAATAGTGAAGCGGGCGTTGTTGTTTCGCATGTACTCGAAGGCGTCGAGGTGACGGGTGGGTGGGTAGCCCGCCTCAGCGCCGGCGATGTCGAAACCGACGACCCCCTTGTCGCGGAACCGGATCGCCAGCTCGGCGATCTCACGGGAACGTGCGGCGTGGCGCATCGCCGTCACCAGGCAGCGCACCGTGATCGGATGCCCGTCCGCGGCCGCCGACTTCTCGCCGTCCGCGAAGCCGGCCAGCACCGCCGCCACCACGTCGTCGAGCGACAGGCCGGCCGTCATGTGCAACTCGGGGGCGAACCGGACTTCGGCGTAGACGACGTTGTCGGCGGCCAGGTCCTGGACGCATTCCAGCGCCACCCGGTGCAGGGCGGCGGGGGTCTGCATAACGGCGACGGTGTGGGCGAACGGCTCCAGGTAACGCACCAGCGAGCCGCTGTGCGCCGCGGTGCGGAACCAGGCGGCCAACTCGGTCTCGTCGGTGGTCGGCAGTCCGTCGTAGCCGACCTGACCGGCGATGTCCAGGACGGTGGCCGGTCGCAGCCCGCCGTCGAGGTGGTCGTGCAGCAGAGCCTTGGGGGCGCGGCTGATCATCTCCGAGGTCAGGGGCGTGGTCATCAGGTGATCCGATCGAGGATCAGCGGGCGGACGGGGGGCGCGACGTCGGCAACGCTCCATCCACGGTCCAGTTCGGCCATCGCGGCCGGGATGCGGTCGGGGGTGTCGGTGTAGAGGGTGAACAGCGGCTCACCGGCCGCTACCGGCTCGCCGGGCCTGCGGTGCATGCGGACCCCGGCGCCGGACTGGACACGTTCGCCGGGGCGCGCCCGGCCCGCGCCGAGTCGCCACACCGCCAGCCCCACCGCCATCGCGTCGATGTCGCCCATTGTGCCGCTTCGGGGGGCCGAGACGGTCTCGGAATGGGCACCGATCGGCAGCGGCGCGTCGACGTCACCGCCCTGGGCGGCGACGAGCCGACGGAAACGGTCCATCGCGGTGCCGTCGCGCAGCGTCTGCGCCGGGTCGCAGTCGTCGACACCGGCGAGCTCCAGCAGCTCGGTGGCCAGCCGCACGGTCAGTTCCACCACGTCGGCCGGTCCGCCGCCGGCGAGCACGTCGAGGGATTCGGCGACCTCGAGCGAATTACCGACCGTCAGCCCCAGCGGGGTGTTCATGTCGGTCAGCACGGCCCGGGTGGCGACCCCCTGGCCGCGGCCCAGCTCCACCATGGTGGCGGCCAGCTCCCGCGACTCCGCCTCGGTCTTCAGGAACGCTCCGCAGCCGACCTTGACGTCGAGTACCAGCGCGTCGGTGCCCTCGGCGAGCTTCTTGCTCATCACCGAGCTGGCGATCAGCGGCAGCGACTCCACGGTGGCGGTGACGTCGCGCAACGCGTAGATCTTGCGATCCGCGGGCGCCAGCTCCCCCGCGGCGAAGATCGCGGCACCGATCTCGGCGAGCTGCTGGCGGACCTGTGCGATCGGCACCTCGGCGGAGAAGCCCGGAATCGACTCCAGCTTGTCCAGTGTGCCCCCGGTGTGCCCGAGGCCACGCCCGGCGGCCTGCGGCACGGCCGTCCCGCACGCGGCGAGCACCGGCACCAACGGAATGGTGATCTTGTCGCCCACTCCGCCGGTGGAGTGCTTGTCCACCGTCGGCAGCCGCTTACCGTCGCGACGCAGATCGCCGAAGTCCAGTCGGCGCCCGGAGGCGACCATGGCGGCGGTCCAGCGGGCGATCTCGCCACGATCCATCCCGCGCAGGAAGATGGCCATCAGCAGGGCCGACATCTGCTCGTCGGCCATCAGGCCGTGGGTATAGGCGTCGATCACCCAGTCGATGGCGTCGTCGGGTAGCCGGGAGCCGTCCCGCTTGATCCGGATGACCGTCGGAGCGTCGAACATGAACTGCGTCACGGCTTTTCCCGGCGCACCCGGTCCAGGTCGGCGGGCCCGAACGCCTCGGGTAACAGCTCGTCCAGACGTCGGGCGCCGTCGCGGTGGTCGATCAGCAACTGCGGGCCGCCGTGTTCGAGCAGCAGCTGCCGGCACCGTCCGCACGGCATCAGCGCCGCCCCGGTGGCATCCACGCACGCCAGCGCGATCAGCCGGCCCCCGCCACCGGACACCAACGCGCAGACCACGGCGCACTCGGCACAGAGACCCAGGCCATATGAGACATTCTCCACATTGCAGCCCACCACGATCCGGCCGTCGTCGACCAGCGCCGCCGCCCCGACCGGGAAGTGCGAATAGGGGGCATAGGCATGCCGTGAAGCGGCAATCGCATTCTCCCGCAACGCCTTCCAGTCAACAGTTGTGGTCATCGCTACCTCGCCGCCCCGCTTCTGAATGCATTCCGAACCGCCGGTTGCGGTGCGACCCGGTGGACCTGGGTCACCACAACGTCATTCTTCGACCCCGCGAACGGAGTTAGAGTCCAATAGTGACAGGCCCGATGTTGGAGGCGTGATGAGCACCGCGTCAACCGTCCCGGCCCCGCGCGAGAAATCACCGCGGCGCCGGCGCACTCTGTACCGCGGCGATCCCGGTATGTGGTCGTGGGTGTTGCACCGGATCACCGGAGCGACGATCTTCTTCTTCCTGTTCGTGCACGTGCTGGACACCGCCCTGGTGCGGGTGAGCCCGCAGGCCTACAACGAGGTCGTCGAGACCTACAAGACGCCGATCATCGGCCTGATGGAGATCGGCCTGGTGGCCGCGCTGCTCTACCACGCGCTCAACGGCGTGCGGGTGATCCTGATCGACTTCTGGTGGCAGGGCCCCCGCTATCAGCGTCAGATGCTGTGGGCGGTGGCCGGGGTCTGGCTGCTGGTGATGGTCCCCGCCCTGGTCGTGATCGGCATGCACATGGCGGAGCGGTTCCTGTGAGCGCGCCGGAGAGCCGGCTCGGTCCGCCCGCGCCCATCCTGGAACGCAGCCACGACCGCCCCGCCGGCCTGGACAACCCCCGGTCACCGCGGCGCGCCGGCGGCATGCCCAACTTCGAGAAATACGCCTGGCTGTTCATGCGCTTCTCCGGAGTCGTGCTGATCTTCCTGGCGCTGGGCCACCTGTTCATCGGCCTGATGTGGGACGGCGGCGTCTACAAGATCGACTTCAACTACGTCGCGCAGCGCTGGGCTTCCCCGTTCTGGCAGACCTGGGACCTGCTGCTGCTGTGGCTGGCCCAGTTGCACGGCGGCAACGGCATGCGCACGATCATCGCCGACTACGCCCGCAAGGACTCCACCCGGTTCTGGCTCAACTCGCTGCTGGCGGTGTCCATGCTGCTGGTGCTGGTGGTGGGCACCTACGTGCTGCTGACCTTCGATCCGAACATCGCTTGACCCTTTTCGAGGAGTCCCGGACGTGATCATCGACCACAAGTACGACGTCGTCATCGTCGGCGCGGGCGGCGCCGGTATGCGCGCCGCCGTCGAGGCGGGCCCGCGGGTGCGCACCGCGGTGCTCACCAAGCTCTACCCCACCCGCAGCCACACCGGCGCGGCCCAGGGCGGCATGTGCGCGGCGCTGGCCAACGTCGAAGAGGACAACTGGGAGTGGCACACCTTCGACACCATCAAGGGCGGCGACTACCTGGCCGACCAGGACGCCGTCGAGATCATGTGCAAGGAGGCCATCACCGCCGTCCTCGACCTCGAGAAGATGGGGATGCCGTTCAACCGCACCCCCGAGGGCCGCATCGACCAACGTCGGTTCGGCGGTCACACCCGTGACCACGGCAAGGCCCCGGTGCGCCGGGCCTGCTACGCCGCCGACCGCACCGGCCACATGATCCTGCAGACGCTCTACCAGAACTGCATCAAGCAGG
>CAZHUU010000206.1:0-305 GCA_964535335.1 uncultured Mycobacterium sp.
AAGACCGGCACCAACCAGCTCGGGGACACCGGGGCCAACCGGGACGCCTGGATGGTCGGCTACACGCCGTCGCTGTCGACGGCGGTGTGGGTCGGCACGGTCGACGGCACCAAACCGCTCGTGAATGCCTGGGGCGGGCCGGTTTACGGCTCCGGTATTCCGTCCGACATCTGGAAGGCGACCATGGACGGCGCCCTGAAGGGCACCGACGTCGAGTCGTTCCCGAAGCCCGCCGAGGTCGGCGGGTATGCCGGTGTGCCCGCGCCGCCGCCGCCCCCGCCGCCGCCACCGGCGCCGCCGAGCGA
>CAZHUU010000206.1:315-6008 GCA_964535335.1 uncultured Mycobacterium sp.
GATGTGCCGCCGTTGCCGCCGGATGAGGTCGAGGTCGATTGCGCTCCGCCGGAGCCAAGTGTCACCGTCACGGCCGTAGCAGCTGAGATCGAGGCGCCGCCCGCGCCGCCGCCACCGCCGCCACCGCCACCCCCACCGCCGAGCGAGACCGTCATTCAGCCGAGTATCGAAGTGGCGCCGGGCATCACCATCCCGCTCGGGCCGCCGACGACGGTGCCGATCGGCCCGCCGCCGCCGCCCGAACCCGTTCCGGTGCCGGCGCCGCCACCCGGTGATCCCAACGCGAACGTCCCGCCGCCGCCCCCGTGATCGAAGCGGAGCAGTCGCGGGCCACGGTGTCGCCCGCGCCCCTTGCGGCTGATCTGCGCAGCGCGACCGATCGCGATCTGCCCAGTCGCACCGATCCGATCGGCGCCGGCCTCGCCGAGGTCGTCGGCGGCCCGGTGGGCAGGCATGCGCTGATCGGCCGTACCCGGCTGCTCACCCCGCTGCGGGTGATGTTCATCATCGCCCTGGTCTTCCTGGCGCTGGGCTGGTCGACCAAGGCCCCCTGCCTGCAGACCACCGGCACCGGTCCACCGGACAAGCGGGTGGCCAACTGGCAGAACCAGCGCGCGTACTACGAACTGTGCTACTCCGACACGGTGCCACTCTATGGCGCGGAGTTGTTGAGCCAGGGCAGGTTTCCCTACAAGTCGAGCTGGTTGGAAGTCGACTCGTCGGGACGTCCGCAGGTGCGCTACGACGGCCGGCCGGCGGTGCGCTACATGGAGTATCCGGTGCTGACCGGGGTCTACCAGTACGTGGCGATGGCGTTGGCCAAGACCTACACCGCGGTCGCGAAGATGTTCTCACTGCCGGTGATCGCCGAAGTGGTGATGTTCTTCAACTTCTCGGCGGTCGGCCTGGTGCTGGCGTGGCTGGCAACGGTATGGGGGACGGCGATGCTGGCCGGCCGGCGGGTCTGGGATGCCGCACTGGTGGCGGCCTCGCCCATCCTCATCTTCCAGGTGTTCACCAACTTCGACGCGCTGGCAACGGGTTTGGCGGTCGGCGGTCTGCTGGCATGGGCGCGGCGCAAGCCAACGCTTGCGGGTGTGTTGATCGGCCTCGGAGTTGCGGCCAAGCTGTACCCGGTGCTGTTGCTGCTGCCGTTGGTGGTGCTGGCGCTGCGGACCGACCGTGCCGCCGACGCGGCACGCACCGTGGTGGCGACGGTCGGCGCGTGGTTCCTGGTGAACCTGCCGGTGATGCTGCTGTTCCCGCGCGGCTGGTCGGAGTTCTTCCGACTGAACTCGCGCCGCGGCGATGACATGGACTCGGTGTACAACGTCATCAAATCCTTCACCGGCTGGCAGGGCTTCGATCACGGCCTCGGCTTCTGGCAGCCACCGACGGTGCTCAACATCGTGGTGGGAGTGCTGTTCCTATCCTGTTGTGCCGCAATCGCCTACATCGCCCTCACGGCGCCTCAGCGGCCGCGGGTGGCGCAACTCGCGTTCCTGGTGGTCGCGGCGTTCCTCTTGGTGAACAAGGTGTGGAGCCCGCAGTTCTCCCTCTGGCTGGTGCCGTTGGCGGTGCTGGCGTTACCGCATCGCCGAATCCTGCTGGTGTGGATGACCATTGACGCGCTGGTGTGGGTACCGCGGATGTACTACCTGTACGGCGAACAGAATATGGGACTGCCCGAGCAGGGGTTCACGGCGACGATCCTGCTGCGCGACATCGCCGTCATCGGGCTGATGGCACTCGTCGTGCGCGAGATCTATCGGCCGCATCTGGATCTGGTGCGTTGGGACGGCCGGGTGGACGATCCCAGCGGCGGGGTGTTCGACGGTGCACCCGACGCGCCGCCGAAGTGGTTGCCGCGGTGGCTGCGTCCACGCGGCGCCGCCCTCGAGGAGGGAGTTCCGGATGCAAGTCGCGATAGCCCTGTTCCCGCGTAACACCGCCCTGGATGCAGTCGGACCCTACGACGTGCTGCAACGGGTGCCGTCGGTCGACGTGGTCTACGTCGGCGCGCAACGCGGCGAGGTGCGGTCCGACAACGGCATGCTCGGCCTGATCTGCGACGCGACCTTCGACGAAGTCACCCGGCCCGACGTGCTGCTGTTCCCCGGCGGTGTGGGCACCCGCACCCTGATCCACGACGAGGCGGTGCTCGAGTGGGTTCGCGAGGTGCATCGGCACACCGTGTACACCACCTCGGTGTGCACCGGCAGCCTGGTGCTGGCCGCCGCGGGCCTGCTGACCGGGCTGACCGCCGCCACCCACTGGCGGGCCATCGAGCTGCTGGAGTCCTTCGGCGCGGTCTACACCCCGCAACGTGTGGTCGAGCACCTGCCGGAGCGGATCATCACCGCGGCCGGGGTCTCCAGCGGTATCGACATGGCATTGCGGCTGGTCGAACTGCTCTTCGACCGCGAGGCGGCGCAGGCCGCGCAACTGATGATCGAGTACGACCCGCAGCCGCCCTTCGACGCCGGTTCGCTGGCCAAGGCCGACGAGGCCACCCGGGAACGAGCCCAGGAGTATTACCGGCAACGCAGCTGAGCTTTGGCGCGAGCAGACGCAGAATCGCCCAATCCGGTCGCGAATCGTGCGATTCCGCGTCTGCTAGTGCACCTAGCGCCCGGCGCAGCTGATTTCGCTGATCAGACGGTGTTCATGTAGCCTTGGGCGGTTGCCGACGCAGGCGACTCTCCTGCCGCGGATCGACCGTGGCCGCAAAGACCATAGGAGGTGATGAGGTTCCCATGCGTCCATACGAAATCATGGTCATCCTTGACCCCACTCTCGACGAGCGCACTGTTGCCCCGTCCCTGGACACGTTTCTCAACGTTGTCCGTAAGGACGGCGGCAGTGTTGACAAGGTCGACATCTGGGGCCGTCGGCGGCTGGCCTACGAAATCGCCAAGCACGCCGAAGGCATCTATGCCGTCGTCGATCTGAAGGCCACACCGGCCACCGTGTCCGAGCTCGACCGTCAGCTCAACCTGAACGAGTCGGTGCTGCGGACCAAGGTGATGCGGACGGACAAGCACTGAGTCCTGTTCGGACTCGCTAAAGCACCTAGTCCCATCAGTGGAGAACGTCGTCGCGCGTCGTACCCGTTACGTAGGCTCGCGGTGAATCCACCCCCTATGCCAGGAGGACCTTGTGGCCGGTGACACGACCATCACCGTCGTCGGAAATCTGACCGCCGACCCCGAACTGCGGTTCACCCCGTCCGGTGCAGCCGTCGCCAACTTCACGGTGGCGTCCACACCACGGATCTACGACCGCCAGAGCGGGGAGTGGAAGGACGGCGAAGCGCTGTTCCTGCGCTGCAACATCTGGCGCGAGGCGGCCGAGAACGTCGCCGAGAGCCTCACCCGAGGCTCCCGGGTGATCGTCACCGGCCGGCTCAAGCAGCGGTCCTTCGAAACCCGCGAGGGTGAGAAGCGCACGGTCTTCGAGGTCGAGGTCGACGAGATCGGCCCCTCCCTGCGGTATGCCACCGCCAAGGTCAACAAGGCCAGCCGCAGCGGCGGTGGTGGTGGCGGCTTCGGCGGCGGCGGTGGGGGCGGTGGCTCCCGGCCTGCGGCCACCGAGGCGGCGGGCGACGACCCGTGGGGCAGCGCCCCGGCGTCGGGCTCGTTCGGCGGCAGTGACGACGAACCGCCCTTCTGACAAGTCAGCACAACATCCTTTCGCGCCCCGGCGCGACGTAAGACAGAACGAAAGAGACAACAATCATGGCCAAGACCACGAAACGGCGTCCTGCCCCGGAGAAGCCGGTCAAGACCCGCAAGTGCGTGTTCTGCTCCAAGAAGGGGCAGGCGATCGACTACAAGGACACCGCGCTGCTGCGCACCTACATCAGTGAGCGCGGCAAGATCCGTGCCCGCCGGGTGACCGGGAACTGCGTGCAGCACCAGCGTGACATCGCGATCGCCGTGAAGAACGCGCGTGAGGTCGCCCTGCTGCCGTTCACCTCGGCGGCTCGGTAGAGCTCGGTAGAGGAGGAAGTATCACCATGAAGCTGATCCTGACCGCTGAGGTCGACCACCTCGGCACCGCCGGCGACACCGTTGAGGTCAAGGACGGGTACGGACGCAACTACCTGCTGCCCCGCGGCCTGGCGATCGTCGCCACCCGCGGCGCCGAGAAGCAGGCCGAGGGCATCCGTCGCGCCCAGGAGCTCAAGACCGTGCGCGACCGTGAGCACGCCGACGAGATCAAGGCCGCCGTGGAGGCGCTGGGCCCGATCTCGCTGCCCGTGAAGGCGGCCGGCGACTCCGGCAAGCTGTTCGGCTCGGTAACCGCCAACGACATCGTCGCGGCCATCAAGAAGGCCGGCGGACCGAACCTGGACAAGCGGACCGTGCGGCTGCCCAAGGCGCACATCAAGGCGACGGGCACCCACACCGTCGGTGTGCACCTGCACCCTGATGTGGCGGTCGATGTGACCGTCAACGTCGTCGCCCAGAGTTAGCCACCAGCGTCACATTCCCCGGGTGGGGCCAGCGATGGCCACGCCCGGGGAATTGCTGTGTCTGGCGAACTCCTCCGGGTTCGGCGAAAGCAGCTAATCTAACCGGCCGTTAACCTGCCGCATAAGCGGCGGCAATACAACACGCCCGGGAACGCAACCTGGGCCGACACGCCGCATGACTTGCCATCCACAGCATATTGACGGCGTTAATGTGCGTTTACGTGCCGTGACACCCAAAAAATACACATCGATCCACAGGTTCTCCCCAACGACTCAACATGGCTGTCCTGAGCTGTCCACAGGCCGCTAACAGGTTCCCTAACAGGGCGCGGTTGCGGTGCCGCCAGCAACGTCTAGCGTGATGCCTCGGCGGTACGCCACAAGCGCGTCGGCCCGATCCAGTCGGTGCCCTGACTTATGGTTGTGAGCACCGTATCGAACCTACGTTCGACACACGTGAACAGGAGGTGGGGGACGCCCAATGGCGGTCGTTGACGATCTCGGACATCCGGGCCCGGACAGTCCCCCGCGCTCCGAGGACTTCGGCCGCCAGCCGCCGCAGGATCTTGCCGCCGAACAATCGGTACTCGGCGGCATGCTGCTGAGCAAGGACGCCATCGCCGACGTGCTAGAGCGGCTGCGTCCCGGCGACTTCTACCGTCCCGCGCACCAGAACGTCTACGACGCGATCCTGGACCTCTACGGGCGTGGGGAGCCCGCCGACGCCGTCACCGTCGGCGCCGAGCTGGACCGCCGTGGGCTGCTCCGCCGCATCGGCGGACTGCCCTACCTGCACACGCTGATCTCGACCGTGCCCACCGCGGCCAACGCCGGGTACTACGCCGGCATCGTCGCCGAGAAGGCGGTGTTGCGCCGATTGGTGGAGGCCGGTACCCGGGTGGTGCAGTACGGCTACGCCGGGGCCGAGGGCGCCGACGTCGACGAGATCGTCGACCGCGCCCAGGCCGAGATCTACGACGTCACCGAGCGACGCACCTCCGAGGACTTCGTCCCGCTGGAGCAGCTGCTGCAGCCGACGATGGACGAGATCGACGCGATCGCCTCGCAGGGCGGGCTGTCCAAAGGCGTGCCCACGGGCTTCACCGAGCTCGACGAGTTGACCAACGGGCTGCACCCCGGGCAGATGGTCGTCGTGGCGGCCAGGCCCGGTATGGGGAAATCGACGCTGGGACTGGATTTTTTGCGCTCCTGCTCA
>CAZHUU010000207.1:0-5393 GCA_964535335.1 uncultured Mycobacterium sp.
GCAGCTCACCCAGACCCACGAGGTCGACATGACCAAGATCGTGGCGCTGCGGGCCCGCGCCAAGAACGAGTTCGCCGAGCGCGAGGGCGTCAACCTGACGTACCTGCCGTTCATCGCGCGGGCCGTCATCGATGCCCTCAAGGCGCACCCCAACATCAACGCCAGCTACAACGAGGACACCAAGGAGATCACCTACTACGACGCCGAGCACCTCGGCTTCGCGGTCGACACCGATCAGGGCCTGCTGTCGCCGGTGATCCACAACGCCGGGGACCTGTCGCTGGCCGGCCTGGCGCGGGCGATCAACGACATCGCGGCGCGAGCCCGCTCCGGTGACCTCAAGCCCGACGAACTCTCCGGCGGCACCTTCACGATCACCAACATCGGTAGTCAGGGCGCGCTGTTCGACACCCCCATCCTGGTGCCGCCGCAGGCGGCGATGCTCGGCACCGGCGCCATCGTCAAGCGCCCGCGGGTGATCGTCGACGAATCCGGCAACGAGTCGATCGGCGTGCGGTCGATCTGCTACCTGCCGCTGACCTACGACCACCGCCTCATCGACGGTGCCGATGCGGGCCGCTTCCTCACCACCGTCAAACGGCGGCTGGAAGAAGGGGCGTTCGAGGCCGACCTGGGGCTCTGAGCAGGTGACCCAGCGCGAGTTCGGGCGGGGGCGCGGCAAGCTCATCGCGATCGCGGGCTCCTCGGGGCTGATCGGCTCGGCACTGGTGTCGGCGCTGCGCGCCGCCGACCATCGGGTGCTGCGCATCGTGCGGCGCGCGCCGTCCAACGGTGACGAGTTGCACTGGAACCCTGACAGCGGCGAGTTCGACCCGGCCGGCCTCGACGGCGTCGACGCGGTGGTCAACCTGTGCGGTGTCAACGTCGGCGAGAAGCGATGGTCCGGCGCGTTCAAGCAGAGCCTGCGCGACAGCCGGATCGACCCCACCGAGGTGATCTCGGCGGCGGTCACGCTCGCCGGTGTACCTGTGCTCATCAACGCCAGCGCGGTCGGCTATTACGGCGACACCCGCAACCGGGTCATCGACGAAACCGCCCCGCCCGGAACGGGTTTCCTGGCCCAGCTGTGTGTGGACTGGGAGGCCGCAACCCTGCCCGCGCAGGATGCGGGCGTGCGCGTGGTGCTGGCCCGTACCGGGCTGGTGCTCTCCCCCGGCGGTGGCGTGCTCGGCAGGCTGCGGCCGCTGTTCGGCTTAGGCCTGGGTGGGCGTCTCGGCGGCGGCCGCCAGTACATGCCGTGGATCAGCCTGGAGGACGAGGTCCGAGCCCTGCTCTTCGCCATCAACAACGACGACCTGTCCGGTCCGGTGAACTTCACCGGACCCGCGCCGGTCACCAACGCCGAGTTCACCGCCGCGCTGGGCCGCTGCCTGAACCGTCCCACACCATGGCTGGTGCCGGGAATCGCGCTGCGCACCCTGCTCGGGGAGTTCGCCGACGAGGGCCTGCTCGGTGGGCAGCGCGCCATCCCGGCCGCGCTGGAACGAGCCGGTTTCGTGTTCCACCACAACACCATCGGCGAGGCGCTGGCCTACGCCACCGCGTCCACGTCGGGGTAGTACCGTCGGTTGGGTGCGGCAGTCCATCCGGTCCGGTTCCGCGCCCATCGAGGTGCGGCAGCTGGGCACTGTCGACTACCTGGACGCCTGGCAGCTGCAACGCGACCTCGCCGATGCCCGGGTGGCCGGCGGTCCGGACACGCTGCTGCTGCTTGAGCACCCCGCGGTCTACACCGCGGGCAAACGCACGTTGCCCGAGGAACGGCCGGTGGACGGCACACCCGTCGTCGACACCGATCGGGGCGGCAAGATCACTTGGCACGGCCCAGGGCAGCTGGTGGGCTACCCCGTCATCGGCATGGCCGAGCCACTGGATGTGGTGAATTACGTTCGGCGTCTTGAGGAGTCGCTGATCGACGTCTGCGCGGACTACGGCCTTTCCGCCGGCCGGGTCGAGGGCCGTTCCGGGGTGTGGCTGCCCGCCGACGCCGCCCGCCCGGAACGCAAGATCGCCGCCATCGGTATCCGGGTGGCCCGCGGCACCACTCTGCACGGGTTCGCGCTGAATTGTGACTGTGATCTGACGGCGTACGGCGCGATCGTGCCGTGCGGCATCACCGATGCGGGCGTCACCTCGCTGACCGCTGAACTGGGCAAACGGGTGGGTGTCGACGAGGTCCGCGCCCGCGTCGCCGAGGCGGTGTGTGACGCACTCGACGGCCGCCTGGTGGTGTCGACTCACGTAGCATCGACACCGTGAGCGTCGAGCGGGAGTCCAATGCCGCCGACCCGGCGGCGGCAGGCAGGAAGCTGCTGCGCCTGGAGGTCCGCAATGCCGAGACCCCGATCGAGCGCAAGCCGCCGTGGATCAAGACCCGGGCCCGGATGGGCCCGGAGTTCACCGCGCTCAAGAGCCTGGTCCGCCGCGAGGGCCTGCACACGGTCTGCGAAGAGGCCGGCTGCCCCAACATCTACGAATGCTGGGAAGACCGCGAGGCCACCTTCCTGATCGGCGGCGAACAGTGCACCCGCCGCTGCGACTTCTGCCAGATCGACACCGGCAAGCCCGCCGAACTCGATCGTGACGAGCCCCGCCGGGTCGCCGAAAGCGTGGCCGCGATGGGCCTGCGCTACTCCACGGTCACCGGGGTGGCCCGCGACGACCTGCCCGACGGCGGCGCCTGGCTCTACGCCGAGACCGTGCGCGCCATCAAGGAGTTGAACCCGTCGACCGGGGTGGAGTTGCTCATCCCCGACTTCAACGGCGACCCCGAACTATTGCGCCAGGTGTTCGAGGCCCGCCCGGAAGTGTTGGCGCACAACGTCGAAACGGTGCCGCGCATCTTCAAGCGGATCCGGCCGGCGTTCCGCTACCAGCGCAGCCTGGATGTGCTGACCGCCGCGCGTGAGTTCGGTCTGGTCACCAAGAGCAATCTGATCCTCGGGATGGGCGAGACCATCGACGAGGTCCGCACCGCGCTGGTCGATCTGCACAGCGCCGGCTGCGACATCATCACCATCACCCAGTACCTGCGGCCCTCGCTGCGTCACCACCCCGTCGAGCGGTGGGTCAGGCCCGAGGAGTTCGTCGAACTCGCCGCCTACGCAGAGGGGCTCGGGTTCGCCGGTGTGCTCGCCGGACCGCTGGTGCGTTCGTCCTACCGCGCGGGGCGGCTCTACCAACAGGCGGCGCAGGCCCACAAGCTGGGCACGGCTCCGGCGTCGGGCTGAATCGCGCCTTCCGTATCCTCTGTACTTATGGCGAAACCCCAGAAGGCCGCCGCCACCAAGGCCGCCAAGGCCGAGGCGAAGGCCACCCGCAAGGCCGCGGCCAAGCAGCGGCGCAGCCAGTTGTGGCAGGCCTTCCAGATGCAGCGCAAGGAAGACAAGCGGCTGCTCCCCTACATGATCGGCGCGTTTGTGCTGATCGTGGCGCTCGCCGTGGTCGGCGGGCTGCTGATCGGCGGGTTCACCGGGTACCTGCTGATCCCGCTGGGCGTGGTACTCGGCGGGCTGGTCGCGTTCATCATCTTCGGCCGGCGGGCACAGAAGTCGGTGTACAGCAAGGCCGAGGGGCAGACCGGCGCCGCGGCCTGGGCGCTGGACAACATGCGCGGCAAATGGCGGGTGACCCAGGGCGTGGCGGCCACCGGCCACTTCGACGCGGTGCACCGGGTGATCGGCCGCCCCGGGGTGATCTTCGTGGCGGAGGGCTCGCCGTCGCGCGTCAAGCCGTTGCTGGCCCAGGAGAAGAAGCGCACCGCCCGACTAGTCGGCGAGGTGCCGATCTACGACGTCATCGTCGGCAACGGCGAGGGTGAGGTGCCGTTGGCCAAGCTGGAGCGGCACCTGACCAAGCTGCCTGCCAACATCACCGTCAAGCAGATGGACGCCCTGGAGTCCAAGCTGGCCGCACTGGGCAGCCGGGTCGGCCCGGCGGCGATGCCGAAGGGCCCGCTGCCGGCGCAGGCCAAGATGAAGGGCGTGCAGCGCAGCGTCCGCCGCCGCTGACGTTGAGTCAGACCTCACGCACACGAAGTGCGAGTAGACCTGTGCCTGAGTTCTGGATCAACGCACCCAGGCGCGCTCGACCCGGCGCAGGATGTCGGCCGCGCGATCGCCGGCCAACACCCTGATCCGGCGCCAACCGAGACTTTCGATGTACTCCGCCCGCCGCACGTCCCCGCGGAACTGCGCGGAGTCGGTTCGATGCTGCTCCCCGTCGTATTCGACCGCGACCATGACGTCGCGCCAGCCGAGGTCCAGGAAGTAGCGCGGATAGCCGTCCGGTGCCAGAACCGGAATCTGCGTCTCCGGGCGCGGAAAGCCCGCCTCGATGAGCACCAGCCGCAGCCAGGTCTCCTTCGGTGACTGGGCACCGTCGTCGACGAGGCCGAGCACCGTCGGAACCCGGCGAAGACCCCGCACATGCGGATGACGGTCGGCGAGCGTCAGCACGTCGGCTGGCTTGAATTGCGTTGCGCGCGCCAGCGCGTCCAGACGCGCCACCGCCTGCCGGGCAGAACCGTGCCGGGCCAGGTCGAAAGCGGTCCGCTCGACGGTGGTCACGGGAATCCCGTAAGCGCATCACCTCGGCTTCGAGCACCGTCTCCTGGCGCGCCACGAGGCCGGCGGGCGCCTTGGTATTCGCGTGGATCAGCTCGATCGTCGCGTCATCGGCCACCCACCGGGCGCCGTGCAGGGCCGAGGCCGCCCGGCCGCTGATGACCCCACGCCGCCGCGACCACAGCCACGCCGCGGTCGTCCGATCCGTCAGGGTCAGGGAGACCGACTTGGCGACATACACATCCGGGAGCATCCGGCGGTAGGCGGCACGCAGTTCGTATCGGGTGACCGTCCCCGCAGCCAGCGCCTCGCTCCCGACGAACACCCGCACGGATGCGACGGTGTCAGAGTCGGCCCGATCCCGCCGTCAGCAGTCCACAACGAACGTTGAGTCAGACCTCACGCACACGAAGACCGAGTAAGCATGTGCCTGAGTTCTGAATCGACGTGAGTAGCCGCCGATCAACGCCTAACGCCGGACGACGGCGGTGTTGGTGGCCCGGTCCTGCAGGCCGCGGCCGTCGACATCGGTGAACAGCGGCGGGATCACCAGGGCGATCAGCAGCCCACGGACGATCGCCCGGCCGGTGCCGACGTGCAGCCGGTTGTCGACGGGCACCACCATCAGGCTGAGCGCGTATTGGCCTGGGGTGAAACCGAACAGCCGCACCGACACCACGCCGAGGACGAACCAGACCAGCAGGATCGCCGTCGACAGCCAGGCGTAACTGATCAGGCCGAAGCTCAACCCCAGCGCCGCGAGGCCGTAGCTGATCAGCCAGTCGATGATCAGCGCGACGAACCGGC
>CAZHUU010000207.1:5403-5736 GCA_964535335.1 uncultured Mycobacterium sp.
CCCATCCGGGCCAGCGACCGCGGCCCGGTCTCGGGCAGACCAAGCCTCTTGCCGGGGTATCCGGTGTCGTCGCCGGGCCGCACCGGTTCCGGTCCGGACAGCCAGGACCCGATCTCACGCGCCATGGCCCCAAGGATAGGTGGGACCGGTTGCAGGCCCGCGACCGCAGATGCGTAACGTCGGCGCAACATGAGCTTGACGGGCAGGCAACATCGGCTCCCTACCGTCAGCCGCGGGTTAAGAAACCTCTGTGCCTGCACCGAAGGAGTTTGTAAGTGGCAGAAAAGAACGCTGACGACATCATCAAGCTGGTCAAGGACGAAAAGGTCGAGT
>CAZHUU010000208.1:0-5508 GCA_964535335.1 uncultured Mycobacterium sp.
GACTGGGTGTGTTCCTATGTCCTGGAACTGTCCTACACCTCCTGGCGGCTTCGGCCCTACGCCGAGGACCTTGGCGATGACGGGCCGCCCTTCCGCTGGGACCCCGAGCGGCGGGCGTTGCTTCGCGCCGACCTCGACGCCGGCTTCCTCCACATCTACGGGCTGAACCGCAGCGAAGCCGAACATGTCCTGGACTCGTTCACTGTTGTGCGCAAATACGAGGAACGCGACCACGGTGAGTACCGCACCAAGCGTCTAGTCCTGGAGGCCTATGACCGGATGGTGGGTGCCATCGCTCGTGGCGGTAGCGGGTGGGTGCCTCTGACTGATCCACCGGCCGGCGCGGGACCGCGGCACCGAGGCCGCTGAACACTGCTGAGGGTGAACAAGGCAGCCAGGCTCGTCCGGAGCACCCTGGGGGGTGGTGGCGGCGGCGTCGCGGCTCACGCAATCAGTTCCAGTGCCATGACGGTGAGATCCAGTTCAGCGATGACGATTGAGTGATCGGATAGTCCTCCCTTGGCGACGGGCCCGCGGACGTGCTGGACATGGTGAGTCGCCACGATGCCGTAGCTCAGGGCGGTGGACACGAAGATGTGGTCCAGGCGGAAGCCGTTGAGTTCGCGGCGGCCGCGCTTGGAGCGGGAGTACCAGGTGTACTCGCGCTTCGTGGGGTGCAGCGTGCGGAACGTGTCGAACAACCCCAGGGCGTGGAGTTCGTCGATGAACCCCGCGCACTTGTACGCCGTGCCGTCCGGGGTCTTGTCGATGTCGTTGCGGCCGGTGTTGAAGTCGCCCATGACGATCAGCCGCTTGTGCTGGCGGGGGCGGACGTAGCGGATGACCGCCTCCCACATCATCTTCTTGCGCTCGAGACCGAGCAGCGAATAGGTGCCGGGTCGCACCTTGTCGTCGGGGGTGCCGGGGCTGTGGCCGCACAGCACGTCGAGGTCGAGGCTGGGAGCGTAGACCGCCACCCACCGGGCGGGGTCCTCGACGGCCTCCAACGCGACCCGGTGCAGCGGAACCCGCGAGGCGATCAGCACGCTGTGGGTCATGTCGTGGCCGGCGCCCTGGGGGCAGGAATGCTCGATGTGGGTGTAGCCGAGCCGGGTCAGGCCGTCGATCCATGCGTCGAGATTGTTGCGGCGGATTTCGGTCAGCCCGACGATCGTGGCCTTGCTCTGGGCGATTTGGCCGAGGATGCGAGGTCGGCGATCTCCCCCGCCTTGCAGGACGTTCCAGGTCATGACGTGGGTGGTGTTGACAGTTCTGGGCACGGTGAATGCACCTCTCGATCGTTTGGTGTTTGTCGGGGCTTTGCCGGTTCCCCCCGATGCCCCCTGGGTGGCAAAACCCTAACGCGCAGCTTCGGCATTTCCGTGGAAGCGCACGTTGGGCGGCGTGTCGCGCGGCGCGGGTTGCACCGCACCGGGATGGACGCCGGTGCGGTGCCGACCGACTCGATGGCTGAAAGGGCGCCCCGCTACCTCTGCCTGGGATCGCTTAGAGGCACAGCCCGTGCTGGCGGTTGTCCTGCATTTCCTGGCTGGTGTGTAGCGCTTTGGGGGGCGCGGCCAGGGCGGTATGCGCGGCGACGATCTGTTGGTGGGTTTGGAGCAGCGTTGCGGCCTGTTGGTGGGCGATGTCGTTGGGGACGAGATCGAGTTTGGCCAGGTAGCGCTGAAGGCGGCCGGGGTTGTCGGCGGCGGTGGCGCACAGCCGGTAGTCGCGGGGTTCGCCGAGGTGCTGGCTCCAGGGCAGCTGGTGTTGCAATGCGTCGGCGCTTTCGCGTGATTCGCGGTTGCGGGTGTTGGCCGCGGTCCCCAGGGCGGCGCGGGCGGCGGGGACGAGGACGGGGTGGGTGTTGGTTCGGCCGGCCAGGCTGGTGAGTTGGCGCACGTCGTCGGTGGCGAGTTCGTCGGCGTCGTCGATGACGATGAGTGCTCCCGGCGGCGGTTTCCGTTGTCCTGTCGTGAGATTGGCGATGGCGGTGTGTGGATCGTCGGCGACATGGTGGGCGTAGCGCTGGGTGTGGGCTGCCGTGCGGGCGGCGTCGGTTGCGGGGACGGCAAGAACCCGTGAGCCGCTGTAGTGGGCGGCCAGCGCGACTGCCCGCAGCACTTGGCGCCCCTCATGGCTGGTGCGGCGTGCGGCCTGGGCGAGGTGCGGGCCGGGAGGCGCTTCGGCAACCTCAAAGGGTCCTTCGATGCTGCGTGACCCCAGTAGTCCGTATCCGTGGGGGTCATCCAGGATTCGTAGGGGCTGGACGCTCATGTCGCTGTCGATGAGTGCGTTGACGACTTCGCGGGCCGATGGTGAGAGACCGTCGAGGGCCGCTTCTGGTGCTTCGCGGTATACCGCTGCTGGGCTGCGTCCGCCGGCGGCCGCTAAATCGCCACTGTCGCAGTGCAGTTGGGCCAGACGCCACGGGGTGGGATAGCCGGCCGGGAATCTGTTGATCTCCCCGCGCTCATGCCAGCTGAATCCGCTGAGAAATGCCTGGTATTCAGTGTGCATCGCCTCGACAAGAGTCTTGAGCTCGCTGACCCCCGCGCCGCGCTCGACGGTCGCACACAACCGCTGGTGCTGTCTGTTCAGCAGCTCCTCGCGCGCCCGCACGTTCTGGTAGCGGTCTGCCAACTGGTTGGCGTCGAGCGGCTCCTGGTCCAGGCGGCGCAGGAAGTCATCTTCGAGTTGCGTCACGGGGCTCTCCTGTTCGTTCCGCTGGCATGGTGGGTGGTTTAGAGGCTCAGGCCGGTGTCGCGTTGCGGGCCTTCACGGTCGGCGGCGCGCAGGTGCAGGGGTGCGGCCAGTCGGGTGTAGGAGGCTGCCAGGGCGTCACGGCGCGCGAGCAGCGCGGCGGCTTCGCGGTGTGCCTCGTCGTCGGGAGGTGTGCTGAGGTCGCTGAGGTAGCGACTTATCCGCGTGAGGGCGCTATCGGCGACCTCGCGGGCCGGGGGCGTGCCGATGTAGTGCGACCACGACAGCCCCTCGGCGAGGGCTTCGGTGAGCGGGCGGCTGGCACCGGGTGCGACGGTCTCATCGGTGACCAGAAGCAGCTTGGTGTTGGTGGCCGTGGCTGTGCGAGTGAACCACCGCAGCTGGTCGGCGTCGAGGTGGTCGGCGTCGTCGACGATGAGCAGCGTGCCGGGCGGCAGCTTCCACTCGCCGCTATCGAAGTTCGCGATCGCCTCCGCGGCGGTGGCCTTTTTCCGGCAATAGATTCCGCTGCGGGCCTGCGCGTCGGCGGCGGGGCTTGCCGGAATCGCGAGGACCTTGTGGTCATTTCGCCACACCGTCTTGGCGAGCGCTTCCATGATCGCGCGCCGCTCTGCGGGGATGATGTCCCAACGCTCATTGACCCGCAGCGGCTGAACGCTCATGTCGCTGTCGATGATTCGGGTCACCACGGCCTGGACTTGGTCGGACATCCTCATCATGGAGTTGCCGTAGTAGAGATCTGATTCGCGTGGTCCGTCGTACACCGTGGCCGGGCTGCGCCCGCCGGCCAACTCGATCACCTCGACCTCGTTGCGCATCCGATGCAGCTCGCCCGGCAGGGGATAGCCGACGATCGCGTCGGGGCCGAGGGCTTCGCGAAGCGCTGCGCGTTCTGCGGCCTTGACGGCTGCTCGCATCGCCGCGGCGTCGGGGAATCCGTGTTGATCGACCAGGTACGGCGTGGGGTTGTGCAGTAGTGACCAGCCGGGCTTGCGGCCGCGTTGAGCCATGCGTTCCTCGGCGGCGGCGGCGCGGGCCAGCGCTTCGGGGCTTTGCGCGGCCAGCTTGAGTTCCAAGGTGAGGGCGGCGAGTTCGGCTTGGCGGTCGGTCAGCGTCGCGGTGTGCTCAAACGGTTCGGGCGGGTGGGCGACGAGGTCGTCGTACTCGTTCTGGTCTCGGTCAAGGTCGAGCCGCAGGCTGTCGTAGTGCCGCGGCAATTGAGCCCAAGTGTTCTCGACCCGCTTCATCAGTCCCCGGGCTTTGGTGCCGCCGGCTTCGTCGGTGGCGGCCATGAGGTCCTCGCGGCTGATCTCGGCGAGTCGGGAGGGCACCGCCAGGCGCACGAGGAGGCAGCCGTTGATGTGGTCACGGGTGGCAACCCGGTCCAAGCCTCCGATGGAGGCTCCCATGGGTTCGAACTGGCTGGAAGCCCGGTTGCGGGCGTCGTCCCAGGCCTTGCGGCAGGCGGCGGTGAAGGCCTTGGCCGCCGATCCCGCGTCGGGATAGTGGGTGCCGGCGACGATGATGTCCGGGGCGTGGCCCTGCGCGGACATCGCGCTCACCTGCTCGGCGATCGGTTCCAACTCGGCGAGCTCCGCGCGGCGGCGTGGGATGGAGCGTTCGTGACCGGACACGATCCAGTCGCGGCGGCGGATCGACTCGTGGTAGGCGCGCTCCAGTGCGACCAGCCGTTTGACCTCGTCCTCCAGTTCGACTTGGCGCAGATACCGCGGATCGCCGGTAGCGACGGCCTTAGTTTCGGCGGCCGCGGTGCCGATGTCTCCCCCGTCGAGGCTCTCCACTTCGGCGTCCACGGTGTCCCCGCGGCGCACCTGTTCGATAAACAGCGCTTTGGCTTGCACCTTCTGCCACATGACCGTGTCGTAGGTGCCCTCGGTGACGTAGGTCAGGATTTCGATCTCGCGGTTCTGGTTGCCCTGCCGGATGATTCGTCCCTCGCGCTGTTCCAGATCAGCGGGTCGCCACGGTACGTCCACGTGGTGGAGGGCCAGGGCGCGGCGTTGGAGATTGGCTCCGGTGCCCATCTTCTCGGTGGAGCCGGTGTTAACCAAAACGTCTCCGCGATTGCAGGCGGTGACCAGCGCCTTCATCTCGCTGGGCTTGCGGGCCTCATGGACGAAGCGAATCTTCTCTGCCGGCATCCCGCGGTCGATGAGTTCGTCCTTAATGGCGGCGTAAATGGTGAACTGGTCAGGGTCTTTGGAGGGTGTCCCCCGGTCACAGAACACGATCTGCAGGGGTCCGCGCTCGGTGAGAGGCTGGCCGGTCTCGAGGTCGGTATAGACCTGATCGGCCGCCGCGGCATGGATGCGCATGATCTGATCGGCGACCGCGGCAGCACGCGAGTTCTGCGGCGGGTCCATGTGGGCCAGGCGCGGATCCAGCGACACGTTGCGGCCATCGGTGGCGATCTTGAGCGCGTTGTCCCTCGCGGGTTCTCGGGCGTCGAGGTTAGCCATCCGCCAACCCAGATCGGTGATGAAGTAGAGGACCTCGGTGCCGGCTTCCTGGGAGATAACCTGCCGGCGGCCGCCGCGCAGTACCGGCAGCGTGGTCGGCACCTGGTCGCGGGTGACCACGTCGGTGAACACCGACGAGATCGCCAGCAGGTCAGGAACGTTGGTGTATTTGCCGACGCGAGTCACCGGCCGCAACTTCGTTCCGGTCGAGTTCACTTCGACGGTGCTGTGGGTGGCGGTGAACGCCGCTCCCCAGTCGCCCAACTCCGCCACCCCGGCCGCCTCCAGTAGATCCGGGCGCAGA
>CAZHUU010000209.1:0-5493 GCA_964535335.1 uncultured Mycobacterium sp.
CCGGCCCAGCCGCAGCCGCGCCGCGGCGAAGTTGCCGCCGAAGTTTCCGATGCCGGCGGCGGCGCCGATCATGCCCAGCATGCCGAGCTGCACCCAGCCGCTGGCCTGGTGGGCCTTGGCGACGAACGCGGGGTAGAGGAACAGGAAGCCGACCATCGCCTTGATGGTGCAATTGCCCCACAACGAGGTGATGATGTTGCGGCCCAACGGCTGACGCGGTGAGGTGATCGGCGCGGTGACCGCGTCGTCCGGCCATCCGCCCAGCGGTCCGCTGTGGCCGTGGTAGGTCAGCGTGGCCGGGACCTCACCCTCGGTGACCTCCACCCAGCGCGGGATCCGCATCGACAGCGAGGCGCCGGCCAGCGTCACGAACACGACCACGAACAACGCCCCGGGCAATTCGAACAGCGTGGTGAACACGTACTCCACCCCGGCGGCGATGCCACCGCCGACGATGGTGCCGCCGATCAACCCGAACACCGTCAGCCGTGAGTTGACCCGGACCAGGTCGATGGTGGGCGGCATGACGCGCGGCGTCACCGCACTGCGCAGCACGCTGAACGATTTCGAGCACACCATCATCCCGAGCGCGCACGGGTAGAGCACCCAGGACGGGTAGCTGCCGGTGGCGCCGTCGTAGTTCATGATCAGCACGATCGCCAGGGCCGTGCGGAGCAGGAACGACATCGCCAGCGCCGCGCGCCTGCCGTGCTGCAGCCGGTCGAGGGCCGGCCCGATCAGTGGCGCGCTGACCGCGACCGGCGCGATCGTGATGAGCAGGTAGAGGGCCACCTTGCCCTTGCTCTCACCGGTGGCCGCCGCGAAGAACAGCGTGTTGGCCAGGGCCACCGCCATCGCGGAGTCGACGGCGAAGTTGGCCATCACCGGCCAGGTCAGCGCGGTCAGGCCGGACTTGTCGGCGCCGTCGGCGGTCGCCGCGCGCTGCACCATCGAATACATCCGCTCGCCCATTTCACGGCTGCGCATCGCCGCGGCGCGGGTGACGGTGATCCGCTCGCCCGCGCCGCCGCCGACACCACGCGGGTCGGACCGGTAGCCGGACTGGTCGCCGTGACCGCGTTCGGGGTCGAGTGGCGGGAGATAGCGGTTGGCGCTGGGCGTCGGGTTCGAGCGCGATCCGGGACCGCTGCGCGGATGAACGCCCTCGTCGCTGGGATAGTTCGCCATCCCTGGATGCTCACCGGGCGGGCCGGGCGGATAGCGGTGAGCGGGCCCGGACCCTGGTTCCGGTCCCGGCTTTCCACGCCGCCCCACAGACACTGTTCGATTGTCCCCCATCCCCGCCTGCGGGGGCGCGCACGTGACCGGTGTGGCTGTCACGGCGCAGCGTGAGGCAATATTGGTCACGATGAACAGCCAGATCGAATCCCCGCCCCCTCCGGCAGAGGCCGTCACGGCCGAGCCGTCGGAGGCGGTCGCCGCCATCCTCACCGGCGCCAGCGAGTCGGCCCGCCACGCCATCGTGGAGTTCAGCGGGGATACCGTCGGGGAGTATCTGGGCGTCACCTTCGAGGACGACTCCGCGGCCACCCACCGGTTCCTGGCCAAGCTTCCCGGCTATCAGGGCTGGCAGTGGGCCGCCGTGGTGGCCGCCCACCCGGGCGCCGAGCACGCCACCATCAGCGAGGTGGTACTGATCCCGGGGCCGACGGCGCTGCTGGCTCCGAGTTGGGTGCCGTGGGAGAACCGGGTGCGGGCCGGTGATCTGGGTCCCGGCGATCTCCTGGCGCCGCAGCCCGGCGACCTTCGGCTGGTGCCCGGCTACACCGCGACCGGCGATCCCGCGTTCGACGACCTCGCCCTCGAGGTCGGCCTGGGCCGCCGTCAGGTATTGAGTCCGTTCGGCCGGGCCGACGCCGCAGAGCGGTGGCACGACGGCGACCACGGGCCCGGAGCGCCGATGGCCCGGGCGACCAAACGGGCCTGCCGCGACTGTGGCTTCATGGTTCCGCTGGCCGGTGTGCTGGGCACCATGTTCGGGGTGTGCTGCAACGAGCTGTCCGCCGACGGTCACGTGGTGGACTTCGACTACGGCTGCGGCGCGCACTCCGACACCCCGGCGCCGGCGGGTGCCGGATCACCGATATACGAGCCCTACGACGACGGAGTGGTCGAGGTGGTGGCCGCCGAGCCGGTCGCCGCCGCCACCGAGGCGGTCGAGGTCGAGGTGGTCGAGGCCGATGTCGCCACCACTGAGGGTGGAGGCGCCGAGGCCCCCGACGCCGAGCCGACCGACGCTGCGCTGACCGACGCTGCGCTGACCGAGCCGGCGCGCACTGATGCCGACGAGTCGGCCGACGCCGTCGAACCCTTCGAACCGGCCGACACCGTCGAGCCGGCCGATACCGAGCCTGTCGAGCCGAGCGAGACCTAACGTCCCTCTGCGGCCGCCTTGATGCGGGCCAGCGAGGTGTTCATCCCCTCGACGAGTTCCTGCTCGAAGCTCGGCACGCCACCGAGCACCGCGTTGACCGTCATGGTCGAGACCGCCTTGACGCCGTTCTCGGCGTGGCGGGTCTCCACCACCCGGGTGCCGGTCGCCGTCGGCTCCAGCTCGTAGCTCCACACGGTGTTGTTGGCGTTGACCCGGAAGGCGATCTTGCGCTCCGGGATCACTTCGGTGATCGTCGACGTCGTCGGCCAGAACAGCTTGTTGCGCCGATTGAGATTGAGGGTGCGGGTGCCCGGGCGCACGGGGCCCAATGTCTTCATCAGCCGGCACTGCGGGCTCCACTGGGGCATCCGGCTCAGGTCGGAGACCAGGCTCCACACCTTGGTCACCGGCGCGTCGATCTCGATCTCTGCTTGCAACAGCGGGGCCGCCATGGGTTCTCCTTCGTTCAGTGCTGGTTGCGGTCCGGGTCGGTGAACTGCTCCAGCCCGGTTTGGGCGCCACGCACGCCGCGTCGCGCGGCGGTGCGCTGCCAGAGGAATATCGACGTGCCGAGCACCCCGACGCCGAGCCCCGCCAGGGTGACCGGACGCCACCCTTCCAGAGCCGGCACCGCGAATGCGGCGATGGTGGCCAGCGCCCACAGGGCCGCTCCGGCGGCGATCACCGGCCACGGCTCGAGCAGCGCCGCGGGTAGCAACGGCGGCTGTGGTTCGGGATCGTCGGAAGGCATTGCCGTCCAACCTAACCCATGGGCGCCGTGCCGGGAACGGGTACGTTGACTGTTGCCGTCGGCAACCGGTGGCGAACCGCATCTCGTGGGTGCCGCGTCGGGACGGGCGACGGCATCCTGGCAAAGGAAGGCCCGATGACCGTGCTCATCGCCGAAATCCCGTGAGCGCCAAGGGTTTTAGCGACCATAGCGGCGTCGAGGTCATCGACGTCACCGACCCCGCCGACCCTCGCGTCGACGACTTCCGCGATCTGAACAGCGTCGACCGCCGGCCCGACCTGCCGACTGGGAAGGGGCTGGTGATCGCCGAGGGTGTGCTGGTGGTGCAGCGCATGCTGGCTTCGCGGTTCACCCCCCACGCCTTCCTCGGGACCGAGCGACGGTTTGGTGAACTGGCCGACGATCTCGCCGGTACGCGCGCCCCGTTCTATCGGGCCTCGGCCGAGGTGATGGCCGATGTCGTCGGCTTCCACCTCAATCGGGGGGTGCTGGGTGCCGCGCGCCGGCCACCGGAGTTGTCGCTGCCGCAGGTACTCGACGGCGCACGCACGGTGGCGGTCCTGGAGGGGGTCAACGACCACGAGAACCTCGGCTCGATCTTCCGCAACGCGGCGGGCCTCGGTGTCGACGCGGTCATCTTCGGCACCGGGTGTGCCGACCCGCTGTACCGCCGCGCGGTGCGGGTGTCGATGGGCCACGCCCTGCTGGTGCCCTTCGCGCGGGCCGAACGTTGGCCGGCCGACCTGGCCGAGCTGCGGCAGCTCGGCTTCCGGCTGGTGGCCATGACCCCGAGCCCGAAGGCGGACACGCTGGCCGCGGTGATGAGCGGGTTGGCCGGGGAGAAGCTGGCCGTGCTGGTCGGCGCGGAGGGCCCGGGCCTGACCGAACCCGCGATGCGGGCGTGTGACGTGCGGGTTCGCGTCCCGATGTCGCGGGCCACCGACTCGCTCAACGTCGCCACCGCCGCCGCGCTGGCGTTCTACGAGCGGGTCAGGTCCGCGGGTTAGCCTGGTGCCGCTCCCGGTGGGCAGGAGCGAAGCGACCCGGGGGAGGTCCCGGCGGGCAGGAAACCGGACGAACGAGGAGTGCAGTGACGGAGGAACCGACGCCCTGGGGGACCGGCCTGACGGTCGCCGGATTCGTCGCGGCCGTCACCGGGGCCGCCATCGTGGTGCTGAGCCTGGGCATGATCCGGGTGCATCCGCTGGTGGCGGTCGGGCTGAACCTGGTGGCCGTCGGCGGCCTGGCGCCCACCCTGTGGGGCTGGCGTCAGCTGCCGGTTCGGCGGTGGTTCGTGCTGGGCGCCGGTATCGGGGTGGCCGGCGGATGGCTCACGCTGTTGGCTTTGACCGCCAACAGCTGACGGTCAGCGCTCGCCGCTGGAGCGCACCCCGAGCAGGACGTCCTCCCAGGCCGGAATCGGGGGCTTGCCCTTGGCCCGCTTGGTGCGGGCGGGGGTTTCCGGCTCCGGCTCGACGGCCTCCGGTGCGGGGGCGGCGGGCACGTCGAGCTCGAGCTGCGCGATCGGCGCGACCGGGCGCAGCGGTCGTTCGAAGTTGGGGTTGATCAGCTCGCTGGCGTTGTCGTCGACCGCGGTAACGGTGCCGCCGTGGGCGCCCGGGGTGAACCGGAAGTGCGCGACATTGTCGGACAGGCCGGCCTGCCAGGACATCTGCACCGTCCACCGGCCGTCCTCGTTGCGCCACGCGTCCCAGTTCGTCGCGTCCGGGTCCAGGCCGCGGGCGATCAGCGCGGCGCTGATGGTCTCGAGCAGCGTCAGGACCGCGGGACCGTCGGGCAGCACCGGGTGCGCCGCGGTGGCCAACTCGGCGGCCCGCTGACGCTCCAGCAGCACCGGGTGGGCGAACCGCTCGATCTTGGTGATGTCGGTGCCGGAGGCTTCGGCGATCTGCTCGACCGACGCGCCGGCCCGAATCCGAGCCTGGATGTCCCTGGGCCGCAACACGGTTTTGACCTCGATGTCCTTGGGGTTCTGGCCGGATCGGCGGTCGCCACGCACCGCGGCGCGGAGCCGGTCGTCTACGGGCACGCCGAATTTGTCGGCCGGGTCGAGGCCTTCGCAGATGACGTATTTTCCGTCGACATCGAGTCCGATCACCGTGAGTTCCCGCATGTCGACCTCCTTCGTCGGGACTCTAACTCAGCCCGGCAAAGATAACGGGGAGGACACGCTGGCCCGTCGGTGCGGTTACAGGCGTTCGACGACCCAGTCCACGCACTGCGTCAGCGCGGTGACGTCATCGGGCTCGATCGCCGGGAACATCGCGATGCGCAGCTGGTTGCGGCCGAGCTTGCGGTACGGCTCGGTGTCGACGATGCCGTTGGC
>CAZHUU010000210.1:0-1136 GCA_964535335.1 uncultured Mycobacterium sp.
TCGCACAGCCGCTTCCAGGTGTCCAGGGTGTTGTCCACCCAGTCCTGCGGGGTCCAGGCGGCGGTCCGGGTCGCGCCGGCCGGCAGTGCGGTGGCGCCGTCGAGCCAGGTGTCGGCCAGGTGCACCGCGTCGGCCACGGCCCGGGCGGTGGACTCGGGCACCGGGGCGGTGAAACCGATCGAACTCGACGCCAGCTTGCGGGCCAGGTCGTAGTTCACCGCCCCCGACGCCGCCCCGCCGGTCATCGCGCTGCCCGCGCCGGCGAACATCTGGCCCAGCTGGGTGAACAGCTTGCCGAGGTCGGCGGGGTTGAATCCGGCGCCGAACGGGTTGGCCCCACCGGCCCCACCAGCCCCGGGGTTCTTGTCGCGGTCGGGGTCATCGCCGGCGGAGAAGCCGAAGGGCAGGTCAGCCATGACGACCACGGTACCGCCGTTACTGTGGGCGGCGTGAACAGGCGAATCCTGACGCTGTTTGTGGCGCTGGTGCCCATCGTCGTGTTCGGTGTGCTGCTGGCGGTGGTGACGGTGCCCTACGTCTCGCTGGGGCCCGGGCCGACCTACGACACCCTCGGGGAGTTCGAGGGCAAGCCGGTGGTGGCGATCGAGGGCACCCCGGTCAAGCCCACCTCCGGGCATCTGAACATGACCACGGTGTCCCAGCGCGACGGCCTGACCATGGGGCAGGCGCTCACGCTGTGGCTGTCCGGCAGCCAGCAGCTGGTGCCGCGGGACCTGGTGTTCCCGCCGGAGAAGTCCCGCGAGGACATCCAGAAGAGCCAGAGCGCGGACTTCCAGAACTCCGAGGACACCGCCCAGTTCGCCGCGCTGAACTACCTGAAGTACCCGAAGGCGGTCAGCGTCGAGAAGGTCAACGAGCCGGGGCCCTCGGTCGGCAAGCTGCAGACCGGCGACGCCATCGACAAGGTCGACGGCACCCCGGTCACCAGCGTCGAGCAGTTCTCCGCTCTGCTCAAGGCCACCAAACCCGGCCAGGAGATCGTGGTGGACTTCCGACGCAAGAGCTCCGGGCCGAAGCCCGAGACCGGCACCGCGCGGATCACCCTGGGCCGCAACGACGACCGCGAGCACGGCTACCTGGGGGTCGCAGTCCTCGACGCGCCCTGGGCGCCGTTC
>CAZHUU010000210.1:1146-5393 GCA_964535335.1 uncultured Mycobacterium sp.
TCAACCTGGCCAACATCGGCGGGCCGTCGGCCGGGCTGATGTTCAGCCTCGCGGTGGTGGACAAGCTGACCACCGGGGACGTCAACGGCGGCAAGTTCGTCGCCGGCACCGGCAGCATCGGGGTCGACGGCACCGTCGGCCCGATCGGCGGCATCACCCACAAGATGGTCAGCGCCCAGGAGGCCGGGGCGACGGTGTTCCTGGTGCCCGCGGAGAACTGCGACGAGGCGCGCACCGCGCCGGTGGAGAACATGGAACTGATCAAGGTGGAGACGCTGCCGCAGGCCATCGACGCACTGGAGACGCTCAACACCGGCGGACGCCCGCCCACCTGCTAGCCCGGACCGGGTCCCTTCCGGATTGCGTAGAGTGGCGGCGTGATTGCCGCAGGACACCGATCGTGAGCATTCGTCCCCCCGCCCGGATGCCGGCGCTGAGCCGGCGAGGCCGCGTCCTCGTGCTGATGGCAGCCATCATTCTGGCGCTGCTGCTGGTCGGGCCGCGTTTCATCGACGCCTACGTCGACTGGTTGTGGTTCGGCGAGTTGGGTTTCCGCTCAGTGTTCACCACCGTGCTGGTGACCCGGCTGGTGGTGTTCCTGGCGGCCGCGCTGCTGGTCGGGGCGATCGTGTTCGGCGCGCTGGCGCTGGCCTACCGCACCCGGCCGGTGTTCGTCCCCACCGCCGGGCCCAACGACCCGGTCGCGCGCTACCGGATGGCGGTGCTGTCGCGGCTGCGGTTCTTCGCCTTCGGGGTGCCCGCGGTGATCGGTCTGATGGCCGGGCTGGTGGCGCAGGGCTACTGGCCGCGCATCCAGCTGTGGCTGCACGGCGGCAGCTTCGGCATCGCCGACCCGCAGTTCGGTAAGGATCTCGGCTTCTACGCCTTCGACCTGCCGTTCTACCGGCTGCTGCTGACGTTCCTGTTCGTCGCGCTGTTCCTGGCGTTCCTGGGCAGCCTGGTGACGCACTACATCTTCGGCGGTATCCGGCTGGCGGCCGGCAACGGCGCGCTGAGCAAGCCGGCGCGGCTGCAGCTGATCAGCATGGTCGGGGTGCTGGTGCTGCTGAAAGCGGTGGCCTACTGGATGGACCGCTACCAGCGGCTGAGCAACGCCCGGCCCGGCAAGCCGTTCACCGGCGCGGGCTACACCGACATCAACGCCGTGCTGCCGGCCAAGCTGATCCTGCTGGCGATCGCGGTGATCTGCGCGGCGGCGGTGTTCTCCGCGCTGTTCCTGCGCGACCTGCGCATCCCGGCGATCGGTCTGGTGCTGCTGCTGATCAGCTCGCTGATCGTCGGGGCCGGCTGGCCGATGGTCGTCGAGCAGTTCTCGGTCAAACCCAATGCGGCGCAGAAGGAGAGCGAGTTCATCTCCCGCTCCATCACCGCCACCCGGCAGGCCTACGGGCTGACCGAGGACGTGGTGACCTACCGCGACTACAGCGGTAACGCGCCCACCGGGGCCGCCCAGGTGGCCGCCGACCGGGCCACCACCTCCAACATCCGGCTGCTGGACCCCAACGTCATCAGCCCGGCGTTCACCCAGTTCCAGCAGGGCAAGAACTTCTACTACTTCCCCGACCAGCTGTCGATCGACCGGTACCAGGGCCCGGACGGCAGCCTGCGCGACTATGTGGTGGCCGCCCGTGAGCTCAACCCGGACCGGCTGATCGACAACCAGCGCGACTGGATCAACCGGCACACCGTCTACACCCACGGCAACGGCTTCATCGCCTCGCCGGCCAACACCGTGCGCGGAATCGCCAACGACCCCAACCAGAACGGCGGCTATCCGGAGTTCCTGGCCAGCGTCGTCGGCGCCAACGGCAGCGTCGTCTCGCCCGGCCCGGCTCCGCTGGATCAGCCGCGGGTCTACTACGGCCCGGTCATCTCCAACACCGCCTCCGACTACGCGATCGTGGGCAAGAACGGCGCCGACCGCGAGTACGACTACGAGACCAACACCGAGACCAAGAACTACACCTACACCGGAACCGGCGGTGTCGCGGTCGGCAACTGGCTGGCCCGTACGGTGTTCGCGGCGAAGTTCGCCGAGCGGAACTTCTTGTTCTCCAACGTGATCGGCTCGAACTCCCGGATCCTGTTCAACCGGGACCCGTCCGAGCGAGTCAAGGCGGTCGCCCCGTGGCTGACCACCGACACCACGGTGTATCCGGCGATCGTGAACAAGCGGATGGTGTGGATCATCGACGGCTACACCACGCTGGACAACTACCCGTACTCGGAGCTGACCTCGCTGAGTTCGGCGACGGCGGACTCCACCGAGGTGGCGATCAACCGGTTGCGGCCGGACAAGCAGGTGTCCTACATCCGCAACTCGGTGAAGGCCACCGTCGACGCCTACGACGGCACCGTGACGCTCTACGCCCAGGACGAGAAGGATCCGGTGCTGGCGGCGTGGATGAAGGTGTTCCCCGGCACGGTCAAGCCGCGCGCGGACATCAGCGCCGAGTTGGCTGAGCACCTGCGCTACCCCGAGGACCTGTTCAAGGTGCAGCGGGCGCTGCTGGCCAAGTACCACGTCGACGACCCGGTGACGTTCTTCTCCACCTCGGACTTCTGGGACGTCCCGCTTGACCCGAACCCGACGGCCTCGAGCTTCCAGCCGCCGTACTACATCGTGGCCAAAGACCTTGCCAAGAACGACAATTCGGCCTCGTTCCAGTTGACGACGGCGCTGAACCGGTTCCGCCGCGACTTCCTGGCGGCCTACATGTCGGCCAGCTCCGACCCGGACACCTACGGCAAGATCACCGTGCTGACCATCCCCGGTCAGGTCAACGGTCCCAAGCTGGCGTTCAACGCGATCAGCACCGACACCGCGGTCAGCCAGGACCTGGGCGTGATCGGGCGCGACAACCAGAACCGAATACGGTGGGGCAACCTGCTGACGCTGCCGGTGGGCCAGGGCGGCCTGCTCTATGTGTCGCCGGTATACGCGTCGCCGGGCTCCAGCGACGCCGCCTCGTCCTACCCGCGCCTGATCCGGGTGGCGATGATGTACAACGACAAGGTCGGCTACGGGCCTACCGTCAGCACCGCACTGGACGGCATTTTCGGACCCGGTGCGGGTGCCACCGCGACCGGGCCGGCGCCGGCCAACGCTCCTGGCGGTCAGCCGTCCGGACGCCCGGCGAACCAGCCCACGGGCAACCAGCCCCCGGCGAATGCGCCCGAGGTGCCGACCCCGATCGCGGCGGTGCCGCCGCCGGGCGGCATGACATCACTGTCTCCGGCGAAGGCCGCCGCCCTGCAGGACCTGCAGGCTGCGCTCGGCGCGGTGAAAGATGCTCAGCGCAGCGGTAATTTCGCGCAGTACGGCGCGGCGCTGCAGCGCCTCGACGACGCGATGAACAAGTTCCAGACCGCCAAGTAGCGAAGCGGGTTGGCGAGTCGGCGCCGCCAAGTAGCGAAGCGGATTGGCTAGGCCGGCTCGGCCGGTTGGCCGACCCGCAGCGCGATGTCCTGCTTCTGGCCGACGTCGGTGACGAACTCCGTGGCGGCGGGCTGGCCTGCGACACCGTCGAATTCGATGCGGGCCAGCGTGGCGCCCTCGGTGAATAGCAGAACGGTCACCGATTTCGTGCCATCGGGTGATGTGCCGGTGACCACCGTGCCGCCGGTGCCGACCGGCGAGGGTTGCGGGGCCGAGCCGGTGACCGACTTCGCGAGGTTGGCGACGGCCTCGCTCAGCGCGGACGGACCATCGGCGGGGTGCGGCAGTCCCACCAGCAGGACGTTGATGGCCTTGGTCTGATTCTGGTTGACCAGCAGCACTTCGGCACCCGGCCGGCCGTCGGGGTCGATGACCGGCGACTGGGCGGTATAGGTGTCATTGGTCGCCGAGATGTCGCGGTCCTGGATCAGCAGGCGCGCGTAGTCCACCGCCGGCTTGGCCGCTGCCGTGGTCGTGGTGGTCAGCGGTATCGGCAGCGGGGCGGCGGTCGCGGCGGGCTTGTCGGCGGGCAGGCCCTGATCGCGATCACAACCTGCGGCGAAGACGCTCAGCGCGGCCAGCGCGAGGGCCGCGATAGCGCGTGCGGTTCTGGTTCGGGTCATCGGCACCGAGGATGTCGGGTGTGGCGGCTGGATGCAAACAGCCTGGCAGAGCGGTCGCGTGCGGCCGATTTGGTCGCATCACCCGGTTTCGGTAACCTTGGGTTCACCATCGCGGGGTGGAGCAGCTCGGTAGCTCGCTGGGCTCATAACCCAGAGGTCGCAGG
>CAZHUU010000211.1:0-360 GCA_964535335.1 uncultured Mycobacterium sp.
ACCGTCGCCCATGAGGAACACCGTCAGGTGCACGCCGTCGCGTTTGGCCAGCGCTGCGGCGAGGCGGACGGCGTTGAAGGTGGAGTCCAGGCCGTAGGCGGATCCGTTGATGATCATCAGGACGGTCATGGTGGATTCCTTGTCGGCGGTGGTCATGCGGAGCGGGCGACGGCGACGGGATTGCCGGCCAGCCGCCATTCGAGCATGCCGTCGTGCAGGCGGATCGCGTGGCGGTTGTGGGCGTGCAGCGCGCTGACCGCGTCGTGGGCGAAGGCGCAGTAGTGGCCGCGGCAGTAGACGACGATCTGGGCGTCGTCGGGCAGTTCGGTGATGCGGGTGGCCAGGTCGTCGATCGGGATC
>CAZHUU010000211.1:370-2095 GCA_964535335.1 uncultured Mycobacterium sp.
GACACCGCACCGGGGATGTGGCCGGCCTGGTACTCCTCGGTGGGCCGCACGTCGAGGATGACCAGGGCGCCGTCGTGTAACCGATCGCGCAGCTGGTCGGGATCCATGGCCGGGTCGGTGCCCGGACCGAGGTAGGCGACGGCGGCCGCGGCGGATTCGGCGCGGTGGTGTTCGGAGACGCGGCGCAGCGAAGCCAACAGCGCGGCGACGTCCTCGCCGGCCAGCCGGTAGTAGACCTTGACACCTTCGCGGCGGGTGTCGACCAGGCCGGCCTGTTTGAGGACCTGCAGGTGCGCCGAGGCGGTGCTCAGGTTCAGCTCCGCGGCGCGGGCGAGTGCTTCAACGCTGCGTTCGCCCTGGCTGAGCAGGTCGAGCAGCTCCAGCCGGCTGGCATGCGACAAGGCCTTGCCGGTGACGGCGAACTGTTCGTAGAGCCGGGTCTTGGCCGGTGATCGCTGCACCCCACCACCTTCTTCCAATGTTCTCTGGAATATCATAGGGTATGCATCAATCCGGTGTTGGCGAGTGTGCGCGAGGTGGGAGCGATGGGGTTTTCTGACAGCCATCTGATTCCTCTGGTCGATGAGGGGCTGGGCAACAGCGCCTACCTGGTCGACCTCGGTGACGGCCGGGCGCTGGCCGTCGATGCCAGCCGCGATCTGCGGGCGTTGCGCAGTGCCGCCGCGCGGCGCGGTCTGACGGTGGCCTTCGCCGCCGACACCCACTTGCATGCCGATTTCCTGTCCGGGGCGGTGCAACTGCATCACGACACCGGTGCCACGATCCTTGCCTCGGCCGCCGGCCGGCGCGCGTTCGACCACATCGGGCTCACCGACGGGGACCAGGTCGATCTGGGCGGCTTGCGGTTGCAGGCGATGGCCACCCCGGGACACACCGACGAGCACATCGCTTTCCTGTTGAGCGACGGCGACCGGCCGGTGGGGGTGTTCACCGGCGGCTCGCTGATCGTCGGGTCCGCGGCGCGCACCGACCTGCTCGGCGCGGAACGCACTGTGGAACTCGCCCACGCCCAGTACCGGTCGCTGCACCGGCTGGCGTCGCTGCCCGATGAGGTCGCGGTGTGGCCCACCCACGGCGCGGGCTCGTTCTGCTCGGCCCCGCCGGGGGCTGAGCGGATCAGCACCGTGGGTGCCCAGAAACGCGACAACCCGCTGCTGGCCGCGCCGGACGAGGCGACGTTCACCGCGATGCTGCTGGCCGGCCTGGGCAGCTACCCGACCTATTTCTCCCGGCTGCCCCACCGCAATCGGCAAGGACCGCCGCTGCTGCCGGCCAGCCCGACCCTGCCCGCATTGGATGTCAATACGCTCACACGTGTTCTGGCACAGGGCGCGGTCGTGGTGGACGTCCGGCCCGCCGCGGCGTTCGCCGCCGGCCACATCCCCGGGTCGTTGTCGATCTCGCTGCGCGACCAGTTCGCCACCTGGCTGGGATGGCTGCTGCCCGACACGGTCCCTCTGGTGTTCCTCACCGAGCCCGGCCAGGACCTCTCCGAGCTGTTCTGGCAGGCACACAAGATCGGCTACGAGCGCCTGCTGGGCGTACTCGAGGGCGGGCTGAACGCGTGGGAATCCTCTGGAGCGGCCCTGCAGCGTCTGGTGTTCGCGACCGCCGATCACCTGCCCGACCGGCCCTACCTGGACGTGCGGCAGACCAGTGAATTCGCCGCTGGCCATGTCGGTGGAGCCCTGCACATCGAACTCG
>CAZHUU010000211.1:2105-4264 GCA_964535335.1 uncultured Mycobacterium sp.
CGCCGACGTGCCCGCCGGGGTGGTCATCGGATGCGGGCACGGCGAACGGGCCATGACCGCCGCCAGTGTGCTGCTACGCGCCGGCACCACCGGGGTGGCCGTGCTCGACGGCGGCCCGGCCGACTATGCGACCGCCCACCACCGCGCCATGCGAACCGGGCTCTGGTCCCGATGACCGAGAACATCACCGCCCGCAGCGGGCGGGGCATCGAGCTGGGGCTGCGGGAGAACTGGCTGCAGTTCACCCTGTTGGTGATCGTCAACATCTGCGTCGGCGGTCTGGTCGGTCTGGAACGAACGACGGTTCCGCTGATCGGCACCGAGGTGTTCGGCATCACCAGCGATCTGGCGGTGTTCTCCTTCATCATCGCCTTCGGGGTCACCAAGGCGTTCACGAATCTGGCCGCCGGAGCACTGACCGCGCGGTTTCGCCGCAAGCAGTTACTCCTGGCGGGCTGGGCCGCGGGGGTGCCGGTGCCGTTCATGCTGGCCTGGGGGCCGTCGTGGTGGTGGATCGTGGCCGCCAACGTCCTGCTCGGCCTCAACCAGGGGCTGGCCTGGTCGATGACGGTCAACATGAAGATCGACCTCGTCGGACCCCGACAGCGCGGCCTGGCCACCGGGCTCAACGAGGCCGCGGGCTACGCCGCGGTCGGCGCGACCGCACTGCTCACCGGCTACCTGGCCACCTCCTACGGGCTTCGGCCGGTGCCCGAACTCATCGGCGCGGTCTTCGTCATCGCCGGGCTGGGCTTGTCGCTGGTGGCTGGGGACACCGCCGACCACGTGGCCCTGGAACTGTCGCGCCACCCCCGCCCAGCACCCGCCGAGGGCTCGGGCCTTGGCACGGTGTTCGCCCGCACCACCTGGGGTGAGCCCAGCCTGCGCGGGGCGAGTCAGGCCGGCCTGGTCAACAACCTCAACGACGGACTGACCTGGGGTGTGTTCCCGCTGCTGTTCACCGACTACGGCCTCGGGCTGGCCGCGGTCGGGCTGATCAAAGGGCTCTACCCGCTGTTGTGGGGATTCGGGCAGGTTTACACCGGGCACCTTGCCGACCGCATCGGCCGCAAACCGCTCATCGTCTCCGGAATGTTCGTCCAGGCAGCCGGATTCGCCCTCGCGCTGGGACTGTTGCGGTGGCCGCTGCTGGCCGGCATCGCCTCCGCGGTGGCCCTGGGCATCGGCACCGCGATGGTCTACCCCGCGCTGATCGCGGTGGTCTCCGACCACGCCCACCCCAGCTGGCGGCCCAACGCACTGGGCACCTACCGCTTCTGGCGAGACTTCGGCTACGCCGCCGGCGCTCTGATCGCCGGCGTGATCGCCGACTGGCTCGGCCTGCACGCCGCCGTGGTCGCCGCCGGAATCATCACCGCCCTGTCCGGGCTACTGGCCGCCCGCTGGATCACCGACCTACCCCGCTCATGACACACCACACCCTCAACACCGCCGAAACCGACAACGCCGAAAACTACCCGCTGCTCGCCAACAAGGACTACAGCGCCGCATCCGTGCTACAGCCCGCCAACCTGCTGCGCGAGGCCCGCCGCCAAAAAGCGTTGCCACACATAACGGTTCCCGCCGTCACCGTGCTCGACCCCGACGGCGACATCATCCGCTACCTCGCCAACAGCGGCCTGGGACACCGCCACCCCGGCTGGGCCTGCTACCACACCGACATGTGGACCACCGACCTCGACGGCATCGAGATCGGCATCGTCGGCATGGCCGTCGGAGCGCCCTTCGCCGTCCTGGTCGCCGAACAACTCACCGCCTCGGGCGCCGAACTCATCATCAGCATGACCTCGGCCGGCCAAATCTCACCCACCGCGAACCTTCCCCTGTTCGTCCTGATCCAACGCGCACTACGCGATGAAGGAACCAGCGCGCACTACCAACCACCAACCCGCTGGAGTCACCTCGATCCGCAACTGCTCGCCGACCTCGACAACGCTTTCGACCATCTCGCCCAAACCGTCCTGACCGGAACTTCCTGGACCACCGACGCGCCCTACCGCGAGACCACCACCGCGATCGCAGCGGCCGCCGCCGGACACATCACCTGCGGGGAAATGGAAGCCGCCGCCCTCTACGCCTACGCCCAAGCAACCCAAGCCCGCGGCCTGTAACCCCTTACGAATAGAATCCGCACCGAG
>CAZHUU010000211.1:4274-5358 GCA_964535335.1 uncultured Mycobacterium sp.
CCCAAGCAACCCAAGCCCGCGTCATCTGCATCGCCCACATCACCAACACCATGGCCGTCGACGGCGAAGACTTCGAAAAAGGACACAACAACGGCGTCAACGACGCACTCGCCGTCATCCACGCCACCGCAGCAGCAGCCTTCCGCTCCCGGTAAAAACCCGTTCAGCAGCAAGTCATCCGATCGACGGATCAACTTGCGCGGCGCCCCAATCACCCCTCATCAGGGTTGCACCGGGGATGTCTCATCCTTCAACACTTGACTAGCCGATCTAACAAATTTCCGGCAAAATTGCCAACGCTGTGCCATCAAAACCGGAATTGTGCCAACGAAAAGCGGAACCTACAGCCATCAGCAGCGGAATTTGGCCATCGAAAAGCGGAACCTACACAATTTCTGATCTATTCGGCGGTGATGGAACGGTATAGCGCTGCAGCTCGGCTTTGCTGCGACATTATTTCAGCCAAATAGTGTTGTCTCCCATGGGAATACGCGTAGTCAGCCGATGGATTCCCGGGTGCCTGCTGTAACCAGAATATCGTTTTGAAGATGTCCGGGGAAGATCTTCCCCCTTTGATGTCAAGTCGATTGAAGAACTCGGCAATGGCGGTATTCGGATTCCCGCGGCCGGGGTAGGAGGCGTCTTGTTGGAAAATACCGACCCACGCGCGGTTGGGTGATACCGCGTTCGGCCGCAGCCCTGATTCCTGCATGGCGGTCGATAAGATGGCCACCGTCTGCTGCGGCGAATAGCCGCGGCGGTGGGCCTCGTTGATAATCGCAGCGGCAATTTCGCGCGGGCTCGAATTCGCCGTCAGGCGCCCAAGGGGTGTCCCCGTGCCAGGGCCGCCGCCGACATCGCGTGCAGCGTCGGCGATACCACCGGGTGAGCCCGACTGAGATTGGGAAAGGAGGCTATTCAGGTTTGTTGAGAGGCCCGACAGTGGCCCAGCTGCGAGGCCGCTCATGCTCGGCATTGAACCGGTGGCGCTTTGCATACCCGCGCCGCCGCCTATCGAGCTCATCCCGCCGGCGGGACCGACACCGCCGCCCATCTGGCCGTATGCCCCGACTAGCTGTCGCAT
>CAZHUU010000212.1:0-5304 GCA_964535335.1 uncultured Mycobacterium sp.
CGTGCCGTTGCGGATGATGGCGGCCAGCGGCACGCCGTCGATCCACTCGGTGACCATCACCTTCGGTGCGCTGGCCACCACGTGCGGTACCACGAAGTGTGGATCGCCGTCGTAGGCCTTGGCGAAGGCTCGCTGATTGTCGGCCTCGAGCCGGTAGTCAAGCTCCATCTCGGTGCGTTCGATCAGTTCGTCGACCACGCCCTGCACGTCGGCGCCGGGGGAGAGCTGCTTGAAGACACTGACCATGCGCTGCATGGTCTTCAGGTCCGCGCGCAGCGCCTCGTCGGCGCCGGGGTACTGGATCTTGACGGCCACCTCGCGGCCGTCGGACCACACCCCCTTGTGCACCTGGCCGATGCTGGCCGAGGCCACCGGGGTGTCGTCGAAGGAACTGAACCGGGTGCGCCACTTGGTGCCCAGCTGCCCGTCGAGCACACGGTGCACCTTGGCCGCCGACAGCGGCGGTGCGTCCTTCTGCAGCTTGGTCAGAGCCTCGCGGTAGGGCTCGCCGAGCTCCTCGGGGATCGCGGCTTCCATCACCGACAGCGCCTGGCCGACCTTCATGGCGCCGCCCTTGAGCTCACCCAGCACGGTGAACAACTGGTTCGCGGCCTTCTCCATGAGCTCGGCGTTGACCTCGTCGCGGGACTTGCCGGTCAGCCGCTTGCCGAAGCCCAGCGCGGCCCGGCCGGCGAAGCCGACCGGGATGCTGGCCAGCTTGGCGTTGCGGGCGGCGCGTCCGCGCTTGATGTCGTCAGCCACTCAACCATCATCCCCGACGCCGCGATACTGGCAACCACCCCTGTCAGCACTCGCAGCGCGGATGCCGTGACCAGCGACGAGTCATGATGCTGTGGGAATTGACGTCGATCTCCAGCGTGGTGTTCAGCGTGGCGGGCGGCGCGCCCGCGCCCTCGACGCCGCGCACCGCGGTGATGATCCGGTGTAGCTGGCCCAGCGCCAGCGCGGCGGTGGCGAGCACAGTGGGCCGGTCGGCGCTGCCGATCACGTCGCGCAGCTGCGCGGCCACCGCGGGCCAGGCCGCGTCCCGGTCGGTGCGGTGCAGATCCCCGCAGCCCAGACAGCTCGTCACACCGGGAATCACCAGCGGCCCGACCAGTCCCGCGCCGTCGCGGACCCGCACCGGCAGATGCGGCACCCCGGCGGCCTGCAGATCACGCACCAGCCGCGGGTCGGCGACCAGATAGTCCGCGAGCACCACCAGGTCCACGCCGCGGCCGGTGGGCCCGGCGTTGGCGTGGCTGGTGTGCCCGATCCGGGCGCCGGAACACCGCAGCGCCTCGACCAGCAGGTCGGACAGCGGCCCGCAGCCGTGCACCCGGATCGACAGCGCACGGGTGCTGGTCCTGTCGGCCCGGTCCCGCACCACGCCGGCCGTCACCAGGGCGGTCAGCAGGTCGTCGAACGCGGCGGTGTCGCGCAGGCCGTGGCCGCCGGCCAGCCGGTGCAGCTGACTGATCCGCACCGGCACCTGCATGGCGCGCAGCACCGCGGCCAGCGCGGCGGCGCTTAGGCCGTCGGGGGGTCGCGCCAGCACCGCGCGGCGCGGATCCCACCCGATCTGGACCGCGCCGTCGGGTCGCAGCAGCACCGGCATCGCCGGGTCGAGCGCAAACAGCCGGCTCACACCAGCGACTGTGACATCGCGGGGCCGCCGGGACGTTCAGCTATCCACAGGCCCGGCGTTGGGGTCGTCGGAGTCGGTCTTCTCGAACTCGGCCAGCGCCGCGTCGATGTCCACCCCGCTGGTGTCGCCGCCGATGATGCGGTCGATGAACCCGGCGGGCTCGTCGAGGTCAGCCGAACCGGGCAGCAGGTCCGGGTGCTGCCACACCGCGTCGCGGGCGTCGATACCGGCGGCCTCGGTCAGCCGCTCCCACAGCACCGCCGCCTCACGCAGCTTGCGCGGCCGCAACTCCAGGCCGACCAGCGTGGCGAAGGTCTGCTCGGCAGGCCCCCCGGTGGCCCGGCGGCGGCGCAGCATCTCCGACAGCGCCGCGGTGCCGGGGATGCGGTCCCCGAGCGCGGCGGTCACCACGGTCTGCACCCAGCCCTCGACCAGCGCCAGCATGGTCTCCAGGCGCTCCAGCGCGGCGGTCTGCTCGGGGGTGGCCTTCGGCTCGAAGACCCCCTGGGTGAGCAGCTGCTCCATGGCGGCCGGGTCGGCCAGCGACGCCGGGTTGAAACCCTGTGCCAGCTCCTCGATGCCGCTCATGTCGATCTTCATGCCCCGGGCGTAGGACTCGACCGCAGACAGCAGCTGACTGGCCAGCCATGACACGTGGCTGAACAGCCGGTGATGCGCGGCTTCGCGGGCGGCCAGGAACGTCATGATCTCGCTGCGCGGCTGCTCGAGCCCCTCCGACAGGGCCTCGATGGCCTCCGGCAGCAGCGCCGCCACGCCCTTGGGGCCCAGCGGCAGCCCGATATCGGTGGAGGTCAACACCTCCTTGGACAGCCGGCCCAGGGCCTGGCCCAGCTGCGAACCGAACGCCATGCCGCCCATCTGGGTCATCATCGCCATCAGCGGGCCGGCCATCGCCTTGGCCTCCTCGGGCAGCGCCGAGGCCCACACGTTCGAGATCTGTTCGGCCATCGGGTCGCACAGCCGCTTCCAGGTCTCCAGGGTGCCGTCCACCCAGTCGGTGGGGGTCCAGGCGACCGCCTTGACGGTGCCGGCGGGCAGCGCGGTGGCGCCGTCCAGCCAGGTGTCGGCGAGGTGCACCGCGTCGGTGATCGCGGTGACGGTGCCCGCCGGGACCGGCGAGCTGAAGCCGATGGAGCTCGACGCCAGCTTGCGGGCCAGGTCGTAGTTGACCGGCCCGGACGATCCGCCGCTCATCGCGTTGCCCGCGCCGCTGAACATCTGGCCCAGCTGGGTGAAGATCTGGCCCAGGTCGGCCGGGTTGAACCCGCCGCCGCCGAACCCGAACGGGTCGCCGGGGCCGGGGTCGCGGTCCTTCTTCGGCTTGTCGGGGTCGGGGTCGTCTCCGGCGGAGAAGCCGAAGGGCAGGTCAGGCATACCCTCAACCGTACCCACCTGGTGCCGCGCGCGGTGGACCGGTGATCAGCTGTCAGTGAACGGGGCCGCCGCCGAGCTCCGTCTCTTCCCCGGGTCGCTTCGCTCCTGCCCGCCGGATCTACTCTTGGCGGCGTGAACAGGCGGATTCTGACGCTGATGGTGGCGCTCGTGCCGATCGTGGTGTTCGGCGTGCTGCTGGCCGTCGTCACGGTGCCGTACGTCTCGCTCGGGCCGGGCCCGACGTTCGACACCCTCGGCGAGGTGGACGGCAAGCAGGTGGTGGCCATCGACGGCATCCCGACCAAGCCGACATCCGGGCACCTGAACATGACCACGGTGTCCCAGCGCGACGGGCTGACGCTCGGCCAGGCGCTGACCCTGTGGATCTCGGGCCGTGAGCAGCTGGTGCCCCGCGACCTGGTGTTCCCGCCGGACAAGTCCCGCGACGACGTCGAGAAGGCGCAGAACGCCGACTTCAAGCGGTCCGAGGACAGCGCCGAGTACGCCGCGCTGGGCTACCTGAAGTACCCCGAGGCGCTGACGGTGGAGAAGGTCACCGACCCGGGTCCGTCGGCGGGCAAGCTGCAGGTCGGTGACGCGATCGACACCGTCGACGGCACCCCGATCCCCAACGTCGAGGCGTTCACCGCGTTGCTGAAGAAGACCAAGCCGGGTCAGGAGATCGTCATCGACTACCGGCGCAGGAACGCCCCGCCGGGTACCGCGCGGATCACGTTGGGCACCAACGGCGATCGCGACTACGGCTATCTCGGCATCGCGGTGCTCGACGCCCCGTGGGCGCCGTTCACCATCGACTTCAACCTCGCGAACATCGGCGGTCCGTCGGCCGGGCTGATGTTCAGCCTGGCCGTGATCGACAAGCTGACCACCGGCGACCTCAACGGATCCAAGTTCATCGCGGGCACCGGAACCATCAGCGAGGACGGCAAGGTGGGTCCGATCGGCGGCATCACCCACAAGATGATGGCCGCCCAGGAGGCCGGGGCGACGGTGTTCCTGGTGCCCGCCGAGAACTGCGACGAGGCCCGCACCGCCAAGGACGACACCATGGAGCTGGTGCGGGTGGAGACCTTGAATCAGGCCGTCGACTCGCTGCACTCGCTCACCTCCGGCGGCCGTCCACCCGGCTGCTAGCCCGTCGCTACGGGATGCCCCGGCCGTGGTGATGCGTAGAGTTGTGCCGTGGTCCCAGCGCAGCGCTTCACCGCGGCCCGAGAAGAACCAGGAGCCTGACCCGTGAACATGCGGCCCGCCGCGAGGATGCCGAAGCTGACTCGGCGCAGCCGGATTCTGATCGGTGTCGCGCTCGCCGTCGTGGTGTTGCTGTTGATCGGGCCCCGGCTGGTCGACGCCTACGTGGACTGGCTGTGGTTCGGTGAGCTCGGGTACCGGTCGGTGTTCACCACGGTGCTGGTCACCCGGGTGGTGGTGTTCCTGGTGGCCGGACTGGTCGTCGGTGCGATCGTGTTCGCCGGGCTGGCGCTGGCCTACCGGACCCGCCCGGTGTTCGTGCCCACGACCGGGCCCAACGATCCGGTGGCCCGTTACCGCACCGCGGTGATGGCTCGGCTCAAGTCGTTCGGCTTCGGGGTGCCGGCGGTGATCGGCCTGCTGGCCGGCATCGTCGCGCAGAGCTACTGGACCCGCATCCAACTCTTCCTGCACGGCGGCAGTTTCGGCATCGCCGACCCGCAGTTCGGCAAGGACCTCGGTTTCTACGCCTTCGAGTTGCCGTTCTACCGCCTGGTGCTGTCGTTCCTGTTCGTCGCGGTGTTCCTGGCGTTCCTGGCGAACCTGGTGGGCCACTACATCTTCGGCGGCATCCGGCTGGCCGGCCGCACCGGTGCGCTCAGCCGCGCGGCCCGCATTCAGCTCATCAGCCTGGTCGGGGTGCTGGTCCTGCTCAAGGCGTTCGCGTACTGGCTGGATCGCTACGAGCTGCTCAGCCACACCCGGGCGGGCAAGCCGTTCACCGGCGCCGGCTACACCGATATCAATGCGGTGCTGCCCGCGAAGCTGATCCTGCTGGCCATCGCGCTGATCTGTGCGGCGGCGGTGTTCTCCGCACTGTTCCTGCGGGACCTGCGCATCCCGGCCATCGGGCTGGTCCTGTTGTTGCTCAGTTCGTTGATCATCGGTGCGGGCTGGCCGCTGATCGTCGAGCAGATCAGCGTCAAACCCAATGCGGCGCAGAAGGAAAGCGAATACATCAGCCGCAGCATCAACGCCACCAGGCAGGC
>CAZHUU010000213.1:0-2280 GCA_964535335.1 uncultured Mycobacterium sp.
CTCAATGGCGCTAGCGGCGGCCCTGGCGTGCGCGGCGGGACCGCCGTACCAGGTGCTCAGTGCCCGGATGCGCGCGCAGGCGTGCCCAGCGGCATCGGAGGACCAATGGTCTTCCACATCGCTGGCCGCGCTGTGCAAGGCGGTACCGGCGCTGTGCAACTCGCCGGCGTGCTCACGTAACCAGGCCGCCGTGTCACTCAAGCCCGTGGTGCCGGCCTTCGCATGAAGCAGCTCCGCGATCGCCTTTCCATCCCCGGGGATGCCGGTCACCACGGGAGCGGGAACCGGCGGAACTGTGAAATCGGGCAACGGCGGCAACGACCCCGCGCCAGGAAGGGCGGCCGCGCCGCCGGCACCGCCCAACCTCGCGGCCGAGGCCTCATCGACCTCGACGTAACTGGCGGCATCCGCGCTCAACCGCCCACCGTGATGCGCGGCGACCGCAGAGCCAAGTGCACTGTTTGCGCTGACAGCCCCGGCGCGAGCAGCCAGCGTCGCGGCTACCGCGACCGATACCGGGTCCGCCGCGACGGGCCCCGCCATGACAGGAAGGCGGGTCGAATGCGATCCGGCCGACGCAACGTGGCTACCTGCGGCAGCGACGGCATCAGGATCAATGCGCAGGGATACCACCCCAACAACCCCGTTCTTCTTCCCAGTTCAGCGGCCATTTCGCTGTCTCCAGCACTCCAGGGTAGAGGGACGCGGCCGTTCTTGCCGCCACCCGGCAGCGAAGAACTCCCCGACAGCGCATCTGGCCGTAAGAAGTCCCACTCGGCCGAACAATCGAGATATGACAGCTGCGCACCATCGCCCACCAAATCACTCACGGCATCACCCCACCGACCGTAGATGTCTGGGGTCCGGTCCTGGAACCGGACGAGGTCGCCGTCATGACTGCTGAGGTGACCTACTCGCGTTTCTACGGCGGCGACGGACACTACGAACGCACTGCCACCTACCTCCTCGGCAGACCTGCCCTCATGATCGGCGCTCTTGCCGCCACCGCCGCGATCAACCACCGGCGCAAAGCCGCTGCCCGCCGCGACGCCGCTCCGACCTGGCGAGACGTACAGCACGCGCCAATCATCGTCACCACCAAGCGCGTGCTGGTCGCAACGGATGCCGGTTGGGAATCGGCCTGGTGGAGCACGATCTCCGAGTTCCAGCCCGACCTGCTGTCATGGACGCTGACCTTGGGTTTCGGACCTGGGTACTCACCGATGCGCTTGCAGGGCCCGGCTGCCCCCGCAGTGTCGATCTGGGCCGCCGCCGGCATTCTCGGCCGCCAGTGGAGTGCCGATCCGCGCCTAGCCGCGCTTCTGCGTTAACCGAGCTCAGCGCCGGATCTCGACGTGGATGTAACTGGCCGCGCAGGCAGTTACCATCGAAGAATGTCGACCGACAAGTTCGCTATGGAGCCAGAGGCGACCCTTAGTGGTCTGATGAGCGCCGGTCAGGAGCGTGCAGCTGCTCTTGCGACGGGTTTGCCCGCCATCCAGGCCGGCAACTACACCGCCGGCTATGCGACCGCCGTTGAAGCAGTCCTCGCCGCACACCACGCCACACTCGCCGAGAAGACGGCGACCGGAACGGCCACCGCCGCTGCCACCGTCGCCTCAACCGAGGCGGTCGAAAACCAGTCAGCCGCGACCCTGTCGACCTAACCGACCCTGGAAGCATCGCGATGACCAGCACCTGGACCCCGCCGCCCGGTCCACCGCCCGTGATTCCCGGCCCTGGAATGCCACCCCCCCACAAGCCCAATGGGTCCAAGCGTGCGCTGATTGCCCTCAGCGCGGTCACGGGCCTCGCCGCAGTCATCGCCGCCACCGCCGCGATCACCTATAGCGTCACTCGGCAGCCGGCAGCTTCCACCAGCTCAACCGTGAGCTCCACCGCCATGGCAACTGGTGGCCCTGAGCAGCAAGCCGCCGCCAAGAAGCGGGTCTGCGAACTGTTTGATGCGGGGACCAGGGATGTTGAAGACCGGCGCGGCAATCGAAAGCGCTCTGAACGCAGAGGTGCCAGCGGAAGTTGACCAGGCTGCACATGACTATGTCGCGCGCGTCTTCGATCTGACAACCGAAGCATTAAGCGAGAGTTCGACCAACGTCGACAGGCTCAATCAGTTGAACGCTGACACCAACAAAGCGATCGACTCGCTGCTGGACGCCTGCGGCCTACCCCGGTAATGCCTGACGCCATCCGTTCCGCCAACTCCAGCGCAACACCCAATGGTGCTGGGGGGCAGGCGGTGTCGGCAGCTGAGCGAATGCT
>CAZHUU010000213.1:2290-5291 GCA_964535335.1 uncultured Mycobacterium sp.
GCTGCGAGCGCTGCGGGTGATGGATTCGACGCAGCAACATGGACACCTGGGATGGGCGACGTGCCGCGGCCACACGGCCTCTTCACGATGGCGCTTCTCGGAGATCTATGGCCCACCGAGTCGGAATCGTCGCTCAAAGACACCGCAGGAGGCATGAAGGGAAGGGCCGAGCGGCATGCCGACGCCGCCACGGAAGCCAAGGCCAATACCGACAAGGTCTTTAATTCGGATTGGACCGATGGAGCCGGCGCCGAAGCCGCCTACGCCCACTATCAATCCGAGCACGAGGTCCACTACGCCTTACACACGGCATTAGATGCGGCTGGAAAAGGAACGGCCACCATCGCCGACAGCGTGGGTAAAGCCAAGCTGGGCATGCGAACAGCACACGACGCCGCTCACCAGGAAATCGAAGATGCGCTTCGGGCAACCCCAGCCGGCGGCATCGTCAATGTAGCTCCGATTCTGGCCAAGTACCGCGCCGAGATTCAGTCCTATTCAACGGAACTGCACACGATCGTCGGCGACGAACTAGGCCTGTTCAGCGCTTCAAATAATGTGCCTCCTCTGGCTCCAGCCGGTAACGGCCAAGGACCCGACCGGGGGCCGACAGACGAGACCAATTCACATCATCGCGATCCGTCCAACGACCGTCCCGACAAGGGCAGCGACAAGGGCGGGCAAGCAAATGGCGACACATCATCGGGCGGGGGCAACGGGACCCCAGCACAGTCGGGACAAGACGGCAGCGGGGCGCACCGCGATCAATCGACCGGATCCCCGACCGAAGGGGTCACCCAGCCCGAGTCGGCTTCCGGTTCTCACAATCGCGACGCATCGAGTGGTGGTCCTAGCGACAAGATGCCCGGCGATATGCCGATGGTGCCCACGACTGCGGCGGCCAGCGCTGCCGGGCGGGCAGCAGATCCGTCGACGGCCGCTGGCGCGGCGAAATCCGCTGTCCCGCAGATGCCCTCACTGCCGTCAACCGGGGGCGGTGCGTCCAGTTCGCCACTGAGTGGTGCGGCGAGCAGTGGCGCGGGGCCGCTGACCGGTTTGATGGGACAGGGACAGCTGGGGTCGGCCGGCTCCGGCAATCTGGGGTCGGCCGCGGGGTTGTCGAACCCCTCATCGCTGACGCAGTCAGCCGCGGTATCGGCGGCCTCGTCGTCGGTGGGCGACAGTATGGGTAAGGGCATCGCTGCTGGGTCGCAGGCGGCTGGCGGCGGCGCGGGCGCTGGTGGCGGCGGAGCCGGTGGTGGGGGACCGGCGGGTCTCGGTCAGTTGGCGAAGGCGCCTTTGACGCCGTTGGTTCCGCCGCTCAGTACTGCGAGTGCGCCGACGTCTGCCGCACCGGCTTCGGCCCCCGGTGCGGCCGCGCCCCTGGCGGCGTCGTCGGCGCCGTCGGCGTCAGGTGCGAGCGCTGCTGGTTCGGGGGTTTCGTCTGGGGCTGGGATGGGTGGAATGGCGCCGGCGGCGGCGCCGATGGGCATGCCTGCCGCCCCGGCGGCTCCCGCAGCCCCGCCGACGGCCGGGGGTTCTTCTGCGCCGCTGTCACCGTATGGTTCGGTCCTGCCTCCGTCGTCGACAACGCCGACGGCACCGCCGTCCGGTTCGGCACCTGGGCCGTTAGCCGGTGGGCCCGGTGCGGCTGCAGGCGCAGGCGGGGCCGCAGCCGCGGGCTTCGTTCCGGCACTGAATGATTCGGCGGCACGGTCCAGCCGGGTGTCACGTGACGTTTCAATGTCCGACCTCGAGCTCGCCCGTGCCGCGGTCTCCGATTTGGCCGCGGCGTCGAGTGTGGTCTATCCGGTTCTTCAATGGGCAGTCGCTGTCGCGCGAGGCTCCTCGGGGTTGCCGGAGTTGTGGGTGGCCACCAATGAGGGCAACGGGTTCATCCCGTCGGGGGTGTTCATTCCGCGCGCCATGGCACTGGCGGCTCGGTTCGACGCCGATTTTGATTTCCGATGGTTCGGGTGGACCCATCCCGCGGAAACGGCGGTGCGAGCGATCCAGGCGCGCGGCGACACCGTGTCGGCCGTGGCGACCTCCTGGCCGCATGATTCAGATTTGGTCCGAGAGTTGACGCCCGACTTCGCAATTGGCGTGGCACCCCGCGGGAACCCGGCCGAAGCGACCGCGGCCACTCTTACGCGGTCGCGCGCGCACCGCCTGGAAACGCTGGACTCATCACTGTTCCTCGACATGCAGCGCAGCGAGGAGATGGTCGTCGATAGCTACGCGCTCCTCGTCACCCAGGAGGCGGTGTTCAACGCCGGTCCCGAGCTGCCGGCTGTCGCGCAATCCGTTGCCAGAGGCATACTTTCGCGTCAATGGCCCACCGAGGCCGATTGGTCCGCGCTGGCCTCGGAGTACGAGGGCGCAGTTCTCATGGCCTCAGCGCAGCGCCCGGGACTGTTCGGCATCGAAGACCACACCCAGCTGGAGACGTATCACGCGGAGTTTATGCAGTGCCGTCGCATGGAGGTGCTGATGGCTTGGCGCACCAACAATGTGGCCGACGTGATTTATGCGGCCCGCTGCGCCGGCGTGGCCCTGCCGCTGGCGGCCGTGGCCGGGGCGTAGACCTAGTCATGCTCTACTGTTCGTCGCTTCCCCGGTAGATGCGTGGGTCGGCCGCCCCGGATAGGAGTCGACAGTTCTCACCGAGCGGTGGAGCGTAGGTGACGTGGCCGCATCCGCAGGCCCACCCCAAATGACCACCGCAGTTGCAGGGATGGTGGCCGATCAGACAACGGCGCGGTCCAAGGACGTGGCCGGCCCCGCAGCGCGTCGGCGGGACCACCATCCAGCCGCCGGCCATGTAGGGCACGACATCCCCAACCTCAGCCATGGGACGACGGTACGACGACCCCCCGACGCGCACCCGAAACCCCACGTCAGCATGGTCGCTGTAAGTCCGCGGTCCCGTTAGCGTTGGTGGGGTGAGCGGATCGGTGGGGGCGTATGTCGCCCAGGTCGATCGTGCGTTGGGTAGTGG
>CAZHUU010000214.1:0-5199 GCA_964535335.1 uncultured Mycobacterium sp.
GAGGGCCGCTTCGACGACCAGTCACTGCACGGCAAGGTGGTCAGCGCGCTGGCCGCCGGGGCCGCTCCGCGCGGCATCCCGGTGCTGGTGCTGGCCGGTCAGGTCACCCTCGACCCGGCGACGCTGCGCGCAGCGGGGATCAGCGCCGCGTACTCGCTGGCCGACTATGCGGGCTCGGTTCGGCTGGCCATCGACGACGCCGCCGAACAACTCGCCGGCCTGGCCCGCCGCACCGCCGCCGATCTGGGCTGACTCGGGAATATCGGGCCGGCAAGGTACCGTTGAGCGGATGGGCGAATCCCACGGGAGCCCACGACAGACATGAGTTATGAGGGAGACGCAATGACTGTTTCCGACGAGTCGGCGACCACTACCGCTACCCACGGGGTGACCCTGAGCGACGCCGCGGCCGTCAAGGCCAAGTCGCTGCTGGACCAGGAGGGTCGGGACGACCTGGCGCTGCGCATCGCCGTGCAGCCGGGCGGGTGCGCGGGCCTGCGCTACAACCTGTTCTTCGACGACCGGGCCCTCGACGGTGACCTCACCGCGGAGTTCGGTGGCGTGACCCTGACCGTCGACCGGATGAGCGCTCCGTACGTGCAGGGCGCCACCATCGACTTCGTGGACACCATCGAGAAGCAGGGCTTCACCATCGACAACCCGAACGCCACCGGCTCCTGCGCCTGCGGCGATTCGTTCAACTGATCGACAGTTCCGCGCCGGCGGCCACTGCGTTCAGTACTGGGGCTGGATTCAGTCCTTACACTGCGTTCAGTACTGGGCGGCCGTTCGCAGCAGGTACGAGCAGACCAGCAGCTTGTTGTCCTGGCGCAGGACCTGCGCCACCCCCTGCTCGTCGGTTCGTGCGTTGCGCGCCCCGGAGGTCGGGGCCACCTTCATCGTGAACAGCACCTGCGCCTGGTAGTTCGACGACGGCACGATCTTGTCGATCGACGTCACCTCGGCCTGGGAGAACTGCCTGCGGAAGGCGTCGCTGGACAGCCGGGCCAGCGCCTGATCCGAGCGGCGGTCCTTGACCCCGTCGAAGAGGCCACAGAGGTTGTTGCGTGCGATCACGTCGAGGTCGCCGCTGGACAGTGCGGTCAGATAGTTCTGGATCGCGGTCTTGGTGGCCGCCTCGCCGAACAACGCGGTGCCGGTCGTCGGGCGGTCGGTGCGGATCACCAGCACAGCGGCGGCGATGGCGCCGACCAGTGCCAGCACCAGCAGACTCAGCCACAACGTGCGACTGCGGCGCGGCTTCGGATAACCCACCGGCGGCGGCAGCATGCCGGGGTAGACGCCGGGATAGGCGGCCGGACCGTTGTACTGATCGTCCGGGTAAGGGAGCGGTTGACCCTCCGCGCCGACCTGCCGGTACGGCTGATAGGGGCCAGCCATCGATATGTCTCCTGGGGGTCATCGGCTGCGGTGACTACATGCACCGACCACATCAACGGCGATGACGGCCCATATAGTCGGCTCTTGTACGCAGGCTAGCGCACCGGCGCGGAAATGACCGACAGCGTTACTCCGGTATCGTTCGCTAGATCAGCTATTGAATGAAGGGCGGACGCTTCGTGACCATCGCGGTGACCGGATCCATTGCCACCGACCACCTGATGCGCTTTCCGGGGCGGTTCTCCGAACAGTTGCTGGCCGAGCACCTGCAGAAGGTGTCGCTGAGCTTCCTGGTCGACGACCTGGTTGTGCACCGGGGCGGGGTGGCCGGGAACATGGCCTACGCGATCGGCGTGCTCGGCGGCCGCGCCGCCCTGGTCGGTGCCGCGGGCGTCGACTTCACCGACTACCGCGAATGGCTGGAGGGGGCCGGCGTCGACTGCGGCAACGTGCTGATCTCCGACACCGCCCATACCGCGCGGTTCGTCTGCACCACCGACGAGGACATGGCCCAGATCGCCTCGTTCTATCCGGGCGCGATGTCGCAGGCGCGAAACATCAAGCTGGCCAACGTCGTTGCGGCGATCGGCACTCCGGAACTGGTGATCGTCGGCGCCAACGACCCGGACACGATGTTCCTGCACACCGACGAGTGTCGCAAGCTCGGGCTGGCCTTCGCCGCCGACCCGTCCCAGCAGCTCGCCCGGTTGTCCGGCGAGGAGACCAAGCGACTGATCGACGGCGCCACCTACCTGTTCACCAATGACTACGAGTGGGACCTGCTGCTGTCCAAGACCGGCTGGACCGACGCCGACGTCCTGGCACAGGTGGGCCTGCGTGTCACCACCCTGGGCGCCAAGGGTGTCGACCTGGTCAGCGCCGACGGCACCAACATCCACGTCGACGTCGTCCCCGAGACCGCCCAGGTCGACCCGACCGGGGTCGGCGACGCCTTCCGGGCGGGCTTCCTGACCGCGCGTAGCGCAGGGCTGGGCCTGGAGCGCGCCGCGCAGTTGGGTTCGCTGGTCGCCGTGCTGGTGCTCGAGACGACCGGAACCCAGAACTGGACGTGGAACCCGGACGTCGCGAAGACCCGGCTCGCGGGCGCCTACGGCGAGACGGCCGCCGCCGAGATCATGACCGCGCTCGCCTAAAGCTGCACGGGATACTGCGGCTCGCTGATCGTCGGCACCACCGAGTGCTCGACGAAGATCGCGTGCCACAGCATGAAGATCAGCACCGTCCACAGCCGGCGGCTGTGATCGCTCTCGCCAGTGCGATGTTCGTCGAGCATCGTCCGCACCGCCGCGGTGTCGACGAGGTGGCCCGCCTGAGAGGCGTCGATCATGCCGTACGCCCAGTCCATCAACTCGCCGGCGCGCAGCCAGTGCCGGATGGGCACCGGGAAGCCCAGCTTCGCCCGGTTCAGCACATGCGCGGGCACGATCGGCTCGAGCGCGCGCCGCAGCGCGTACTTGGTGGTGGTTCGGGTGATCTTCTGGTCGAACGGCAGCCGGGAGGCCACCGCGAACACCTCGGGGTCCAGGAACGGCACCCGCAACTCCAGCGAGTTCGCCATCGTCATCTTGTCGGCTTTGACCAGGATGTCGCCCCGCAGCCAGGTGAACAGGTCGATGTGCTGCATGCGTGCCACCGGGTCCCAGCCCGCCGACTCGGCGTAGATCGGGGCGGTGACGTCGGTGTGGGTCCAGCCGGGGTCGAAGCCGGGCAGCACGGCGCGCAGATGGTCGTCGGAGAAACTGCGGGCGTTGCCGTAGTAGCGCTCCTCGAGCGTCAGTGAGCCGCGGTGCAGCAGGCTCTTGCCGCGCATGCCCTCCGGTAGCGGCCGCGACGCCCGGCCCAGCGTCTTGCGCAGCCGGCCGGGCAGGTAGTCGAACGGCTTGAGCGACAACGGCTCCCGGTAGATGGTGTAGCCGCCGAACAACTCGTCGGCGCCCTCCCCGGACAGCACCACCTTGACGTGCTTGCGGGCCTCGCGGGCGATGAAGAACAGCGGCACCAGGGCCGGGTCGGCCACCGGCTCGTCGAGATACCAGACGATCTCGGGCAACGCGGCGACGAACTCCGACTGGCTGACCACCTTGGTGACGTGGCGGGCGCCGATGGCCTCCGCCGAAGCCACCGCGACGTCGACCTCGGAGAAGCCCTCCCGCTCGAAACCGGTGGTGAAGGTGATCAGCTGCGGGTTGTGCCGGATGGCCAGCGCCGCGATCGCGGTGGAGTCGATACCACCGGACAGAAACGCCCCGACCGTCACGTCGGCGCGCATGTGCTTGGCCACCGAGTCCTCCAGGACGGCGGTGATCTCGTCGTAGCGGGCCTGCTCGGTGCCCGCGGCGAACGGCTTCGCGGCGAACCGGGGGTGGAAGTAGCGGTGGGTCTTGGGCGCCTCGCCCGGCCGGATCACCGCATAGCAGCCCGACTCCAGCCGGCGGATGCCGCGGTGCAGGGTCTCCGGCTCGGGAACGTACTGCAGGACGGTGTAGTGCTGGACCGCCCGCAGGTCGATCCCGGTGTCCAGGCCGAGGATGTCGGCGAGGTCCAACAGGCACTTCTTCTCGCTGCCCACCGCGGTGCCGCCGGGGCCGGTGGCCATGAACAGAGGTTTGATGCCGAACGGGTCGCGGGCGCAGAACAACTCATGGCGGGCGGTGTCCCACAGCGCGAACGCGAACATCCCGCGCAACCGGGTCAGCGCCTGGGGTCCCCAGTAGTGGTAGGCGGCCAGGATGGCCTCGCCGTCACCGTCGGTGGCGAACACCGCGCCGTGCTGGTCGGCCAGCTCGGCCCGTAATTCCAGGTAGTTGTAGATCTCGCCGTTGAACACCAGTACGTAGCGGTCAGGCTCAGCGGGCGGACCCCAGCGCAGCGGCTGGTGCGAGTGGGCGATGTCGATGATCGACAACCGGTTGAAACCGAGCACCACCTCATCGTTCGACCAGGTGCCCGGCTCATCGGGTCCGCGGTGCCGCATCAGGTGCGACGCGCCGGCGACCGCCTCGACGGTCTGGCTGGTGATGGTGCCGCCCACGTTCCCTACCAGGGCCAGCAGTCCGCACATTCGGCCCAGTATGCCGCACCGCGGCGGGGCCCCCGAACCCACGACACGACCGGCGCGGGCGGCGCCGATACTCGACTCGACAGGCCGGATTTCTCGCTCCTCCGCCGCCTCGTGCCTCGCCGGCATCGTCGACTCGAGACACCGAATTCGAGGTGTGTCGGGCCAGCTGATCCCGCGTGGTCTACGCTGCGTAGTATTCGAGTGGCGATACGCGTTCGGTCGGCCAGTCTCCGGTGTGGATACCGGGTCGGTCGGAGGCAATCGGCCCAGGTTGGGACATCAGGAGGAGCCAAGGTGACACCCCGCGGGCTAGGGCGTAGCACCACCGGGTCGCGTCGGCTGCGGACGGTGGCGTTGGCCATCACGTTCGGTGCCCTGGCGGTGACGCTCAGTGGCTGCAGCTGGCAGGAAGCGCTCGGGCTGGGCTGGCCGAAGGGCATCACCCCCGAGGCACACGCCAACCGTGATCTGTGGGTCGGTTCGGTCATCGCCGCTCTCGTGGTCGGCGTGATCGTGTGGGCCCTGATGTTCTGGACGGCCGCCTTCCACCGCAAGAAGAAGGGCGACGACGAGCTGCCCCGCCAGTTCGGCTACAACATGCCGCTGGAGCTGGTGCTGACCGTCATCCCCTTCATCATCATCTCGGTGCTCTTCTACTTCACCGTGGTGGTGCAGGAGAAGATGACCCACCGCGACCCCAACCCCGAGGTGGTGGT
>CAZHUU010000215.1:0-5105 GCA_964535335.1 uncultured Mycobacterium sp.
CCCAGCGCTAACCGGCGCACCCAACCCGTACACGAACGGAGAACAACCATGACCACCCACACCGACCTCCTCGCCGGCGGCCGCCACACCTACTGGCTGGGCGAACGCCTCGCCGCCATCGCCACCGACCTGCTCTACTTCGTCGAACCCGGCCACGAGGAACTGCACCCCGACGGCATCCCCGACGGGCTGACCATCACCGCCCACCGCCGCAACCACACCTGGGGCTCCACCGCCCAAGTCTGGGCCCGAGACCCCCAGGGAGTCCTACAGGCCAGCGCCGAATCCAGCGCCGCACACCCCGACCTCGGCCGCTCCATCTCCGCACGAACCCGCCACTTCCGCGGCGGCGGCCTGCTCTGGACCCACACCGCACCCGTCGTCACCGATGAACCGATCAACCCACTGGACCCCTGGAGCTACGCCGCTGTCGGCCGCCACCTCTACCAGCTGCGCCCCGAATACCGCCTCGACGGCGCACCCCTATGGCAGCTCCGCACCGACGACCTCGACACCGAGCACCCCCGCTTCGCCGGCATCGACTCCGCCACCACCCACATCGCCGAGTTCCTCGAACCCGCACCCGCACCGACTTGGCGGCGCCGCGGCACCCGCAGCGCCTAACACCCACACCACGCCGGCGGCCGCCAACCCAGCGCGGCCGCCGGCACTCCCTCCCACACCACCGAAAGGACCCCACAATGAGCGAGCACGCCACCACCCCCGCAGGCCAGACGACACCCCTGCGACGCGACGGAAACGCCCACTACTACAACCAGATCAACCCGTCAACAACACATTTCATCGAACAGACCGTGGCAGTGCACCTACGGCTCTCCGACGACGGCACCCACTGGATCGTCGACGGCCCCAGCGTCGACGGCCACCCGCTCGACAGCACCTACCGCGATCTAAGCGCCACCAACTCCGAATGCGCCTGCAGCCAGCCCAAGGAATGCACCCGGCTCCGCGACCACGCCGACAATCTGCCGCTACCCACCGGCGCCGAACTGCTCACGATGCTCGCCGACGCCCTCGACGCACCCGCCGAGCTCATCACCGCCGAACAAGCCAGCAGCTGGGCCGGGCGCACCCTCACCGCCGACGAGCTCGACCGCCTCTCCGAAGCGATCCCGCACTCCTCGATCCCCGACGCCATCGACACCATCACCGGCAGCTGGGACTAAACCACCGCGGGCCCGGTCACCCACCCCAGGGTGACCGGGCCCCCCCCTTTTCCTCCGGTCCTACCCGCCCGCAGCAGCCCCTCCGGGGTGCCTGGCGAACGCCCGATATCCGTAGCCCCTCACCTATCTACCTGTCAGCAGCCGCCCAGCCTGACCGCAGGACCCCGAGCCCGCTCAACCCACACCCGCGCCGAACTGCACAGGCCGAGTGACCTTTTCGTCCCTGCCAACTCGCCGAAGGCGCTGGCGCGCCCGGCTCGCGCACGCCGAAAACCCTGCTCCGTCCCGGCGCGGCCTCTGCGGGGTTGACCCGCCCCACCCCACGGTCCATGACGCGGCCGCACTGACCGGCGCACCGCCGGTCACCAACAGTGAGGACCCACCATGTTTGACCCGTTCGACAAGATCGCCGTACCCACCACCGCCGGCACCTACGTCATCGCCCTGTACTACGACATCGACGCCGCCGCACCCGATTACAGCGACGACGGCGGATTCGTCTATCTCGGCACCGCCCGCACCATCAGCGCTCAACTGGGCGACGCCGCCCATGACGTCGCCGCCCTGCTGCGCCAGCACACCGCCGCCAATGACTCCCTCAACGACCATGAGTACCGGTCCGCGGCCGCCCTCTGCCGCTACCTGTGGCTGACCCGCGGACTCACCGGCATCCTGGAAGTCACCCGCAGCGGCGACCGCTACGGCACCGCCGAGCCCAGCGCCGACCGCTACCGCAGCATCGACGGTCTGGCCTGGGCGCCCGCCGACGCGACAGCACCCCTGGACTACACACGTGGCACCGTGGCCGCCTACGACGCCTGGGCCAACGGCGAGGTCTACGGCTACACCGTCGTCGCCCCCGACGGCCGAGACGTCGCCTCCTGCTGGGACTTTTACGCCGACCCCGACGAGCCGATCACCGCTGACGCTCCCCCCGGCCTGGCCATCATGGTCGCCGAGGCGCGCGAGGAGATCGACCAGGACGTCGAAGCACGGACGGCCCAGGCCAACACCATCGGGTCCGGATTCATCGGGCTCATCTAAAAACACTGTCCCGGCGAGCCGGCCACCGCGACATCCACCGGTGGCCGGCCGCCCTACAGCGACCCACCGCGTGCTGGCGGCCGCCCTGGCGGGCGCCGGATGCCCGCCTGCGGCGGGCGTGGGTTGGGTAGCTACTCACCTTTAACCGTCAGCAGGGGTCGCAGCCTAATCGGCCGGGGGCCCGACCGGTCAACCCACACCGACGCCGAACTACGCAGGCCGAGTGACCTTTTCGGCCCTATCAAGCTCGCTGCCGCTCGCGGGCCGAAAACCCTGCTCCGTCCGGCGTCGGCTCTTCGGGGTTGACCGCCCACCCTCACCCGATTGACCGCTCCCCAGCGCTGACCGGCGCACCACTCACCACGAGAAACGGAGAACAACAATGGACCACGCATTCGAACTCGCCTTCGACCTTCTCGCCGAAGCCGCCGACCGCATCCAGCACCAGCAGTACGGCATCACCCGAAACATGCACCACAACCACGGACCGATCCAGCTGACCACCGTCCACGAGTACAGCCCCGAACAGGGACACCACCTCGTCCTGCTCGCCAACGACGACTACGGACTCCTGGCCGCCATCGAAGCCACCGCACCCGACCTCGACACCACCCCCGACACCCGCATCCAGAAAGTCCGGGCCGGCGACCTGACCTTCCACGCCGTGCCCGGCACCTGGTCCTACCGCGCCACCGGCGCCCACACCTACACCCTGACCGCCGGAATCGGCGACGAGCCGATGTGGACCCTCCACATCGACCACGCACCCCTGGCCCTGGCCTACGACGACCTCCACCAGGCCATCGACGACGTGCTCACCACCGAACCCGCCGCCGCATAACCCACCCCGCCGGGCCCGCCACCACCAGGCGGGCCCGGCCCCATCCACCCACTCACCCACTGAAAGGACCCACCATGACCAACACCAACGACGCCGACTGGCAGGCCGACTGGGCAATCGAGATCGACCGAGGCCGCTTGGCCCTCGACGGCAGCCTGGTCGACGCCATCAACGCCCTCACCCGCGCACAGCAGGCGCTGGCCACCTTGACCAGCACACACATCTACGACACCGAGTTCGCCGAGAACCCCCAAGGCGACGACATCGCCTCGTTCCTGTCCGACAGCCTGCGCAACACCCGAGCCGCCTACCACATCGCTCACCGCGTCATCGAGGACGAACGCACCTAAAACGTCAGGGGCCGGGCTCACCGCCACCTGGTGGGCCCGGCCCCGCAGTCCCGAAAACAGCTCTGCACCAACACATCTCAACCACGGAGGCCCGACAATGCGAACCGCTCCACACCCACAATATGCGTTGCAAGGCGTATTCCCTCAGAGTAGTATCAACGTATGTTGATCGACTGGTCCGACGAGTTCAACACCTGGCTCGATCGGCTTGAAGATCACGCCCACAACGACCCGATCAGCGCCCGCCGACTCGACTACATCACCGCACAACTGCAGCACCTCCAAGAACTCACCGACGCACCCGAAGAAGACACCGCCCACCTGCGCCGCGTTCGTCAATCCAAGACCTATCCCGTCTGGCGACTGGCCCACCCCTACGACCCCGACATCGCCGTGCGGCTCATCGTGTGGTTCCCCGACGACGAACACGCCGTCATCGCCCTCTTCGCCGGCGACAAAGCCCGCATCGGAAACGCCTTCTACAACAGCGTCGGAACCCGAGCCGACGCCGCAATCGAGACCTGGAAACGCAGAAAGGACACCCAATCATGACTGTTGAAGATCGCGGAGGGGCCCGCCTCAAGAAGCTGCTCGCCGACCCCGACCGCGCCGAGCGCGTCGCCCACATCCGCCAGCAGATGCGCGAGGACGACCGCGCCTACGCCATGAACCTGGCACTGATCCGCCGCGCCGCCGACCTCACCCAAGTCGAACTCGCCCGACGCCTGGGAGTAGGACAAGCCGCGGTGTCCAAAGTCGAACGCCAACACGACCTGCTGCTGTCCACCCTGTCCAGCTACGTCGCCGCCGCCGGCGCCAACGCGCGCATCGTCGTCACCGTCGGAGACCGCGACCTGGAATTCGACCTCGCCACCCTGGCCGACGCAGCGCCACCGGAACAGTAACCAGTCGCATCCGAGGGCACCCGCCAGCGCGCGCCGCTGGCGTGGTGCCCCTCGTTCATCATCGAGCCTCGGCGCTGCGGCCCCGAGGCGCCGGCGCACTAGGAGCGACCGCCGGATGCCCGCCTGCGGCGGGCGTGGGTTGGGTAGCTACTCACCTTTAACCGTCAGCAGGGGTCGCAGCCTAATCGGCCGGGGGCCCGACCGGTCAACCCACACCGACGCCGAACTACGCAGGCCGAGTGACCTTTTCGGCCCTATCAAGCTCGCTGCCGCTCGCGGGCCGAAAACCCTGCTCCGTCCGGCGTCGGCTCTTCGGGGTTGACCGCCCACCCTCACCCGATTGACCGCTCCCCAGCGCTGACCGGCAGCGCACCGAAAGGGGAAACGTCATGTCCATCACCACCGCCATCATCACCACCGACTGCATCGCCACCATCGACCAGCCCGTCGATTGCCTCCTCGACGCCATGATCGAAGCCCAGAACCGCGTCGGACAGATCACCTGGGACGACATCGCCGCCGAGCGGGCCCAGGGCACCTACCGCAACCGGGCCGGCGCCCGGACACCCATCACCGTCGTCGACACCAGCACCACCACCGACCTGCTCGACACCATCCGAACCTGGATGCCGCCCGCCTAAGCGCAGCGCCGCCCGGCCCGGCCCCGCCTCGCGCGGGGACCGGGCTACCGGCGTCTTCCGGGATCACACCTCACCAGCAGCAGCGGCCGCCCTGGCGGGCGCCGGATGCCCGCCTGCGGCGGGCGTGGGTTGGGTAG
>CAZHUU010000216.1:0-5020 GCA_964535335.1 uncultured Mycobacterium sp.
TCGCCAACGTCAACATCGGCACGTCGGGTGCCGAGATCGGCGGCGCGTTCGGCGGTGAGAAGCAGACCGGCGGGGGGCGCGAGTCCGGCTCGGACTCGTGGAAGGCCTACATGCGCCGCGCCACCAACACGGTGAACTACTCCTCGGAGCTACCGCTGGCCCAGGGCGTGCACTTCGGCTAGGCGCCGCCCAACAACGCCAGCAACTCGCCGCGACCGATCTGGTTGACCAGCGTGGCGGCGTCGAAATAGATGCGCTCGTTGGTGATCCGGTCACCGTCGAACGAGAACACCGCGATCACCGGCACCCGGAACGCCTTGCCGGTCGGCGGCATGCCGTAGAACTCGCCGAGATTGGTGCCCAGCAGGTCGAACTCCACGATCACCGAATCGTCGGTGACGTGGAACCGGGCGTTCTCATGCCGCTGGTCGGGAAACCCGGTCCGGGTGGTCAGGTAGTAGCCCATCACCTCCTCGTCACCGTCGAAAACCTGCCCGGTGGGCACGATCTCGTAGCGGGGATGGCCGTTGAACGTGGCCAGCGTGCGGTCGAACTCCTTGGTGACCTCGGTGGTCATGTGCTCGGTGATGACGTCGAGCCGGCGCCGGCGCAGTTCCTCGGTGATCATCTGCTCAGCGTGGCAGATTCGCTCGGCAGAAGCTGCTGCTCGATCAGATCCGCCCCGTGTGCCACACCACCGGTGGCGGCCAGGCCGGCGGCCACCCGGCGGGCACCGTCGGTCATCGTCATCGCCTCGAAGACCTTGGCGCGCAGCCGGTGCGGGCTCAGTTTCGCGGGCGCCAGCCGGGTGCCGCAGTGCGCGACCGACACCCGCATCGCCACCTCGTGCTGGTCGCGACCGAAGGGCACGACGCAGACCGGCACCGACCGGTCCAGCGCCCGCAGGGTGGCGCCCATGCCGCCGTGGGTGATCGCACACACCGCCCGGTCCAGGACCGGGCCGTGCGGGACGAACCGTCGCACCGTCGCATTCGGCGGGACCACCAGGCCATCGGGCACCCCGGCCGGGAACGTCGCGACCACGTGCACCGGTTCCTCGGCCAGCGCCCGCAGCGCGGTGAGCCCCAGCCGGGCATCGGCCTGCCGAATCGACGAGGTGGTGACGAGCACGATGGGGTCCTCGATCTCCGCCAGCCAGTCCGGGATCTCGCTGGGCTCCGGGTCCGTGGCGCAGGCGCCGATCAGGTGCACCCGCGAACCCCAGCCCGGGTGCGGGTACTCGAACGGCTCCGCCCCGACCACGAGCATCATCGGGGCCCGGCGCAGGAACTCGTCCACCGACCCGACCGCCGGCGCACCCACCGCCGCCCGAATCGCATTGATGCGCGGCAACATCGGCCGGTCCATCACCAGCGAGACCACCGAACGCACCCCGAGGTCGCGGATCGCACCGACCGGTCCGGTGCGGGGCCGCAGGCCCGGGCCGACCGGCGGTAGGCCGCGCGAGCGCAGAAACGGCGTGAAGGGCGAGAACACCGCCCAGGGGACGGCACCGGCGTCGGCGGCGGACATCGCGCCCCAGCAGTTGGCGTCGATGATCATCGCGTCCGGCCGCACCTCCGCGATGGCCGCGGCCAGGTCAGCGACCTCGAGTTCGGCCCGCCGGCACAGCACGTCGATGGTCATCCCCAGCACCCCGAACACGGTTCGCGCCGTCCAGTCCCGGCTGTGGATCGCCTCGATCGCCGGATCCACGGCCGCGGTCCGAAAGCCCATCGCGGTGCCGGCATCCACCTGGGTCGCCATCGTCCGCAGATGGATGTCGTGACCGCGGCCAGCGAGTTCGCGCAGCAGTGAGCTCACCGGCAGCAGGTGGCCCAGTGCCGGTGAGCCGTAGGCGAGGATCCTGGCCATCTTGTCGAGAATTATCCCCGATCACCGCCGGCGGCGGCTGGAACCGGGTGCCTAGCCGAAGAAGGCCCGGACGTCGTCGACGAACAGTTCCGGCTGTTCGAACGCCGCGAAGTGTCCCCCGCGCGGCATATCGGTCCAGTGCGTGATGTTGTATCGGGATTCGCACCAACTCCGGGGCGACGGCACGATCTCCTTCGGGAACGCCGCGACGCCGGTCGGCGCCTGCACCGGGCCGGACTCCAGCATCTTCTTGAAGCTCTCCCAGTACAACCGGGCCGATGACGTGGCCGACGCGGTGGCCCAGTACAGCATCACGTTGTCGAGCATCTCGTCACGGGTCAGCACGTTCTCGGGGTGGCCGTCGCAGTCGGTCCAGGCCCAGAACTTCTCCACGATCCAGGCCAGCTGCCCCACCGGCGAGTCGGTCAGCCCGTAGCCGAGGGTCTGTGGCCGGGTGGCCTGCTCCTCGGAATAGCCGGTGCCCCATTGCACATGATGCGCGATGGCCGCCATCGCGGCGGCCTCCTGCGGGGTGGGGTTCTGCGCGCTCTCCGGTGTCGGGAAGCCCAGCGGCATGTTGATGTGAATAGCGCTGCAGCCCCGGCCGTTTCGGCCCATCTGGGCAGTGACCGCCGAACCCCAGTCGCCGCCCTGGGCGCCGTAGCGGTCGTAGCCCAGCCTGGACATCAGCGTCGCCCACGCATCGGCGACCTTCTCCACCGACCAGCCGGTACGACCCGGCTTGCCGGAGAAGCCGTAGCCGGGCAGCGACGGGCACACCACGTGGAAGTCCTGCGCCAGCGGCTCGATCACCTTGTGGAACTCGACGATCGACCCGGGCCAGCCGTGCGTGATGACCAGCGGGAAGGCATTCGGATTCGACGAGCGCTGATGGATGAAATGGATGTCCAGCCCATCGATCTCGGTGACGTACTGATCGAACCGGTTCAGTGCGGCCTCACGAGCCCGCCAGTCGTATCCGTGGGCCCAGTAGCCCGCCAGTTCGCGGGTGTAGTCCAGCGGAATGCCCTGACTCCAGTCGTCGACACACTCACGCTCCGGCCAGCGGGTGCGGGCCAGCCGGTCCCGCAGGTCGGTCAGAACGGCGTCGGGAACCGCGATGCGATAGGGGCGAACATCGGTCATCCGGCCAGCGTAGGCCGAGGGCCGGCTACCAGCCGAACATGCCCCACATCGGCTCGTCCGCCTCTTCACCCATGACACCGAGGTCGTTCGGAGTGGCGGTCAGCTGCGAGTTGCCCGGGCTGGCGCAGTCGGTCTGCGTGCCGCCGATGACGTCACTGCCGCCGGTCACCTCGCAGCCGGGCAGCAGGGGGTTGCCGGCACCGCCGCCGCCATACTCATCGGCCCCGGCCAGCGGAGCCGTCGCCAACGCCGCCACGGCTCCGGCCGCCGCCGCGAAGATGGCCAGCGAGTGTCGCTTCTGCATCAGCATGTCCTTTACCTTGACGTCAATTGCGTTATCGTAACCGCGAGATCCCGAAAACGCTTTCAGCAGCCTCGAACGTCAGGAGCCCCATGTCAACCGCAATGCTTGTGGCCCGCCGCGCCGCGGCGACACTTCTTGGCGCCGGTGCGGTGCTGGTCGCGGGTGGCGCGACAGCCGCCGCCGATCCCGCCCCCGGGTGCGGTGCCGTCGACATCACCGCGGTCGAAGCCTCGGTCGCCGGCAACCTGACCGGGTACTTCATCACGCACCCCGACGTGAACGCTTTCTTCACCAGCGTGCAGGGTCTGCCGAAGTCGGAGGCGTACAGCAAGACGAAGGCCTACCTCGCCGACAACCCGCAGGTGCAGAACGATCTCAACGCCATCCGCGGGCCGGTGTTCGACCTGCGCAATCGGTGCGGAATTCCGACCAACAATCTGATTCGCGGAGTGCTCTAGCCGTACCGCCGCGGTTGACCGCGCACTCGCACTAGTCTCGCGCTCATGCGCGTGGTGGTCGATCTGAACAAGTGCCAAGGGTACGCCCAGTGCGTCCCACTGGCGCCCGAGGTGCTCCGACTCGTCGGTGAAGAGGCGTTGGCCTACGACCCGAACCCGGACGAATCCCAGCGTCAGCAGGTGTTGCGGGCGGTGGCCTCATGCCCGGTGCAGGCGATCATCCTGGAGCTGGACCCGCCCGCGGACCGGGACACGCTGTGACCGGCACCTACCGGTTGGACGATGTCGTCCAGCAGTTCCGGGCCGAGGGCCGGATCGCCATCGTGGGCGCCTCGCTCGCGGGGTTGCGCGCGGCGGAGGCGTTGCGGGAGAAGGGCTTCACCGGGTCGCTGACCATCATCGGCGACGAACCGCACGAGCCCTACGACCGTCCGCCGCTGTCCAAGCAGGTGCTCAAGGGCTGGGTGCCCGCCGACCACACGAAGCTCCCGCGGCTGCGCCGGGTGGACGCCGACTGGAAGCTCGGGGTGGCGGCGGTCGGGCTCGACCGGATCAACCACGTGGTCAAGCTCGCCAACGGTGAGGACGTCGAGTACGACCGGCTGCTGATCGCCACCGGAACCCGGGCGCGGCCCTGGCCCAACCCGGAGGAGGGGGCCCTGCAGGGCGTCTTCACGGTGCGCACCGTCGAGGACGCCGCCGGCCTGGCCGCCGCGTTGCAGGCCCGCCCGAACCGGGTCCTGGTCGTCGGCTCCGGTTTCGTGGGTTCGGAGATCGCCTCGGTGTGCCGCGATCTGGACCTGGCCGTCACGGTCGCCGAGCGCGGCAAGGGCCCGCTGATGGGCGCGCTGGGCGGGGTGATCAGCGAGATCGCCGCGGACATGATGCGCGATGCCGGGGTGGACCTGCGCACCGGCGTCGCGGTGCAGGGCCTCGAGGGCGACGGAGGCCACGTCCGGCGGGCTCGACTGTCCGACGGCACGGTTCTCGACGTCGACGTGGTGGTGGCCTCACTGGGGTCGATCCGCAACGTGGAGTGGCTCGACGGGGCCGGCCTGGCCGCCGGACAGTGGGGCCTGGCCTGCGACGCGGGTTGCCGCGCCTTCGACATCAACGGCGTGGTGACCGATCACATCTTCGTCGCGGGTGACGTCGCGCGCGCCCCACACGTGCTCTACGACTACGAGTTCCTGTCCCAGGAGCATTGGGACAACGCGGTTTTCGGCGCGCAGGTGGC
>CAZHUU010000217.1:0-4968 GCA_964535335.1 uncultured Mycobacterium sp.
AACTGGGCGAGAAGCTGCGGGTCACCCTGCGGCCCCGCCGCGCCGGCTCCGATGCGCTCGAACTGGGCATCTACGGCGCCGCCGACGGCGAGAAACTGGCCGACGTGGTCTTCGACCCGATCAAGGACCGGCACGGCCGCAGCATCCTGCAGGTGCGCGACCAGAACACCTACGCCGAGAAGCTGCGCAAGAAGCGCCTGATGACCGTCATCCACCTCTGGATGGTGCACCGGTTCAAGGCCGACGCCGTGTACTACGTGACGCCGACCGACGACAACGTCTACCAGGCCGACAAGATGAAGGCGCACGGCATCTTCAGCGATGTGCACAAGGACGTCGGCGAGATTCTCGTCGCCGACGTGAACCAGGCCCGCATCGCCGAACTGCTCGAGCCGGACCGGGTGGCCCTCAAGCGGCTGATCGCCAAGGAGGACTGAGCTGTCCTGGGGCGCCGTCGGCGCCAACCTGCTGCTGTGTCTGCTCGCGGTGGCGGTGTACTTCGCCGCGGTGATGGCGCTGTCGATCCGGGTCGACAACCAGTCGCTCGTCGACATCTTCTGGGGTCCGGGCTTCGTCTTGGTGGCGGTGGTCAGTTTCGTCGCCTCCCGGCACGCCGAGGGTGATGAGGTGCGTCGGCTCGTCGTGCTCGCGCTGACCGCTGTCTGGGGGCTGCGCCTAGGCTTTCACATCGGCGTCCGCAACATCGGCCACGGCCAGGACCCGCGCTACACCGCGATCATGAGCCACCGCTCGGGGTCGCTGGCCGGTTACGTCGCGCGCAAGATCTACGGCCCGCAGGCGGTGATCCTGTTCGTGGTGTCGCTGCCGGTGCAGTTCGCCATGTACCAGCGCTCCGCGCTCGGAGTCATCGGCGCACTGGGCATCGCGGTGTGGGCGGTGGGCTTCACCTTCGAGGCCCTCGGCGATCACCAGCTGCGTCGGTTCAAGAAAGACCCGGCCAACGCTGGTCTGGTGATGAACCGCGGACTGTGGGCCTGGACCCGGCATCCGAACTACTTCGGCGACGTCTGTGTCTGGGTCGGGTTGTGGCTGCTCGCCCTGGGCCATCCGGGTGGGCTCGTCACGGTGATCTCGCCGCTGCTGATGGGCTTCTTCCTGGTGCGCGTCAGCGGAAAGGCGTTGCTGGAGCGCAATATGCGCCGCAGCCGGGGTCCCGCCTATGACGCCTACGTCGCGCGCACCAGCGGGTTCTTTCCGCGTCCGCCGCGGCGTGGCTGAGCCGGCTCCGCGGCCCGTGTTCCCTCAGTCGCCGAGGCTGTTGTTATCGAGCCGAAGTGCGAGTAACCAGCACGATAACCACAGGCTCGCGGCGTGGCTGAGCCGGCTCAACACCGCGCCAGCGCATCGGCCATCGCCTGTTTCTCCTTGGCCGACAGCCACAGGCCGTAGGCGGTCTTGACCGCCACCTGGCGCGCGACGAAGTCGCACCGGAACGCCGCGTTCGGCGGCAACCAGGACGCGCCATCGCGAAAAGCCTTGTCGAAGTTGGCCTGTGGGCTCACGGCCAGTAGGTTGCGCGGGTCGTTGGCGAAGTCCAGCCGCCGCTGCGGATCCCAGCTGCGGGCGCCCTTGTACCAGGCGTCGGCCAACGACACCACGTGGTCGATCTCGATGGTGTTGGAGGTGTCGGGTCCGCGGACGAACGGGATGACGGCGCCGGTGTACGGGTCGTGCAGCACCCCGCTCTGCGCGTAGCAGGTGCCGGGCCGGACCACCAGGTCGGTGAGGTCGCGGCGCAGGATGTCGTCGCGGGTGTTGCAGCCGTTGTGGCCGAACTCCACGTTGACATCGTCGCTCCAGGCCTTGCCGAACCGCCAGCGCTGGAAATCCTGGCCCCGGTCCCAGCCCTTGACCGGCAGCGCGGCCAGCTGCGCTCGGGCGGCGTCGAAGTTCGGGGTGCCCGCGGCCCCAGCGGCCACCGCCGCGGACGTCGGTGGCGGCGGCGTGGACGGACCCGGGGTCCGGTTGTCGGCGCTCCGCCGGTCCCACACCACGACCACCGCGACCGCCGCGACGACGGCGAGCGCGAGCACCGCGGCGCCGCCGCGCCACCTTCGCCGGCGAACGGGTTTCACGCGAGCCACACCGCGGTTCTAGCACGGCCCGGGCCCGCCGGTGGCCGACCCCTCATCTCCGGTCTGACGGCGCGCCATCGCCGGAGAGCGGGCGGGATCCGCGCGGCGACCCTAATGTTCGTCGCATGAATCTGCTCGATCGGTTCTTCGAGATCTCGGCCCGCGGGTCAACCGTCGCCGCCGAGGTCCGCGGCGGCCTGGTCACGTTCATCGCGATGGCCTACATCGTGGTGCTGAACCCCATCATCCTGTCGAGCGCCCCGGACGTCCTCGGCCACAGGCTGAACTTCGCACAGGTGTCGGCCACCACGTCACTGGCGGCCGGCGTCATGACCATCCTGTTCGGGGTGTTCGCGCGACTGCCGTTCGCGTTCGCCGCGGGGCTGGGCATCAACTCGTTCCTGGCCACCACGGTCGTCGGTACCCTCAGCTGGCCGGAGGCGATGGGCCTGGTGGTGATCAACGGCGTGATCATCGTCCTGCTGGCGGTGACCGGGCTGCGCCGCCTCGTCTTCGACGCGGTGCCCATGCAGCTCAAGCTCGCCATCACCGCGGGCATCGGACTGTTCATCCTGTTCATCGGCCTGGTCGACGCCGGCTTCATCTCCTCTACCGGGCTGCCCTCACCCCCGGTCGGGCTGGGCAGCGGCGGCCACGGCTCCATCACCACCATCCCGACCGTGGTCTTCGTCTTCACCCTCCTGCTGACCGGAATCCTGGTGGTCCGCCGGGTGCGGGGCGGCATCCTGCTCGGGCTGTTGGCGGGCACCGTCGTCGCGGTGGTGATCGAGGCGATCTGGCATCTCGGCGCGAAGATCGACCACCCCGGGGGCTGGAGTCTGTCGGTGCCCACGCTGTCGGGGTCGCCGTTCGCCCTGCCGGACCTCGCCCTGGTCGGCGATGTCAGCTTCGACAGCTTCGGCCGCATCGGTGTGCTCGCGGCGACCATGCTGGTGTTCACCCTGGTGTTCGCCAACTTCTTCGACGCCATGGGCACCTTCACCGGACTGTCCCGGCAGGCCGGCCTGGTCGACGCGCAGGGCACCTTCCCCCGGCTGCGGACCGCGTTGATCGTCGAGGGGGCCGGTGCGGTCGTCGGCGGCTCCACCTCGGCATCGTCGAACACCGTGTTCATCGAGTCCGGCGCGGGCATCGAGGAGGGTGCCCGCACCGGCCTGGCCAACGTGGTGACGGGTGGGTTGTTCCTCGCGGCGATGTTCGTCGCCCCGCTGGCCTCGATCGTGCCGACCGAGGTGGCCGCGGCCGCATTGGTGATCGTCGGGGCGATGATGTTCTCGCAGCTCCGGCACGTCGACATCGAGGAGTTCTCGGTGGCCCTGCCGGTGGTGCTCACCGTGGCGACCATGCCGTTCAGCTACTCGATCGCCAACGGCATCGGGGTCGGGTTCGTCACCTGGGTAGTGGTGCGCGCGGCCGCAGGTAAGGGCCGCGAGATCAGCCCGCTGCTGTGGATCGTGGCGGCCGGCTTCGTGGTGTATTTCGCCCGCAGCTGGATCCAGTCGATGGCGGGCGTGTAAATAGCGCTCGCGTCATTATTCGCGAACGATTCCATTTCGGGCTGTACCTGCGGGTATGGTGCTCTGCGTGGGGCGACACAGCTTAGCCAAACCGCGACGCCGCTGGCCGGTGCCGCTGGGGGCGCTTGTGGTCGCCGGGGTGGCCGCGTCCCTGGCGAGCGGGGCCAGCGCCAATCCGCGGCCCGAGGCCGCACCGGTGTGCTGCCCGGAACTCGTCGCCGGCTTCACCGACTTCTCGGCCGCGGCCCCCGGCTCGCGCTACAAGGTGGTGGCCACCACCGAGACCTCCTTCACGATCAGCACGCTCGCGGCCGACCGTAGTTTCCGTGGCCGCATGTTGCCCGTCGGGGTTGCACCCGAGCGCGGCCTGCAGGTCGAGACCATCCTGGTGGCCCGCGCGGTGAGCGCCGCCTTCCCGGAGATCCACAACATCGGCGGGGTGCGTCCGGACGCGCTGAAGTGGCATCCCAACGGCCTGGCCATCGACGTGATGATCCCCAACTACCAGACCCGGGAGGGCAAGGAGCTCGGCGATCGTATCGCCGCGTTCGCCCTGCAGAACGCCGCGCGGTTCCACCTCAACCACGTGATCTGGCAACGGATGATCTACCAGGGCGGCGGGCCGCCGAGGCTGATGCCGAACATGGGCTCCGACGACGCCAACCACTACACACACGTCCACATCGCCACCGACGGCGGCGGCTACCCCACCGGGCTCGAGTCCTACTTCGGCTGAGCCGGCCAGCGGAACTGCCCCGTCGAAAAGAACGTCGCGGGAGCCCGCCGGTTGCTACCTTCCCCTGCACCGCCGTGTCGAGTGCGCGGCCCCTGGGAGAGGAACACCCCGATGACACGCAGCCCGCTACTCGGCGAGTTCTTCGCCGAACTCTTCGGCACCATGATCTTGATCCTGTTCGGCGTCGGAGTGGTCGCCCAGGTGGTGACCGGCGGGTTCCCCACCACGACCGGCGCGACCGGTGACTACAACTCGATCGCCTGGGGTTGGGGCCTGGGCGTCACGATGGCGGTGTTCGTCGCCGGCCGGCTCAGCGGTGCGCACCTCAACCCGGCGGTCACCGTCGCGCTGGCGGCGTTCAAGGGTTTCAGCCCACGCAAGGTGGTGCCCTACATCGTCGCGCAGTTGGCCGGCGCCTTCATCGGGGCTCTGCTGGTGCGCTGGGCGTATTCGGACGCGATCAACCGCGTCGACCCGGGCCACACCAAGGCCACCCAGGGCATCTTTTCCACCTCGCCGGATATCGGCGTCTCGATCCCGACCGCGTTCCTGGACCAGATCATCGGCACGGCGATCCTGGTGATGGTGATCTTCGCGC
>CAZHUU010000218.1:0-4801 GCA_964535335.1 uncultured Mycobacterium sp.
CCGATCTGCACATGATCGGCAAGGACATCATCCGGTTCCACACCGTGTACTGGCCCGCGTTCCTGATGTCGGCGGGCATCGAGCTGCCGCGACGCGTCTTCGTACACGGCTTCCTGCTCAACAGCGGCGAGAAGATGAGCAAGTCGGTGGGCAACGTGGTGGACCCGTTCGCGCTCATCGACGCGTTCGGGCTTGACCAGGTGCGCTACTTCCTGCTGCGCGAGGTGCCGTTCGGGCAGGACGGCAGCTACAGCGAGGACGCCATCATCGGCCGGATCAACGCCGACCTGGCCAACGAGTTCGGCAATCTGGCGCAGCGCTCACTGTCGATGGTCAACAAGAACCTCGACGCCCGGGTGCCGGAGCCGGCCGGCTTCACCGACGCCGACCGCGAGTTGTTGTCGCTGGCCGACGAACTGCTGACCAAGGTGCGCGCGCACTTCGACGTCCCGGCGATGCACCTGGCGTTGGAGGCGATCTGGTCGATGCTCGGGGCGGCCAACCGGTACTTCTCCGCCGAGGAGCCGTGGGTGTTGCGCAAGTCCGAGGCCCAGGCCGACCAGGACCGCTTCCACACGGTGCTGTACGTGACGTTGGAGGTGGTGCGCATCGCGGCGCTGCTGGTGCAGCCGGTGATGCCGACGTCGGCGGCCACCATGCTCGACCTGCTCGGCCAGCCGGAGTCGCAGCGGGACTTCACCGCGGTGGGAACCCGGATCGCGCCGGGCATCGGCCTGCCGACGCCGACCGGCGTGTTCCCGCGCTATCAACCCGCCGAGTAGACGTAAACGGTCCCCGACACGCCGGATTTCGGGGGCGTTGACGTCTGCTCGCGGTGCAAACGGGAGTGACCTGCGTCACGTAAAGTCACATTCAGAGCATCTGGGGTGTCTCGAGGTCGAACGGCTCCACCGACCTGAGGAGAGATGTGATGAGTGAGCACACGACCAGCGTCGTGGTCATCGGTGGCGGATACGCCGGCGTGATCGCGGCCAACCATCTGCGATTGCGACCCGACGTCGACGTCACGCTGGTGAACCCGCGCGCCGATTTCGTCGAGCGGATCCGGCTGCACCAGCGGGTGACCGGTTCGGATGACGCGCTGGTCTCCTACGCCGAGATCCTTGGCCCCGGCATCGAACTCGTCGTCGACGCCGCCACCGGCATCGATGCCGCGGGCCGCCGGGTGTTCCTGTTCGACGGCGCGCCGCTGTACTACGACTACCTGATCTACGCGGTCGGCAGCGGCTCGGCACAGAGCGACATCCCGGGAGTCGACGAATTCGCCTACCCCATAGCCGAATTGGAACAAGCGCAACGTCTGGGCGCGGCCCTGGACGATCTGCACTACGGCGCTCCGGTGTGCGTGGTCGGCGCGGGTCCCACCGGGATCGAGACCGCGGCCGAACTCGCCGAGGAGGGTCGCACCGTCACCCTGGTGTGCGGGTCGGTGCTCGGGCCGTACCTGTCCACCAACGGCCGCCGGTCGGTGGCCCGGCGGTTGCGCAAGCTCGGTGTCGAGATCGTCGACGGGCCGGGCGCGACGGTCACCGCCGTCGCCGCGGACTCGGTCACGCTGCAGGACGGCCGGCGGCTGCCCAGCTTCGTGACGATCTGGACCGCCGGGTTCGGCGTGCCGGATCTGGCCTCGCAGTCCGGTCTGCGCACCGACGCCGCTGGCCGGCTGCTCACCGACGAGACCCTGACCAGTGTCGACGACGAGCGGATCGTGGCCGCCGGGGATGCCGCGGCACCGTCGGGTGAGCCGCTGCGGATGAGCTGCCAGGCCGCGATCCCGCTGGGGGCGCAGGCCGCCAACACCGTGCTGGCCCGCATCGCCGGCGATCGACCCGCCGCCATCGACCAGGCCTTCACCGGCCAGTGCATCAGCCTGGGCCGCGGCGCGGGCATCGTCCAATTGGCCCACAAGGACGACACCGCGATGCCGCTGTACGTCAGTGGCTGGACCGCCGCGAAGCTCAAGGAGGCGGTGTGCAAGGGCACGGTCGCCGGGATGCGCCGCGAGGCCCGGAAGCCGGGGTCGGCGTTCTGGTTCAAGGGCGGCAGGCGGGTCGCCGGTGAGGCGGTGCCGACATCATGACCCGCCCGGATCCGCAAGCCGGCGAGCACGCCGAGCGGTTCACGCTGCTGCGGCCGCTGTTGTTCACGATCGCCTACGAGATCCTGGGCTCGGCGACCGAAGCCGACGACGTGCTGCAGGACAGCTATCTGCGTTGGGCCACCGTCGATCTGGACGAGGTACGCGATACCAAGGCGTACCTCGCGCAGCTCGTCACCCGGCAGGCACTGAACGCCCTGCGCGCCGATGCCCGCCGCCGCGAGCAGTACGTCGGGCCGTGGCTGCCGGAGCCGCTCCTGCTCGACGACCGCGACGCCTCGTCCGACGTGGTGCTGGCCGAGTCGGTGTCGATGGCGATGCTGGTGGTGCTGGAGACGCTGAGTCCCGACGAGCGCGCGGTGTTCGTGCTACGCGAGGTGTTCGGGTTCAGCCACGACGAGATCGCCGCCGCCGTCGGCAAGTCGACGGCGGCGGTCCGGCAGATGGCGCACCGCGCCCGCGAGCACGTGCAGTCCCGGCGCAAGCGCTTCGAACCCGTCGACGCCCAACAGTCGGAACAGATCACGTTGCAGTTCCTGACCGCGGCGGCCACCGGCGACATCGACGGGCTGATGGCGATGCTGGCTCCCGACGTGGTGTTCACCTCCGACAGCGCGGGCAAGGTCAGCGCCGCGCGGCGCCCGGTGCTCGGGCCGGCGAAGGTGGCCAGGCTGCTGATCGGGCTGATGAGCCGCGCCGGCGCGGAGTACAGCCTCCAGGCCGCGACCTACAACAGCGCCCCGGCCCTGGTGGTCTACCGCGAGGGCCGGCCGGACAGCGTGATGATGATCGAGGTGGTCGACGGCAAGATCGCCAACTTCTACGCGATGCGCAACCCGGACAAGCTGGCGTCGGTCACCGTGCCGCGGGAGATCAGCCGCTGAGCCTTTTGCGTCTGCCCGCGCCACGCGTCAGGCTAGGGCGATGCGCATCGAGCGGCTCGGGGCCGTCGGCACCGCCCCCGACGTGCTGCGCGCCGTCGGTGCGGGCGCGGGTCGACGCGGGCTGCCGCCGCCGGCGGCGCTGACCGGCGACTGGTTCGGCTCCGCCGCGGTGATCGCCCCAAGCGTGTCGGTAGAGCCAGTCGATCCCGCCGGGGTGTTCGGCGGGGTGCCGGGAGATCGCCGCGATGCGATCGGCGGCGGGTGGATCGGATACCTGTCCTATCCCGACCCCGGCGCCGACGGACGCCCGTCGCGGGTGCCCGAGGCCGCCGGCGGCTGGACCGACTGCGTGCTTCGTCTGGACCGCACCGGCTGCTGGTGGTACGAGAGCCTCACCGGCGCAATGCTTCCCGACTGGATCACCGCAGCGCTGTCTACGACTCCACCTCGGCGTGAATGCGAAATCGACTGGATCGCAGCGGATTATCGGCAACACCAATGCGGCGTGCGGTCGTGCCTGGACGCCATCGGTGCCGGTGAGATCTACCAGGCCTGCGTGTGCACGCAGTTCACCGGCACGGTGCACGGTTCGGCACTGGACTTCTTCGTCGATGCGGTGGCCCGCACCGCACCGGAGCGCGGGGCGTACCTGGCCGGCGACTGGGGCGCGGTGGCGTCGCTATCGCCGGAGTTGTTCCTGCGCCGTCTCGGCGACGACGTGACGTCCAGTCCCATCAAGGGCACGGCGCCGTTGCACACCGCACCCGCCGATCTGCGGGCATCGGTCAAGGATGTCGCCGAGAACATCATGATCGTCGACCTCGTCCGCAACGACCTGGGGCGCATCGCCGACGTCGGCACCGTCACGGTTCCCGAACTGCTGGTGGTGCGTCCCGCGCCGGGGGTGTGGCATCTGGTCTCGACGGTGGCCGCCCGGGTGCCCACTACCGTGCCGAGCTCGGCGGTGCTGGCCGCCTGCTTCCCGCCGGCATCCGTCACCGGAACCCCGAAACTGCGCGCACGGCAACTTCTCTCGCAGTGGGAGCCGCGGCGGCGCGGCGTGTATTGCGGCACCATCGGATTGGCCTCGCCGGTCGCCGGCTGTGAGCTCAACGTGGCGATCCGCACGGTGGAGTTCGATGCGCACGGCGGCGCGGTCCTGGGCGTCGGCGGTGGCATCACCGCCGACTCCGATCCGGCCGCGGAGTGGCAGGAGTGTCTGCACAAGGCGGCACCGATCGTCGGTCAGCCCGATCAGGTCCCGGCGCCGCCGCGCTCCGGGTCACCAGTCCGGGCCCGCAGCACCGCGTCGTAGAGTTCCCGCCGCGACGGCGCACCGGGGTGTGCGTCGACCACCCGAGCGCAGGCGTCCTTGACCCGCATGCCGCCGGTGACCAGTTCGTCGACCGCGGCGATCAGCGCGGGCAGATCCGCACTCGGCCGGGCGCCGGCCAGTACCACGGTGACCTCCCCCAGGACACCGTCGGCGGCCCACTCCGCCAGCTCGGCCAGCGACCCGCGCCGCACCTCCTCGTGCACCTTGGTGAGCTCGCGGCACACCACGGCGCGGCGGTCGTCGCCGAGCTCGGCCACGGCGTCGCGCAGGCACTCGCCCAGGCGGCGTGGCGATTCGAAGAACACGCAGGTGCGCGACTCGGCCGCCAGCGACGCCAGCCAGCTGCGCCGGGCGGACTGCTTGCGGGGCGCGAAACCCTCGAAGCAGAACCGGTCCGAAGGCAGCCCGGACACGGCCAGCGCAGTGGTGACCGCCGACGGCCCGGGTAGGCAGCTCACCGGC
>CAZHUU010000219.1:0-4789 GCA_964535335.1 uncultured Mycobacterium sp.
TCTCGCTGAGCCTCAAGCAGGCCAACGAGGACTACACCGAAGAGTTCGACCCCAGCAAGTACGGCATGGCCGACAGCTACGACGAGGCCGGCAACTACATCTTCCCCGAGGGCTTCGACGCCGAGACCAACGAGTGGCTGGACGGTTTCGACAAGCAGCGCACCGAGTGGGAGGCCCGCTACGCCGAGGCCGAGCGCCGGCACAAGATGCACACCACGCAGATGGAGAAGTTCGCCAAGGCCGAGGCCGAAGCCGCCGAGCGGCCCGCCGGCAACGGCGCGTCGTCGAGTTCGTCGTCCTCGGGGTCCGAGGAGTCGGCCGGCGGTTCGCTGGCCAGCGATGCTCAACTCGCGGCGCTGCGGGAGAAGCTGGCAGGCAACGCCTAACCACCAGCCGTCGAGATTGGAATCGCGCAGGAAGTCCCCGGGCTTCCTGCGCGATTTCGTTTCTGAGGAGTGAATGATGCTTCGCATCGGTCTGACCGGGGGGATCGGCGCCGGAAAGTCGACGGTGTCGGCCACCTTCTCGCAGTGCGGGGGCATCGTCGTCGACGGGGACGTGATCTCCCGCGAGGTCGTCGAGCCCGGTACCGAGGGGCTGGCCAAGCTCGTCGACGCGTTCGGGTCGCACATCCTCACCGCCGACGGCGCCCTGGACCGCCCGGCGTTGGCCGCGATCGCGTTCAGTGACGAGGAGAAGCGCCAGACGCTGAATGGCATCGTGCATCCGCTGGTGGCGCACCGGCGTTCGGATCTGATCGCCGCCGCGGGCGAGGATGCCGTGATCGTCGAGGACATCCCGCTGCTCGTCGAATCCCAGATGGCGCCGATGTTCCCGCTGGTGGTGATCGTCAACGCCGATCCCGAGGTGCGGGTGCGGCGGCTCATCGAATACCGCGGATTCTCCGAGGCCGATGCCCGGGCGCGGATCGCCGCCCAGGCCACCGAGGAGCAGCGCCGTGCGGTGGCCGACGTGTGGCTGGACAACTCCGGCTCGGCGGGCCGGCTCGTCGAGCAGGCCCGTGACCTCTGGTATCAGCGCATCCTGCCGTTCGCGCACAACGTCGCCACGCGCACGCCCGCACCGCACCCGTCGGCGCCGGTTCCCGCCAACCCGACCTGGCCGGAACAGGCCCGCCGCATCGTCAACCGGCTCAACACCACCTGCGGGCATCGTGCGCAGCGGATCGACCACATCGGCTCCACCGCGGTTCCCGGGATGGATGCCAAGGACGTGATCGACGTCCAGGTGACCGTGGAGTCGCTCGATGTCGCCGACGAACTCGCCGAGGATCTGTTGCGGGCGGGCTACCCCCGCGTCGACGCGATCACCTCCGACGTGCCGAAGCCCGATGCCCGCAGCGCCGACGGCCGCTTCGACCACGGTGCCGATAATGCGTTGTGGCACAAGCGGTTCCACGCCTCAGCGGATCCGGGCCGCCCGACCAACGTCCACATCAGGGTGGCCGGCCGGCCGAATCAGCAGTTCGCGCTGTTGTTCGTCGACTGGCTGAACGCCAATCCGGCGGTGCAGGAGGAGTATCTGGCCGTCAAGCGGGACGCCGCCCGGCACCCCGACCCATCCGGTTACGCCGAGGCCAAGGAACCGTGGTTCCTCGATTCGTACCGGCGGGCCTGGGCGTGGGCGGACACCAGCGGCTGGCGCCCTTGAGGCACACCCACTCAGGTGGTCTGCGCGGCGACCGGGGGTGAGGTGTCCAGCGGCGCGCCGCACTGCAGCGTGCCGTACAGCGGGTCGTTCTTGGGGTGCAGCAGCCGCGGCGCGATGAACTGGTCGGCCTGCGCCACGATCTGGTCGTCCACCAGGATCTCGCAGTGCAGGTTCGAGCCGTACGGCCACTGGATGGAAATCTCCATCCCCGCCTTTTTGGGGTCGTCGAGAACGGTGTTGACCTCGAACGTCATTCCCGGCAGCAGGGTCGGCTGATCGCTGTTGATGTTGTTGTCGTCGATCTTGTAGGCGACCACGGCGCCGCGGGAAGTGCCGTCGGCGCGGGCCCGGTAGGTCACGTTGTGCTGCAGCACGTCGGCGGCGGGCTGCGAGGTCGACGCCGGGGACGGGGACGGGGACGGCACGGCGGGGTCGGCCTGGGCCGGGCTCGCGATTGACTGCGATCCCGCCACGACGAGCGCTCCCGCCGCCACACCCAGCCAACAACGCTTGATGGGGCTCATGGGTAGCCAGACTACCTTTCGCTGTCGACGCCCGTTCAGTTCCCGGAACCGCGCCAGGTCACCGGCATACCCTGGCTCGCCAGCCAGGCGTCGAGATCGTGGTCGTGGCGCGCCAGGCCCTGGGCGGTGGCCACCGCCCGCTGGACGGCCGCCTCGGCGGTCGCGGTGCTGAGCAGGCCGTGGCGATGGGCGTCGAGGAGTTCGTCGGTGTCGACCAACTCGGTCCGCTCGCCGGTGCGGACCACCAGGTCCAGGTAGTGGTCCTCGGTCTGCCAGACGTCCTGACCTGGTGTGATGTCGCCGATGTCGAGGTAGTGGTCCTGGTCCCGCTCGTATCCGCGGTTGAAGTGGAAGACGTTGGCCCGCAGCCCCAACGACGGCAGCAGCCATGACTCCAGGTAGTGGAACTGCGCCCGGCCCGGCGTGGGGCGGGCCATGTACAGCCCCCACGGCCGCACGGTGTACACCTCGACGGTCCGCACGATGCCCTTGTTGTCGGTGTTGGTCCGGTCGACCAGGTTGAACGTCTCCCGCTTGGGCGGGTGGAGGTGCTCGGTCACGGCCGGCGAAGACGCCTGAGGTCGATCGTCATCGGCCCCTTGCCCTTGGGCCGGGTGACGATGCGCAGCACGATCCCCGCCGCCAGCGCAACCCAGCATCCCGTCCACAGCAGGTCGACGGCATCCAGCCAGTCACACTGGTAGGACGTGCCGCGACGGTCGTTCGCACAGGTGACGCCCAGGATGTCGGCGATCCGCGCCGGCCCCGGCCAGACGATCAGCACCAGACAGGTGAGGCCGGCCAGCACCAGCACCAGGCCCAACAGGCGAAGCGCGATACGGACAGGCTCTGGCACCCCAGTGAGCCTAGTGCCGTGGCGGCGGCCCGGGAACGGGCGAGGAATGAATGTGTCGGCGGCCGCGCTTAACCTGTGGTCATGGCATTCGCTACCGAACATCCCGTGCTTGCGCACTCGGAGTACCGCGCGGTCGAGGACGTGGTGCGCTCCGGCGCCCGGTTCGAGGTGGTCAGCCCGCACCAGCCGGCCGGTGACCAGCCCGCGGCCATCGAGGAACTCGAACGCCGGATCAAGGCGGGGGAGCGCGACGTGGTGCTCCTCGGCGCCACCGGAACCGGGAAGTCCGCGACGACGGCCTGGCTCATCGAGCGGTTGCAGCGGCCCACCCTGGTGATGGCGCCCAACAAGACGCTGGCCGCCCAGCTGGCCAATGAGCTGCGAGAGATGTTGCCGCACAACGCGGTCGAATACTTCGTAAGCTACTACGACTACTACCAGCCCGAGGCGTACATCGCCCAGACCGACACCTACATCGAGAAGGACAGCTCGATCAACGACGACGTCGAGCGGCTGCGCCATTCGGCGACCTCGAGCCTGCTGTCACGGCGTGACGTCGTCGTGGTGGCCTCGGTGTCGTGCATCTACGGCCTGGGCACACCGCAGTCCTATCTCGACCGCTCGGTGGAACTGCGGGTCGGCACCGAGGTGCCGCGCGACGGGCTGCTCCGACTGCTGGTCGACGTGCAGTACTCCCGCAACGACCTCTCCTTCACCCGCGGCTCGTTCCGGGTGCGGGGCGACACGGTGGAGATCATCCCGTCGTATGAGGAACTCGCCGTCCGCATCGAGTACTTCGGCGACGAGATCGAGGCGCTGTACTACCTGCATCCCCTGACCGGGGACGTGGTGCGCAAGGTGGACTCGTTGCGGATCTTCCCGGCCACCCACTATGTGGCCGGCCCGGAGCGGATGTCGCAGGCGATCTCCACCATCGAGGAGGAACTGGCCGAGCGGCTGGCCGACCTGGAGCGACAGGGCAAGCTGCTGGAGGCCCAGCGGCTGCGGATGCGCACCAACTACGACATCGAGATGATGCGTCAGGTCGGCTTTTGTTCCGGGATCGAGAACTACTCGCGGCATATCGACGGCAGGCCGGCCGGCTCGGCGCCGGCGACGCTGCTGGACTACTTCCCCGAAGACTTCCTGATGGTCATCGACGAATCCCACGTCACCGTTCCGCAGATCGGCGGCATGTACGAGGGCGACATGTCCCGCAAGCGCAATCTCGTCGAGTACGGGTTCCGGTTGCCCTCCGCGGTCGACAACCGGCCGCTGACCTGGGAGGAGTTCGCGAGCCGGATCGGGCAGACGGTGTACCTGTCGGCCACGCCCGGGCCCTACGAGCTGGCCCAGACCGGCGGCGAGTTCGTCGAGCAGGTGATCCGCCCGACCGGTCTGGTGGACCCGAAGGTCGTGGTCAAGCCCACCAAGGGTCAGATCGATGACCTGATCGGCGAGATCCGCGCCCGCGCCGAGCGCGACGAGCGGGTACTGGTCACCACCCTGACCAAGAAGATGGCCGAGGACCTCACCGACTATCTGCTGGAGATGGGCATCCGGGTGCGCTACCTGCACTCCGAGGTCGACACGCTGCGCCGCGTCGAACTGCTGCGTCAGTTGCGGCTCGGCGAGTACGACGTGCTCGTCGGCATCAACCTGCTGCGCGAGGGCCTCGACCTGCCGGAAGTCTCGCGCGCGGCGATCCTCGACGCCGACAAGGAGGGGTTCCTGCGCT